>NZ_BAAARV010000096.1:128077-156276 GCF_039532525.1 Dactylosporangium salmoneum
CGGACAGGCGGTCGCTGCCGGCGACGGCGGCCGCGGTGCGCCGGTGCAGCAGCGGCGCCGCCCCGTCCGCGCCCGACAGGGCCCGCAGCACGTCGACGGAGAGCACGTTCGTGGTGCCCTCCCAGATCGGCAGGACCTGGGCGTCGCGCAGCAGCCGGGGTACGCCGGTGTCCTCGACGTAGCCGGCGCCGCCGAACGCCTCCAGGTACTCGCTGGCCGACGCGACCGCGAGCCGGCCGGTGGTGAGCTTGGCCAGCGGCGCGACGAGGCGCAGCTCGGCGGCCGCGGCGGCGTCGCCGTGCTCGGCCCGGCCCAGCAGCGCGAACGAGTGCGCGGCGAGCGCGAACGCGCCGGCGGCGTCGACGGCGAGGCCGCCGAGGGTGGCGCGGTGCAGCGGGTGGTCGGCGAGGATCCCGCCGGCGATGGTGCGCTCGGCCGCGTAGCTCAGCGCGTACTCGAGGCCGCGGCGCATCCCGCCGGCCGCCGCGGCCGCGTTGTGCAGCCGGGTGACGACGACGAGGGTCATCATGCTGGCCAGGCCGGGCTGGGCCGGGTCGGCGAGCGGGAACGCCTCGACGCCGTCGAGCCGGACCTCCCCGGTCGGTACCGCGCGGGTGCCCAGCTTGTCCTTGAGGCGCAGCACCTGCAGGCCCTCGGCGGGGCGCACGCCGTCGGCGGCGTAGCGGGGCACGAGGAACGGCACCAGGGTGCGGGACCCGGGGCCGGCGCCCTCGGGGCGGGCCAGCGCGACCGCCATCGCCGAGTCGATCGCCGAGCAGAACCACTTGTCGCCGGTGAGGCGCCAGCCGCCGCTGCCGTCGGGGTGCGCGGTGGTGGTGGAGCGGGCGATGTCGGAGCCGCCCTGCGACTCGGTCATCCACTGCCCGGAGGTGACGGCGACGGCCGGGTCGGTGGAGGTGAGGCGGGCCAGCCACCCGCCCTGGGCGCCGGCCTGGGCGAGCAGCGCGGCGGCGCCGTCGGCCATCGCGACCGGGCAGGAGAACGTCGCCGACTCGGGGCCCCACAGGTGCAGCAGGGCGTGCTGGACGACGCGCCCGCCCGGGCCCCACGCGGCGCGGGCGTCCGGCAGGTACGGCAGCGCGACGACGCCGTGCCGGGCCGCCGCGGCCCGTTGCGCCTGCCAGCCGGCGCTGGTGTCGACGCGCTCGACGCGGCGGCCCCAGGCGTCGAACCGGGTCAGCGACGGCGGGTGCGTCTCGGCGTCGTGGTGCGCCTCCCGCAGCGGCCCCAGCACCTCGGCGGACAGGTCGGCCAGGCGCTGCTTGGCGGCGGCGTGGCCGTCCTCGCCGAGCAGCCGGTCCAGCCAGCCCCGCAGCTGGGGGTCGGCGGTGTACGGGTCACGCAGCGCCGGGCCACTCTGCACGAATCGCGTCATGGCACACAGGTTACCGCCCGGTACGGTGGCGATACTTGATCGCGTGACGCTCCACATCGACAACGAGCAGCGCCGGGCCCGGCTCGCCCGGCGGCACGGGCTCGCCGGGCCGGTACCGCCCGGCAAGGGGCCCGAGGACGTCGCCGCCGACCTGGTGGCCCTGCACGCGACCGACCCGGCGACCGTGCACCTGTCGGTCGCCGCCCGGCTGCACGCGCCGCTGGTCGCGAACGTCGAGGAGGCGCTGTACGAGCGGCGGAGCCTGCTGCGGATGCTCGGCATGCGGCGCACCATGTTCGTCGTGCCGGTCGGGTTCGCCGGGGTCGTGCAGGCCGGCGCGACCCGCGCGGTCGCCGCCGAGCAGCGCAAGCACCTGCTGCGCCACCTGGCCCAGACCGGGGTCGGCGACGCCGCCTGGCTCGCCGACGTGGAGGAGTCGACGTACGAGGCGCTGCGCCGCCGGGGGAGCGCGACCGCCGCCCAGCTGGCCGCCGACGAGCCGCGGCTGCGCACCCTCATGGTGCTGCCGCAGGGCAGCCAGTACGTCACCAGCCGGCTGCTGTTCCTGCTCGCCGCCGACGGCCGGATCGTGCGCGGCCGCCCGCTCGGCAGCTGGATCAGCACCCAGTACGCCTGGTCGTGCCTGCCCGACTGGCTCCCCGAGCCGATGCGGGAGCCGGACCCGGCGACCGCGCGGACCGAGCTGGCCCGGGCCTGGCTGGCCCGCTACGGCCCCGGCACCGCCGCCGACCTCAAGTGGTGGACCGGCTGGACGATGACGCAGACCCGGGCCGCGCTGCGCGCCCTGGAGGCGGTCGAGGCCGGCCTGGACGGTGGCGAGACCGGATACGTGCTGCCCGGCGACACCGACCCGGTCGAGGACCCGGGGCCGTGGGTCGCCCTGCTGCCCGGACTCGACCCGACGGTGATGGGATTCCAGAGCCGCCACTGGTACCTCGGGCAGCACGCCCCGGAGCTGTTCGACCGCACCGGAAACGCCGGCCCGACCGTGTGGGCGGGCGGGCGGATCGTCGGCGGGTGGGCGCAGCGGCCGACCGGCGAGGTGGCCGTGGAGCTGCTGGAGGAGGTGCCCGCGGCGACCCGCCGGGCGATCGCCTCCGCCGCCGGTGAGCTTGCCGGGTGGCTCGGGGAGGCGCGGGTGACACCGCGGTTCCGGGCGCCACTGGAGCGAAGGCTGACGGAAACTGTCACACCCACTGGGTAGCGTGCAGCGCATGACGGTGGTGTGCTGGTTGGTCGCCGGGCTGGCCGCGGCGTTCGCGGCGGTGCGGCTGCTCGGGGCGGAGCGGGGGACGCCGCTGACGCAGCTCGTGACGTACACCCCGTATGCCGCCGCCGGTGCCCTCCTCGCCGGCGGGGCCGTCGTCGCCGCCGGGGCGACCTGGCCGGGGGCGCTCTGCCTGGCCGCCGGCGTCGTGCTGGCCGGCCTGGTCGCGCCGCGGCTCGTGCCCGCGCGGGTGCCCGCCGGCGGGGTACGGCTGCGGGTGATGGCGGCCAACCTGCTCTACGGGGCCGGGGCCACCGCCCGGTTCGTCGAGCAGGTGAAGGTCGACGACATCGACGTCCTCGCCGTGCAGGAGCTCACCGAGGAGGGCCTCGCCGCGCTGGACGCGGCCGGGATCGAGGCGCTGCTGCCGCACCGGGTGGTCGCGCCGCGGCCGGGCGGCGGCGGGGCCGGGCTGTTCAGCCGGCACCCGATCGACGAGCCCGAGGTGCGGCTGCTCCCGCCGATCCCGATGGCGCAGACCCGCGGCCTCGTGCGGGTGCCCGGCGCGGGGGAGGTGCTGGTCGAGTCGGCGCACCCGTACCCGCCGCGGCCGGGGCGCCTGCGGGTGTGGCGGGACAATCTCGCCGACCAGCCGCGGCCCGGCCCGGCCGGCCCGCCGGTGGTGCTGCTCGGCGACTTCAACGCCACCCTCGACCACGCGGCGCTGCGCCGGCTGCTGCGGGCCGGGTTCCGCGACGCCGCCTCCGTGCGCGGGCGTGGGCTGGCGCCGACGTGGCCGCGGATGACCTCGGCGCACGCGGCGCTGCCGTTCTGGACGCCGCCGGTGGCGCTCGACCACGTCCTGGTCTCCCGGCGCGTCGGGGTGCGCGAGTTCGGGACCCGCGTCACCGCCGACTCCGACCACCGGGCCGTCGTTGCGGAGCTGGTCCTGAAACCCTCTACGTTGTAAGGTGTTTCCTTCGTCGCGCACACGGGAGGGTCGTTGAACTCGATCAGGATCGTCGGAGCCAGGGAGAACAACCTCCGCAACGTCACCGTCGAGGTGCCCAAGCAGGCCATCACCGTCTTCACCGGCGTGTCCGGGTCCGGCAAGTCGTCGCTGGTCTTCGACACCATCGCGGCCGAGGCGCAGCGGCAGCTCAACGAGACGTTCACCGCCTTCGCGCGGGCGCGGCTGCCGAAGTACGGCCAGCCCGACCTCGACTCGGTCGAGAACCTCTCCGCCGCCATCGTCGTGGACCAGAAGCGCCTCGGCGGCGGGTCCCGCTCCACGGTCGGCACCATCACCGACATCTCCGCCATCCTGCGGCTGCTGTTCTCCCGGGTCGGCACACCGCAGCTCGGGGCGTCCAACCTGTTCTCGTTCAACGACCCGCAGGGCATGTGCCCCGAGTGCGAGGGCATCGGCCGGATCACCACCCTCGACCTCGACGCGTTCCTCGACCGCGGCAAGTCCCTCAACGACGGTGCCCTGCTGCACCCGGACTTCCAGCCGGGGACCTGGTACTGGCAGATGTACGCGGCCAGCGGGTTCTTCGACATGGACAAGCCCCTGGAGCGCTACGACGAGCAGGAGTGGCACAACCTGCTGCACGGCCGCGGGAAGCTGCCCGTCGCCGTCGGGGGCGGGCAGATGAACGCCACCTACGAGGGCGTCGTGGAGAAGTTCACCCGGCTGTTCATCAAGCGGGACGTGGCCGAGATGTCGGAGCGCACCCGCAACCGGGTCGCGCAGTACGTCACCGAGGCCGTCTGCCCGTCCTGCGGCGGCGCCCGGCTCAACGAGGCCGCCCGGTCGGTGCGGGTCGCCGGCCGCTCCATCGTCGAGCTGAACGCCCTGGAGGCCACCGAACTGGTCGAGGTGCTGCGCACCGTCGACGCGCCGGTGGCCGCGCCGATGGTGGAGAGCCTCCTGGACCGGGTCGGCAACCTCGTCACCATCGGCCTGGGCTACCTGAGCCTCGACCGGGAGACCGCGACCCTGTCCGGCGGCGAGTCGCAGCGCATCAAGATGGTCCGGCACCTGTCCAGCGCGCTGACCGACATGATGTACGTCTTCGACGAGCCCAGCATCGGCCTGCACGCCCGCGACGTGGCCCGGCTCAACACCCTCCTGCGCAAGCTGCGCGACAAGGGCAACACCGTCCTCGTCGTCGAGCACGACCGCGACGTCATCGCCATCGCCGACCACGTCATCGACATCGGCCCCAAGGCCGGCGCCCACGGCGGCGAGGTCGTCTACGCCGGCAGCGTCGCCGCCCTGGCCGACGCCCCCACCCTGACCGGCCGCCACATGCGCCACCGCCTGCCGCTGAAGACCGAGGTCCGCCCGCGCACCGGCGTGCTCACCGTCACCGACGCCGCCGTGCACAACCTGCGCAAGGTCACCGTCGACTTCCCCGCCGGCGTGCTCACCGTCGTCACCGGCGTGGCCGGCTCCGGCAAGAGCTCCCTGGTGAACGAGGCGTTCCTGGCCCAACACCCGCAGGCCATCGTCATCGACCAGTCCGCCGTCGGCGCCTCGATCCGCTCCAGCCCCGCCACCTACACCGGCGTCATGGACGAGATCCGCGCCCTGTTCGCCAAGGCCAACAAGGTCAGCCCCGGCCTGTTCAGCTTCAACTCCAAGGGCGCCTGCCCCGCCTGCCAGGGCCTCGGCGTCATCTACACCGACCTGGCGTTCATGGACGGCCTGAAGTCCACCTGCGAGGAGTGCGAGGGCCGCCGCTTCCGCCCCGAGGTCCTGCAGCACCGCCTCCGCGACCGCACCATCGCCGAGGTCCTCGACATGACCGCCGAGGAGGCCGCCGCGTTCTTCCCGGAGAAGAAGCTCCAGCCGATCCTGCGCGCCCTGGTCGACGTCGGCCTGGACTACCTGCGCCTCGGCCAGCCCCTGAGCACCCTGTCCGGCGGCGAGTGCCAGCGCGTGAAGCTCGCCACCGAGCTGCACAAGTCCGGCACCGTCTACGTCATGGACGAGCCCACCACGGGCCTGCACATGTCCGACATCCAGCACCTGCTCGCGATCATCGACCGCCTCGTCACCCAGGGCAACTCGGTCATCGTCATCGAGCACAACCTCGACATCATCAAGAACGCCGACTGGATCATCGACCTCGGCCCGGAGGGCGGCGCCGCCGGCGGCCAGGTCATCTTCGAGGGCACGCCCTCCGACCTCCTGGCCTTCTCCCCGTCCCACACGGCCGACGCCCTGCGCCAGGAAGTCGCCTAGTCGATCAGCACGAAGGTGACGGCCTCCGGCAGCGCCGGGGGCCGCACCCACACCTCGACCCCGTACGCCCCTGCACCGACCGGCACCGGCGTCTCCTCGTCGCTGACCGTCATCGCGACCGCCAGCCCGCCGCCCTCCTCGACGACGACCCGCGCGGTGTGCACGCGCGCCCAGTCCCCGTCGAAGTGCGGCCGCCCGCGAAACACGGCCACGTCGACCACGCCGTCGGAGTCGGGCCGCGTCGCCACGAGAATGCACCCGCTGCCGGACACCGCCCCTTCGTCACCCTCCCACTGCGGCGCCCAGTACCCGTCCTCCGCCGCCCCGAGCCGGCCGGCCTTGAGCGCGATCTGCCCGTATTCGGGCTCAATCTCCACCGCCACCAACAACGCAGCCTGATCCACGTACGTGATCATGCCACCAGTTCCGCTACGGTCACACGGTGCGCATACCGTACGCCTCACGGTCCCTGAGCTACCGCGACGCGGTCACCCTCCTGGACGGCGCCGACGGCCCCATCACCGCCCTGCTCGCCACGATGATTGATGTCGATGGCGATGGTTTCGACTTGATCGGCAACGGGTCCTTATTCGCCCAGCGCCGGCGGCTGATCGAGTGGTGCGCCGACGTTCTGCTGGGCCTGCCGGAGCGGGTCACCGGCATCGGCCGTTTCGAGCGCACCGAGATCCTGCTTGCCGCCCACTCGATACTGGTCGTGACCGCCTATCTCGAAAGCATCGACCAGGACGAGATCAACTCGATCCGCTTCACGCGCCGTCGCCACGACGAGGCCGTGGACTTCCTCATCGAGCAGCCGTTGCCGGCACCCACGCCAGACGAGGGTTTCCACGCGAACCGCGAACACCACCGCCACTACTACGAGTCGGTCGATGTACTGCTCGGCGTATACGCGGCGCCCGGCGCCAGCAAGACGTACGGCCTGGCCTACGCGCGGCTGGCCGCGAACGTCGCGGAATTCGGGGCATGGGCCGCGCCGGAGACGGCCGCGCTGCGCCAGCTCCTCGCGTCGATGAGCACCGGCGCGGCGGCCGACGCCCGGCGGGCCGACCTCGCCAGGCGTTACCGCCTGCGCCTCGACCGGAGCATCCTTGAATCGGCCGCGGTACCGCACCACGTGGAGATGCCGGCTCTCGGCGCCGCCTACGTCTCGCCGCGGTGTCGGGTGCGGGCCTATACCTTCGGCAGTCCCGCGTCGGAGTCGTGGTGGAACGAAGGCCGCCCGGTCGAGGATCTCGGCGGCTTCCTGGGCGCCCACCTCACCACCCCCTGGGCCGTGGCGGCCCCGCTCGTCGTGCTCGGCCAGCCCGGGTCGGGCAAGTCGGTGCTGACCCGGGTGCTCGCCGCCACCATGCCGGAGAACGACTTCCTGGTGGTGCGGGTGGAGCTGCGCAGCGTACCGGCCGACACCTCGGTACAGCACCAGATCGAGCAGGCGCTGTACCAGGAGATCGGCGAACGGATCGGGTGGGCCGAGCTGTCGCGCAGTGCCGGGGACGCACTGCCGGTGGTGCTGCTCGACGGCTTCGACGAGCTGCTGCAGGTCACCGGGGTCAACCAGTCCGACTATCTGGAGCGGGTGCGGCAGTTCCAAGAGCGCGAGGCCGACGTCGGGCGGCCGGTGGCGGCCGTGGTCACCAGCCGCACCGTGGTCGCTGACCGGGCCCGGTTCCCGGACGGCACGGTCGTCGTGCGGCTGGAGCCCTTCGACGAGCCCCGGATCCGCTCGTGGCTGGACGTGTGGAACGGCGCGAACACCGCCAAGCTGGCCACCCGCTCGCTCGAACGGCTGCCGGCCGAGGCGGTGCTGGCCCACCCGGAGCTGGCCGGGCAGCCGCTGCTGCTGCTCCTGCTCGCCCTGTACGACGCGACCGCCAACGCGCTGCAGCGCTGCGAGGCTGACCTGGGCCGGGCGGAGCTGTACGAGCGGCTCTTCGCCGACTTCATCGACCGCGAGGTCGAGAAGCTCGGCCCGGACCTCACCGAGGCCGTACGCCGCGAGGAGGTCGACCGTGAGTGGCGGCGCCTGACAGCGGTCGCGATCGCAATGCTCAACCGCGGCGGCGACGTGATCACCGAGGCCGAGCTCAACGACGACATCCCGCACCTGCTCGACCCGGACGACCTGCCGCGGCACGACCCCCGAGGCCTCAACCGGGCGCTCACCGTCGGGCAGTTCCTGGTCGGCCGCTTCTTCTTCATCCACGACTCCCAGGCGACGCGGGACGTCGGGCATCCCGAGACGAGCTTCGAGTTCCTGCACGCCACCTTCGGCGAGTTCCTGGCCGCGCGGCACATCGTCACCGCCCTGACCGACCTCGCCGCCGACCGCGCCTACCGGGCCGGGCGCCGCCAGCCGGGTCACCTCGACGCCGGCTACTTCTACGCGGCGACGTCGTTCATCACGATCACCCGCCGGGGCCCGCTGCGCTCCTTCTGCCAGACAATGCTGGAGGCCCTCGACGAGCGCCGGCGCGCCGAGTGCCTCGACCTGGTCCTGGAGCTGCTGCCGGACGCCGGCTACCCGCACCCGAGATGGTCCCTGCCCGAGTACGAGCCGGAGCGGCGCCCGGTCGCCGCCCGTCACGCCGCGTTCTCGGCCAATTTGGTGTGGCTGGCCGTCGTCCTGGCCCGCGGCCCGATCCGCGGAGCCGACCTTTTCGAGGGTGCCGGCCCCGGCATATGGAACCGGTATGCCCGCTTCTGGCAGAGCCAGATGCCGACGGAGGACTTCGAACGCCTCGTCGACGTGCTGCGCGTCGAGTCCGACAGCGCCGACGTCACGGTGTCATATCCCGGCGGCCCTGTCGCTGTGCTTCGTTCCCTGGGCTGGGCCGTCACGCCGGACGGGCCGTTCGCGGACTTCCAGGCGGATGCCGACAGCCCAGGCTGGCGGACAGCCCGGCTCGCCTCATTCCTGCAGGAGGATCGGGGACCGTCCGACATGATGATCCCAATCTGGCGCGATCTTGGCCCACCAGCGCTGATCGGCACGGGCGACGGCCTGGCCTCGACCTATCGCATGCTGCTCGAACTGCTGCTGAGACCCGCGGACGACATGCCGGCCGCCGATCGCATCGCCATGTACGGCCACGCCCTCGACGCATGCTCGAGGAACCTGACGTCGGCCCGGTTCGTGCAACTCGTGTGGCGTCAGCTCGGTGACGACCTGGGGGTGCTGCCACCGGCCGACGTGGCGCGGATGCTGCTGGAGAGGACGAAGTGTTTGGCGACCGATAAGCATGGCGCGTACGTGGTGGTGAAGAGCTTGCGGGCCCTTGTCGGCGCCGAAAGCGCGCTTGCCGCACAGTTGGAGACCGCGCTGGAAAGTAGCCGAAAGGGGGTTGCTAGGCTCAGGTCGGCTCGGTGAGCGTGCTGGAGTCCGACCCATCACGCTCCCAGCTTTCCCCCTCGTTGTCCGCGTCCAGCGCCGCTTCCAGGGCGTTCAGGTGGCGGTGCCACAGCCGGCGGTACGGGGCCAGCCACGCGTCAATCTCCGCAAGGGGCTCCGGTCGCAGCTCGTAGTAGCGGCGCTGCGCATCAGTGCGCACGCGGACCAGCCCGGCCTCCCGCAGCACCCGCAGGTGCTTCGAGGTGCCGGGCTGGGTCAGGCCCAGGCGGTCGGTCAGGGCGCCGACGGGCTGGGGGCCGTCCAGCAGCGCGTCAAGGATGCGGCGGCGGGTCGGCTCGGCCAGGACTTCGAACGGCGCTACCACCCGTCGAGCTTATATGCCCACGACGGCATGCAGGGAGTCGGGAAGGGTGCCCGGGTGCAGGATGCCGAGGCGCTGGGTGGCTCGGGTCAGGGCCACGTAGAGGTCGTTGGCGCCGCGGGGGGACTCCTCGACCAGGAGCTCCGGGTCCACGACGATCACCCCGTCGAACTCGAGGCCCTTCGCCTGCTTGACCGTCAGCACCACGACCCGGGCGGTGAGGTCGGGCTGCTCGCCGACCGCGGCGTCCGGGACGGCCTTGCGCACGTGCGGTACCAGATCCTCGAAGATGCCCGCCGGGAGCAGCACGCCGAGGCGTCCCTCGCCGACGGCCTCGGCCTCGTGCTCGACCGCCTCCGTCAGGGCCTCGGGCAGCCGCGCCGGGGCGACGCCGCGGATCCACGGCTCGACGCCGGCCTGGCGGACCGAGCGGGGCGGCTGGATGTCCGGGTCGATGCCGGCCAGGACGCCCGCGGCCACCGACATGATCTCGGCCGGGGTGCGGTAGTTGACGGTGAGCTCCCGCAGCCGCCAGCGCTCGCCCACGTACGGGGTGAGGACCTGCGACCACGACGAGGCGCCGCCCAGGTCGCCGGTCTGGGCCACGTCGCCCACGACGGTCATCGAGCGGCTCGGGCAGCGGCGCATGAGCAGCCGCCAGGCCATCGCCGAGAGCTCCTGGGCCTCGTCGACGATGACGTGGCCGAACGCCCACTTGCGGTCGGCGGCGGCGCGCTCGGCCGGGGTGAGGGCCTCGCCGTCGTCGTGGCGCTCGGCGAGGCGGTCGGCCTCCAGCAGGTCGGTGACCATGAGGAGCTCGGGGTCGTCCTCGTCCTCGACGTCGATCGAGCGGGAGCCGAACGCGATCTCCAGGGCGCCCTCGGCGTAGGCGACCTGCTGGCGGCGGCGCCGCTCGGCGATGATCTCCAGGACGGTCTCGTCCTCGCCGAGCAGTTCGGCGGCCTCGTCCAGCAGCGGCACGTCGGCCGGGGTCCAGCCCTCGCGGACGGAGCGCTTCAGGCGCGGGTCGGCGCCGGCCGCGGCGAGGCGGGCATCGGAGGCGAAGAGGCCGGCGACGAGCTGCTGCGGGGTGAGGATCGGCCACAGCCAGTCCAGGGCGCCGAGGACCTCGGCCTCGCCGCGCAGCTCGCGGCGGATCTCGGCGAGGTCGGCCTCCTCGAGCAGCTGGGCCTCGCCGGGGGCGTCGTCGCCGCCGAGGGGGTCGTCGGCGTACGGGTCCAGGCCGATCATGTCGGCGACGACCAGCGACAGCGCGTGGATGATCTCCGTGTCGAACGCCGGGCGGGCCAGGTTGTGCAGCTTGCCGGTGCGCCGGGCGCGCTCGCGGGCGTCCTCGATGACGGCCGGCTCCAGCATGACGGTGCCGCCGTCGAGCAGGTCGAGGCGCAGCGGGAGCGGCTCGTCCGGCACCCGCTGCCGGTCGCGCACGGCCGCGGCGAGCACGTCGGCCATCTCGGCGCGGCCCTTGATCGCGGCGAGCTCGGCGGGCTCCTCGCGGTGCGCGGTGACCCCGGGGAACAGGTCACCCATGGTGCCCAGCAGCACGCCGGTCTCCGCGAGGGAGGGCAGGACCTGGGAGATGTACCGCAGGAACGTCGTGTTCGGCCCGACGATGAGCACGACCCGCGAGGAGAGCACCTGCCGGTGGGTGTAGAGCAGATACGCGGCCCGGTGCAGCGCCACCGCGGTCTTGCCGGTCCCCGGCCCGCCCTGCACGACCAGCACCCCGCCGAGGTCGGCCCGGATGACGTGGTCCTGCTCGGCCTGGATGGTCTCGACGATGTCGCGCATCCGGCCCGTGCGCGACGCGGTCAGCGCCGACAGCAGCGCCGCCTCGCCGGTCACCCCGTCGTGGGCGCCGCGCCCGGTGCCGTGGGCCTCGGTGAGGTCGAGCACCTCGTCGTCGAGGCCGGTGACGGTCCGCCGGTCGGTGCGGATGTGCCGGCGCCGGCGCACCCCGTCCGGCGCGGCCGCCGTGGCCAGGTAGAAGGGCCGGCTGGCCGGCGCCCGCCAGTCGATGAGCAGCGGCTCGTAGTCGTTGTCCTCGTCGAAGATGCCGATGCGGCCGATGTAGCGCCGCTCACCGTCGGCGAAGTCGAGCCGGCCGAAGCACAGGCCGTTCTCCACCGCGGAGTACTGCGCCAGCCGCTCGTTGTACAGCGCCGCCGAGGAGTCCCGGTGCGAGCGGTCCGCGGGCGTCCCCCCGGTCTGCAGCAGCGCCCGCGACAGCGACCCGGCCGCGTCCTCCCGCAGCCGGTCGAGGTGCCCGTAGAGCGTGTCGAGATGCCCCTGCTCCTCGACGATGTCGGCGGTGTCGGATGAGTTTGACAACCCGTCTCCAGTCGGCTAACATTCACAACATCGGCGCCCTTTAGGGCGTCTTTTTTCATGCCAGAGCGATCAACCATAGCCCTTGGCGGCCCTCCGGTGCGAATCGACGCGGCACGGCACGCCGCCCGTCTGGGCCTGGCCTACGAAGGCCCCTGCACCGGCGGCGAGATCGGCGCCGGTTACGTCCGCTGGCCCGACGGCCGCCGCGGCGTGCTGTCGGAGGGCAACCCGGCCAGTACGCCCCTGCTCGGCCTGGCCCGCGCGGCCGGCATCCCCGCCCCGTCCTACGACCTGATCGACGGCCGCGTCGTCGTGCAGTCGCTGCTGCCGGGCCGCCCGCCGGAACGGGTCGACCAGCGCCTGGTCGACGAGATGACCGCGGTGAGCCGCCGTTTCGCCGGCCTGTTGCGCGCCACCGAGGTCCCGCCGCTGCACCTGTACCTCCACCAGCCCGGCCCCGGCTTCTGCCACCACGACTCCCTGGCGCAGTATTCCGCGCGCTCGGCCGCGCTGCTGTCCTCGATCCGCCGCGTTGCCCTGGACACCCTCCCGGGCGACGACCTGGTCCACGTCGACTTCCACCCCGGCAACGTCCTCGTCGCCCCCGACGGCGCCCTGACCGGCATCGTCGACTGGGACGGCGCCGGCCGCGGTACCCGCGCCTTCGACCTGGTCACCCTGCTGTTCTACGTCTGCCGCCGCGCCCCGGCCCTGGCCCCGCCGCTGGCCGCCGAGGCCGCGCGGCTCGCCCCGCCCGAGGTCCTGGAGGCGTGCTGGGCGCACATGAGCCTGCGCCAGGTGGACTGGTCCATCCGCTTCCACGACCCGGCCGAGGCCGACGCCTGGCTCGCCGTCGCCGAGAACCCCCCAGCTGACCTGCGGTGACGGACGGTTCTCCACTTATCCACAGGCTGTTGTCCACAGGCGGTGCACAACCCCGCACAATCGACGGATGACCGTCACCATCGTCGAGTGGGACACCGCTCGGCCGCCGTCCCTCATCGCCTTCAACGACACCGGCTATCTCCCCTCGGTTTGAGGGTTAGTGCGCCGCCGGCGGTGCCGGGCCGCGCGGAAGGTTCAACCGTCGGTTCAGCGGTACGGTTCAGGGGTATGACTGCTACTGCTCCCATCGGCGCCGCCGGTCTCATCGGGATGCTGGGCCGGCGGCCGCGGCTGCTCGCGCTCGGTGAGCCCACCCACGGCGAGGACGTGCTGCTCGAGCTGCGCAACGATCTCTTCCGCGAGCTGGTGGAGACGGAGGGGTACCGCCGAATCGCCATCGAGAGCGACTGCCTCCTCGGCCTCGTCGTCGACGCCTACGTCACCACCGGCCGGGGCGACCTCGACGACGTCATGGCCCGCGGGTTCAGCCACGGCTTCGGGGAGTCCGCCGCCAACCGTGACCTGGTCCGCTGGATGCGCGCCCACAACGCGGGCCGTCCCGAGGCCGAGCAGGTCCGGTTCGCCGGGTTCGACGGGCCGCTGGAGATGAGCGGCGCCGCCAGCCCCCGCCCCGCCCTCACCGCGCTGCACGCCGGCCTCGGCCCCGGCCTGGTGCCGTGCACCGTCGCCGAGCTCGACGAGCTGCTCGGCGACGACGAACGCTGGACGAACCCGGACGCGATGATGGACCCGAGCCGGTCCATCGGGCGCGGCGCCGAGGCGCGGCGGCTGCGGCTCATCGCCGACGACCTCGCCGGGCTCCTCGAAGCGCACGCCCCGGAGGCCGGCGACCTGGACCTCCTGCGGCTCTACGCGCGCACCGCGGTGGGGCTGCTGCGCTACCACGCCGGGCTCGCCGACCCGTCGCCGCAACGGCTGGGCAGGCTCTGCGCCCAGCGCGACGCCATGATGGCCGCCAATCTGCTCGCCCTCGCCGCGCACGCACCCACCCTCGTCCACGCCCACAACGCCCACCTGCAGCGGGACAAGTCCGCGATGCGGATGGGCGGCACGGAACTGCAGTGGTGGAGCGCCGGGGCGATTGCCGCCACCGACCTGCGCGACGGCTACGCGTTCGTCGCCACCGGACTGGGCACCATCCGCCACCACGGGGTCGACGAGCCGCCGCCGGACACGATCGAGGGGATGCTGTACGCCGGCCCGGAGCAACGCTTCCTCGTCGACCTCCGCCACGCGGGCGACGGGCTCGCCGCCGCGGCACCGCGGGTGTCGCCCTGGTTCGGGTACGCCCCCTTGGCCCCGGCCCACGTCCGCAACTACGACGGGATCGCCTTCATCAAGGAGTCGCCGCCGCGGTAGCGGCCGCCTGCGCGGCCTGCCGGTGCGGGTCGGTTCGGGCGTCGTAGCGGGTGAAGCCCGGCATCAGCGGGGCGCAGACCGCGACCACGCCCGAGCACAGCAGGCCGCCGGCGACGATCGCCGGGCGCAGGCCGACCCATCCGGCCATCAGGCCGGCGCGCAGCTGCCCGGCGGTCGGGCCGATCGAGTACGACAGCAGCTCGATCCCGGCGAGGCGGCCGCGCAGGTGGTCGGGGATCGTCTGGTTCCAGATCGTGGAGCGGAACAGCCCGGACACCATGTCGGCGCCGCCGGCCACGGCCAGCAGCGCCAGCGCGCTCCAGATCTCGGGTGCCATACCGAACCCGGCGATGGCCAGACCCCACACCCCGGCGGCGATCAGCACCGCCCGGCCGTGGTGGTGCACCCGGGACGTCCACCCGCTGGTGAGGGAGATCACCAGGGAGCCGATGGTCGGCGCGGCGTACAGCAGCCCCAGCGCCCACCGGGCGTGCAGCGCGTCGGCCACGAACGGGAACAGGGCCATCGGCATCGCCAGGAACATCGCGGCGAGGTCGACGAAGTAGGTGCCCAGCAGCTCCGGGCGGGACCAGGCGTACCGCGCGCCGCGGGCGATGGCGGCGAGGCTCGGCCGTTCGGCGTGCTCCGACGGCGGGACCGGCCGCAGCGCGTACAGCAGCGCGATCGAGGCCAGGAACGTCGCCACGTCGATCGCGTACGCGGCCTGCACGCCGGCCGCGACGACCAGGACCCCGCCGACCGCCGGCCCGGCGATCGCCCCGATCTGGAAGCGCAGCGCCTGCACCGCGTTGGCCGCGGTCAGCTCGTCGCGGGGCACCAGCCGCGGGATGAGCGCGTTCAGCGAGGGCCGCTGCAGCCCGTCGAGCGCGGCGACGGCACCGGCCACGACGTACAGCGGCCACACCGCGGGGCTGGGCAGCAGCGCGTTGACGAGCAGCCCGCCGGTGCACACGGCCATCCCGGCCTCGCACCACAGCACCACCCGCCGCCGGTCGGCCGCGTCGGCGATCGCACCGCCCCACAGCCCGCTGAGGACCATCGGGACGAGCTCGACCACGCCGACGACACCGACCGCGACGTACGACCCGGTGAGCAGCGCGAGCTGGAACGGCACGGCGACGAGCGTGATGAAGCTGCCGAACATCGTGATCACGCCGCTGCCCAGCAGCAGCCGGAAGTCCCGATGCCGCAGCGGCCGCACGTCGAGGCGAAAGTCACGGAGGCGCACGAACCCGGGAGCCTACGGCCGCGAGCGCGCCGCGGCACCCGATTTACACCAGGCGCAGCTGGCCCCCGGCGCGGGCGGCGGGCCCGAGGTTGCCGGTGCGGTGGTGGCGGCGGCACAGCACCTGGTAGTGCACGTCGGCCGGGCTGGTGTCGGGGACCGCGCCGTCGGCGGTGGTGTCGCCGATGACGACCTGGTCGCCCTCGCGGGCGATGACGCCGTCGACGACCCGGGCGTTGAGCAGCCCGGCCCGGCCGCACCAGCACAGCACCTCGACCTGGACCCGGGTGACCTCGTCGGCGAGCTCGAAGAGCCGCTGCGCGGCCGGGAACAGCGCGGTGCGGAAGTCGGTGGCCAGGCCGAAGGCGTAGACGTCGACGTCGGAGTTGTCGACGAGGTCGGCCAGCTGCTCGATCTGCTCGACGGTGTAGAAGCTGGCCTCGTCGCAGATGAGGTAGTCGACCCGGATGCCGCGGGCCCACCGGTCCCGCACGAGGTCGCGCAGGTCGAGGCCGGCCACGTCGACGGCGTCCTTGCCCAGGCCGATGCGGGTGCTGAGCCGGCCCGGGCCGGCCCGGTCGATGGTGGTCAGCACCATGCCGTGGCGGCCCTGGCGGGCGTGGTTGTAGTCCATCTGCAGCGCGAGGGTGGATTTGCCGCAGTCCATCGGGCCGTAGAAGAACTTCAGCCGGCCGCCGCGGCGAAGGCGGCTGTCGCCGGCGGCCACGCAGGCCGTTGGGTCGTCGTCGGTTGGTGTCACGGCGTGGAAGCCTACTGGGCGCCCATCTGCGCGAAGAGGTCGGCGGCTTCGCGCAGCGCGGCCGGGTCGCCGGTGCACAGCCCGAGGCCCTGCAGGGCGCGGGCCTGCTCGTAGCGGTAGCCCATGCGCTTGGCCTGGCCGAGCACGGCGGCGTGGACCTGGGCGGCGTCGGCGGGACGGCCGGCCAGCCGCAGGCCGGTGCCGAGGTCGTTGCCCGTGAGGCACGCCACGTGCGGCTCGAGCGGCTCGGCGGCCCGGTGGGCGGCGGCGAGCAGGGCCAGGCCCTCGCCGGGCCGGCCCAGCGCCAGCTCGGCCAGCCCGAGCCGGCTGCGGGCCAGGCACACCAGCGCGGGGCCGATCTCCGGGGACGGGTCGGCCAGCAGCGCCCGCAGCAGCAGGGCGGCGAGCCGGTGGTGGCCGAGGCGCTGATGGATGACGGCGAGCTCGAGGCGGGCGTTGGCGGCCAGCGACGGCAGCCGGTCGAGGCGGCCGACGGCGTGGGCGCGGCGGGCGACGGTGAGGGCCTCGCCGGTGCGGCCGAGCAGCTGCAGGATCGTGGCCAGGGACGTCCACTGGCCGAACGCCCAGGTCCGGTCGGCGCCGTAGATGGCGACCATCGACCCTTCGAGCAGGGCGAGGGCCTCGCGGAGGCGCCCGGCGTAGAGGTAGACGGCGGCGAGGTTGTTGCGGGCCCGGAAGCCCCAGTCCGGATGGCCGACGATCCGGCCGAGGTGGTGTGCGGCGTCGTCGAGGTGGCCGGCGCGGGCGTAGGCGGAGGCCAGGTAGTTGTGGGTCATGGCGGCGAGGTCGTCGTCGGCGAGGGCCTCGGCGCCGGCCAGGGCGCGGCGGTGCAGGTCGATGGAGACGTCGTTCATCGAGTTGCGGAACAGGTACCCCCACAGGGCCCGGGTCAGCAGCGCGCCGTGCCGGTGCCGGCCGAGCCGGTCGGCGAGGTGGACCGCGGAGATGAGGTTGGCGATCTCCCGGTCGAGCCAGGCGCGGGTGGCGGCCAGGTCCGCAAACGCGGGCGTGCCCGGCACGGCGGGGAGGCCGTCGACGGCGCCGCGGTGCCGGCGGGGCTCCCAGAAGCGGGTGGCGGCGGCGGTCGCGGCCACGTACCAGTCCAGCAGCCGGTCGGTGGCGGCGGCGTGGCCGGGGTCGGCGGCGGCGAGCCCGGCGGCGTACTCGCGCAGCAGGTCGTGCAGCCGGAACCGGCCCTCGGACGGCTCCAGCAGCAGGTGGGCGTCGACGAGCCGGCCCAGCGTCGCGGACGTCTCGGCGGCGGGCAGGCCGGCGAGGGCCGCGGCGGCGGGGACGGCGAACTCGCCGGAGGGGTGCAGCCCGGCCAACCGGAACAGCCGCCGGGCGGGCTCGTCGAGCTGCCGGTACGACAGCTCGAACGCCGCGTGCGCGGAGCGCCCGTCGACGGTGAGGTCCACGGCGGCCGGGCTGGCCCGCCGCAGCCGGTCGGCGAGGTCGGCGACGCTCCACGAGGGACGGTGGGCCAGGCGGGCGGCGGCGAGGCGCAGGGCGAGCGGCAGGCCGCCGCAGAGCCGGACGACCTCGGCGGTGACGGCGGGGTCGGCGGCGGCGCGCTCGCCCACGACCCCGGCGAGGAACCGGGCGGCGTCGCCGGGGTCGAGCACGTCGAGGGAGATGCCGTCGCCGGGTGGTGCCGTTGCCAGCCGCCGCCGGCTGGTGACGACGACGAGGCTGGCGCCGCCGGGGCCGGGCAGCAGCGGCGCGATCTGGGCGGGGTCGGCGGCGTTGTCGAGGATGACGAGCAGCCGCCGGTCGGCGAGCTCGCCGCGCCAGCGGGCGGAGCGCTCGGCCGGGTCCTGGGGGATGCCGGCCGGGTCGAGGCCGAGGTGGCGCAGCAGGATCTCGGCGGCGCTGTGCGGGCTGAGCGGGGGCCGTTCGCCGTGGGCGCGCAGGTCGATGAGCAGCCGCCCGTCGGGGTAGCGGTCGGCGACGAGGTGGGCGACGTGCACGGCGAGGGTGGTCTTGCCGACGCCGGCCATGCCGTCGACGGTGAGCACCGCCGGTGCCGGGGAGCTCCGCGTCGCCGCGGCGACGAGCCGGGCCACGACCTCGTCGCGGCCGGAGAAGTCGGCGACGTCGCGGGGCAGCGTCCACGGCGGCGCCGGGGACGCCGCCGCGCGCCGGGCGGTGGGGGCGCCGGGCTGCGGGTGGAGCAGGTCGCGGTACACCCGCTGCACCTCGGCGCCGGGGGTGAGCCCGAGCTGCTCGTCGAGGGTCGCGGCGAGGCGCCGGTAGACGGCGACGGCGTCGGCGCCGCGCCCGACCCGGGCCAGCGCCGTCATGAGCTGCCCGTGCAGGCGTTCCCGCAGCGGGTGCTGCTCGGCGAGGGCCGTGAGCCGGCTGATCAGCTCGCCCTGCAGGCCCAGCCGCAGCTCCACGTCGATGCAGTCCTCGAGGGCCGCGTGGTGGCGCTCCTCGAGGGCGACGGCGGCGGCCCGGACGCCGGGGCTGTCGACGTCGACGAGGGCGGGGCCGCGCCACAGGTCGAGGGCGTCGCGCAGCCGCGCCCGGGCGCCGGGGAGGTCGCCGGCGGCGATGGCGGCCCGGCCGGCGGCGGTGAGCCGGTCGAAGCGGAGGGTGTCGAGGTCGTCGCCGACGACGGCGGCGCGGTAGCCGGCGGTGTCGGTGTGGATGAGGCCGGGCAGGTGCCGGCGCAGCCGGGACACGCAGGTGTGCAGCTGCGCGCGGGCGGTGGCCGGGGTCGCGTCGCCCCAGACGGCGTCGACGAGCCGGGCCAGGGTGACGACCCGGTTGGGTTCCAGCAGCAGCATCGCGAGCACGACCCGGTCGCGGGCCGCCGAAATCTCCAGGCGACGCCCGGCGACGTCGACCGCGAGCGGCCCGAGCAGCCCGAAACGCACAGGGACGAACCTACAGGCGGGCGGGCGGGGTGTTGCCGGCCTGCTCGATGGCCCGCCGGATCGGCACCATCGCCAGCATCACGAAGCCGGCGGCGAAGAACACCAGCAGGGAGACGATCGCGACCCGGTAGCTGCGGGTCAGGTCGTAGGCGAGGCCGAACAGCAGCGGCCCGAGCCAGCTGGTGCCCTTGTCGGAGATCTCGTAGATGCCGAAGTACTCGCCCTCCTTGCCCTTGGGGATGAGCTGGGAGAACAGCGAGCGGGACAGGGCCTGGCTGCCGCCGAGGACCAGGCCGATGGCGCCGCCGAGGATCACGAACGGCACCGCCTGCTTGGCCGGCAGGAAGAACGCCACGACGATGACGAGCGTCCACAGCACGAGGCTGACCAGGACGGTCTTCCACGCGCCGATGGCCCGGGCGAGCCTGCCGAGCAGCAGGGCGCCGGCGAAGGCGAGGAACTGCACCATGAGGATCGTCGGGACCAGGACGCTGTCGCTGAGCTTGAGCTCCTCGGTGCCGTACTGGCTGGCCAGGGAGATGACGGTCTGGATGCCGTCGTTGTAGACGAGGTAGGCGGCGAGGAAGAACAGCGTCAGCGGGTAGGCCCGCAGGCCCCGCAGCGTGTGCCACAGCTGCCGGAACCCGTCGGTGACCGCGTTGCCGCCGCCGGTGAGGGCCTCGGCCTGCGGGGGCCGGTTGCGCAGCGCCAGCAGCGGGATGGTGGTGAACCCGGCCCACCACAGGCCGGCCGAGACCAGGCTGTAGCGGGCGACCTCGCCGGTGCTCATCCCCAGCGCGTCCTTCGACAGCACCGCCGCCACGTTGAGCAGCAGGAGTGTGCCGCCGCCGAGGTACCCCCACGCCCACCCGAAGCTGGAGACCCGGTCCCGGTCCTCCTCGTCGGCGATCTGTGGCAGGAACGAGTTGTAGACCACGATGGAGGCGCCGAAGGCGATGTTCGCGACGAGGAACAGCCCGGCGCCGAGCAGGTACCGGTCGCCGGTGAGGAACAGCATCGCGGTGGTGGCCGCGGCGCCGATGTAGGCGAACAGGGCCAGCAGCTGCTTCTTGTGCGCCGAGCGGTCGGCGATCGCCCCGGCGATCGGCAGGGCGAACACGGTGAGGAACACCGACAGCGACACCGTGTAGGGGAACAGGGCGCCGGGGGCGATGGACAGGCCGAGGGGGTGGATGACGGCGTTGTCACAGGCGTCGCCGTCGCAGCCGGCCGCCTTCTCGGCGATCGAGGTCAGGTACGGGCCGAGGAAGACGGTGATGACGGTGGTCTGGAACGCCGAGTTGGCCCAGTCGTAGAAGTACCAGCCGACCCGTTCCCGGCGCGTCGAGCGCACCGTCGACTCCTCTGGTTCCCGGCGCGTTGACTGCACGGTCGACCTTTCTGGCGTGTCAGGACCAGATGCCGCGGGCCAGATAGACGTCGCGGAGCACCTCGATGTGATCGGTCATGATGCCATCTACGCCGAGGTCGAGGAAGTAGGCGATCTCCTGCGGGTCGTCGATGGTCCACAGGTGCACGTGCAGCCCGGCCCGGTGGCAGTAGTCGACGAACGGCTTCGTGGCGAGGCGGATCCGGCCGTACCGCGGGGGAATCTGCACGGCGACGACGGTCGGCGCGGGCGTGTACCGGCGCCCGAGCCGGTAGGCGGCCCACAGCCCGGCGACCTCGCGCATGCCCATGGAGGTGGCCACGGCGGGCCCGGCGGTGCGGCGCATCCGGGCGAGCCGGGGCGAGGAGAACGAGGCGAGCAGGACCCGCTCGTGCACCTTGAGCCGCTCGACGACGTCCAGCGTCGGCTGTGCCGCGTGGTCGGTCTTCGCGTCGATGTTGAACCTGATGTCGGGGTAGGCGTCGAGGATCTCGTCGAGGCGGGGCACCACCGCGGCGCCGCCGACGCGTTCGGTCCGGAGGTCCGCCCACCGTAAGTCGATCATCCGACCCGGGCGTCCCAACAGCCGCTCCAGCGTGTCATCGTGGAACACGACCGCGACCCCGTCGGCGGTGGCGTGCGTGTCGGTCTCGATGTACCTGTACCCGAGGTCGGCCGCACGGGCGAACGCCGCTGTCGTGTTCTCGTCACCGGCCGACGCCCCGCCACGGTGGGCGAAGCCCAGCGGTCCTGGCGCGTCGAGGTAGGGGACCACCTGCTGTCTCACGCGGTCAGTATGCAGCGATCTTCGGTCAACTTTGCGCAACAGCGGGTTACGGCAGGCTTGACGGCCGACGCAGAGCGCGGAACGGCAAAGGTAGGGTGACGCACATGCGCGTGCTCGGCATCGACTTCGGCACGTCGAACACGGTCGCGATGGTCCGCACGCCCGATGCGCGGATGCGACCGCTGCTGTTCGACGGTTCCCCCTTGCTGCCCTCTTCCCTGTACTTCAACACCGACGGAAAGGTCCTGGTCGGCCGGGACGCCGAGCGCAACGCCCGGCTCGACCCGGCCCGCTTCGAACCGAACCCGAAGCGGCGCATCGACGACGGCGAGGTGTTCATCGGCGACCACCCGATGCCCGTGCCGCGGCTGTTCGCGCAGGTGCTGTCGCTGGTGAACACGGAGGCCCGCCGGCAGCTGGGCGCGGCGCCGGAAGAGGTGCGCATGACCCACCCGGCCCGGTGGGGGGAGCGGCGCCGGTCGCTGCTGGTCGAGGCGGCCCGCCTGTCCGGCCTGGGCACCCCGCGGCTGATCGCGGAGCCGGTCGGGGCGGCGTCGTACTTCACCGCCGTGCTGGGCTCCGCGGTGCCGGTCGGCCGGTCGCTGGCCATCTACGACCTCGGCGGCGGCACGTTCGACGCGACCGTGGTCCGGCGCACCCAGTCCGGGTTCGAGGTCCTCGCCGAGGAGGGCCTGCCCGACGTCGGCGGCCTCGACTTCGACCACGCCATCATCGAGCACCTCGGCAAGACGTACTCGGAGAGCCACCCGGAGAAGTGGGCGTCTCTGGCCAAGCCGACGGACGCCTCGGACCGGCGGCTGCGGCGGATGCTGTACGAGGACGTGCGCGGGGCGAAGGAGATGCTGTCGCGCACGTCGTCGACGGACATCCACATCCCGTCGATGGAGATCGACGCGCACCTGACCCGCGAGGAGCTCGAGACCCTCGTCAAGCCGTACCTGGAGCGCACGGTGCAGTGCCTGCGCCGGGCGGTCGACCAGGCCCGGCTGCAGCCGAAGGACCTCGTCGGCATTTTCCTCGTCGGCGGCTCGTCCCGCATCCCGCTCGCCGCGCACCTGATCCACTCCGAGCTGGGGGTGGCGCCGACGACGCTGGAGCAGCCGGAGACGGTGGTGGTCGAGGGGGCGCTGTGCATCGGCGCGGCGGTCGTCCCGCCGAGCCGCACGTCGGGCACGCCGCGGCAGGTGGCCCCGCCGCCGGTGCAGCAGCGCCCGGTGCCGGCGGCCCAGCACGCGCCGGTGTCGGCGGCGCCGATGTCCGGGGTGCCGGTGTCCCCGGCGGTGCAGCGCCCGCCGGTCGTCCCGCCCCGCCCGGTCCAGCCGGTGGTGCAGCAGCGCCCGCCGGTGCTGGCGCCGCAGCCGGTCGTGCAGCGCCCGCCCGTGGTGCAGCCGCAGCGGCCGGTCGTGGCGCCGCAGCCGGTCGTGCAGCCGCAGCGGCCCGGGCCGTTCCCGCCCCAGGCGGCCCGGCAGGCGCCGGCGCACCAGGGCGACGCCTCCGAGCGCAACTGGATCGCCGTGATCGTGGTGGTCCTGGCCCTGGTGGCGGTGCTGTTCGTGATCCTGCTCGTCGTCGCACTCAACTAGCGCTTTCAAACACAACGCGGCGGCGGTACCCCGGGAGGTACCGCCGCCGCGTTGTGTTGTTCCTACTGGGGCGCCCAGAAAGTGGCCAGGCTGCTGGTGGCCGGGTCCTCGGAGCCGAGCAGCAGGCTCCACGGGTCGGTGCCGGGCGGCACGTCGAGCCCGGCGTAGTCGGCCAGGCCGGACGGTTCGGCGGCGTGGTCGACGACGGCGGGGTCGAACGCGGCGGACAGGGAGTGGTCGGGGCCGCCGAGGACGTCGGCGTCGCTCCACGGGAACCCGTCGACGGGCTCGGGCGGGTCCTGCAGGTCCAGCTGCTCCGGGAACTGCGGCTCGTGCCAGGCCGGGTCGTCGCCGCCCGCGTGCACGTCGGGGTCGGTGCCGAACCCGGCCTCGTGCTGCCCGCCGGTGTCGTCGTGGCCGTCCTGGACGTCCAGGTGGTGGTCCACCGGGCTGTGGTCCTCGTCGTAGCCCGGCTCGCCGTGGTCCCCGCCGTCCGTGTCGTGCAGGGCCTGGTCGTACTCCGCGGTGGCGTGCTCGGTGCCCAGCGGCTCGTCGAGGTCGCCGCCGTGCTGGCCGTGCAGGTCGTCCCCGCCGGCGAGGCTGTGGTCCTCGCCGCCGAAGTCGTGGTGCCCGAAATCGGCGCCGTAGTCCTCGCCGCCGAAGTCACCGTGCAGGTCGTGCCCGGTGTCGCCGCCGAGGTCCGCGGTGTCGGCGTCGTCGCCGCCCTCCGACCAGTCCCAGTGCCCGTCCATCGGTCAAACCCCCTACGCCTCGGCCGGCGCTTCGCCCGCATCGCCAGGCGCGTTCGGGGTGAGCGCGCGGATGCGCACCAGCACCTCGTCGACCTGTTTGATGCGGGAGCGCAGGCCCTCCCGTTCCGTGTTGAGCGCCGCCTTGCGCTTGGCCCGCTCGGCCTTGTCCTCCGCCAGCGACTTGTCGATGTTCGCGATGTGCGCGTCGAGCTGCTTGAGCCGCCGCTCGATCGCCTCGTCCAACGCCAGGGTCAGCGCGTACTGCAGGTCGGTGAACCGGTGCATGATCTCGTCGGACAGCGCGGCCCGGGCCTCGCCGAGGACCTCCCGCAGCCAGGCGCGGGCCTGGGCCTTGTCCGCCATGCTCTTGCGCTTGAAGATCATGTAGGCGCCGGCGGCGAGGCCGAGGCCGACCCCGACGACGGGCAGGACCAGCCCGGCGCCGGCCAGCCCGACCGCGCCGAGCGCGCCGGCGCCGCCGATCATGCCGGGGATGCGGCTGGCCATCATCGCCATACCGGCCGAGGACATGACCACCATGGCCCCTTCGCCGCCCTGCTCGCGGCGCGGCTTGGTGCCCAGGGCGTGGCGCAGCCGCGCGTTGAGCCCGCGCAGCACGTGCTGCAGCTCGTGCGGGCTGAACACCTGCGCCAGGACCCGCTCGCCGACCTTGCGGAAGCGGAACTCGAGGTCGTGGGAGAGCCGCACGCTCAATGCGTACAGCGCCTTGTCGACCTCGGCGGGCAACTCCTGGATGTCGCCGCGGCCGCCCTTGTCGATCTTCTCCATGAACTGTTCCTGCAGCTGCGTCACGTAGTTGCGCAGCCGCGTGGTGGCCTCGACCCGGGCCCGCTGGGTCTCGGTCGACAGGGCCAGGGACCACTGCCGGGACTCGGTCCGCTTGCGGGTGGCGACCTGGGCCCGCTCCTCCTTGGCCCGCTCGAAGTCGGCCGGGTCGGGGTCGGTGGCCTTCATCCGGTCGCCGATTTCCTGGTCGACGCGGATGTACTCGGAACGCACCGAGCGCAGCACGTTGGCCTGCTGCAGCAGGTGCCCCTTCGACGCCAGGTCGATGAGGGCGTGCTGCAGCTCGGCGATGCGCGACTCGCGGATGAGCTCCCCGGCCGCCTCCTTCGGCATCTGCATCGCCAGCTCCGCCAGCCGCGCCGACACCGGGAACCACGGCGCCGAGGCGAACCGGGGCGCGTGGGTCTGCAGCTGGCCCTTGTTGTCGGCGAGGATGGTCCGCCAGCCCGGGTAGGCGTCGACCTTCGTCAGCGCGAACAGCACGAAGTTGACCTTCTTGCTGGCCTCGATGAGGAAGTTCATCTCCGGCTTGGAGAACGGGCTGGAGGAGTCGACGACGAACAGCAGCGCGGTGGCCTTCTCCACCGCGTCCATGGCCACCTCGGCGTGCATCGAGTCCAGGCCGCCGGTGCCGGGGGTGTCGATGAGCGTGAGGTACTGCAGCAGCGGCGCCGAGTGGTGCACCTCGATGCGCCGCGGGGGACGCATCCCGTCGGGCAGCCGGCCCAGCACGGTGCCCCAGTCGCGCAGGTCGCCCAGGCCCAGCGGCACGGGGTCCTCCCGGCCGGGGATGTAGGCGCGGGCGCCGTGCTGCGGGTTGTGCTGGAACTCCAGGTAGGAGGCGGTGGCCACGGCCGCGTCGACCGGGGACAGGTTCGGCACGCCGATGAGCATGTTGGTCAGCGAGCTCTTGCCGCGCTTGGTCTCACCGACGACGACGATGCGGGGCCGCTGCACGTCGCGGCGGCGCTCCTGGTCGATGTCGGCGGCCGCGTCCGGGTCGATCTTGCGCAGGTAGGCGAGGCTGCCGTCGACGCCGGCCTTGAGCAGCTTGCCCAGGGCGGCGGTCATGTCGGCGGGCTTCTTCGCCGCCTGCTGCCCGGCGGGCGGGTTGGAGGTCGAGGTCATCGTTGCTGCTCTCTGCGCGGCTGCTGGGCATTCGTGGGCTGCTGGACGGTCGGGAACTGGCCGGTGCCGCCGCCGGCGGCACGGGCGATCTGGAACACGGTGACGATCGGGGCCCGCAGGACCCGCCCGTCGCGGTCGACGTAGCCGGGGACCTCGACGCCGGAGATCTGCCCGTTGAGGCCGGGGTCGTTGGTCGGGGTGGTGCCGCCGGCCTCGTGGTGCGCCGGGTCGAACCGGACCCCGGTCGGTTCGAGGGTGGTGACGCCGGCCTCGTTGAGGGCGGCGCCGAGCCGGTCGCCGAGCGCCTTCGAGGTGACCCGGTCCCGCACGTAGATGGAGGCCTGCACGAGGGCCCGCCGGTCGGCGTCGGACTGCCCGCCGCCACGGGCCGGGGGCGCGGAGACCGGCGCGACGCCGGCCGCGCCGCGGCCGCGGGAGGCCAGCAGCAACAGCAGCAGCAGCGCGGCGCCGACGAACAGGGTGCCGACGAACGCGACCAGGGCCGGCTTGATGCCGAACGTCTCCTGGGCGGTGCACGCGGGGACCTGGACCTTATCGCCGGCCTGGCCGCCGGTCGGCGCCTCGCGGGGCGTGCCGTTCGACGGGTTCCCGGCGGGCGCGTTGACCGTGACCGTCCCGGCGGGACAGTTCGGGGCTCCGCCGATCAGGCCGACGGCCGCGCCGGTGAGCACCGCGATGATCATTGCGACGGCGACCGCGACGAGGCGCAGGCTGTTGGAGGACATCTTCGGCTCCTGGGGGTGGGGGCCTCGGCTATTGGCTGGGCTGATGGTGTCGGTGGTGAAGGAGTTGGTGCGGCTATCGGGCATTGCCGGGTCCTCCGCCGCGGATGCGCTGGGACAGCAGGTAGAACCCACGGTGGGCAACGAGCGCGACCCGGGACTGCGACGGGCTGGCCCCCGCGACGGCGTAGGCGCGCCAGCGGGTGGCGGCGTCCAGCGCGGCCCGGACCATCTGGTCGCGGTCGGCGCCGCCGAGGTTGAGGATCCAGCCGGGGTCGTTGGACAGCGCGAGCCGGGTCAGCTCGCCCTCCATCTGGTCGGGCAGGTCGACGGCGCCGGTGGTGACGAGCTGCGCGACCTCCAGCAGCCGCAGCCGGTGCGACTCGGGCTGCTGCAGGACCCGCTCGATGGCGTCGCGCAGCAGTTCCCGGTCCTGGGGCCGCTCGGCGTGGCTGGCGATCTTCTCCAGGCTCGACAGGGCCCAGCCGGCCTTGATGGCGTCGGTGCGCCACCGGAAGGCGTGGTCGAGGGTCTGGCGCAGCCGCGGGAACCCGGAGGCCTGGAACAGCATCCGGACCAGCTCGCCGGTGGCCAGCGTGGGCTTGGCGACGAGCTGGGCGATGGCGAAGCTGATGCCGTAGAGGTCCAGCAGCCGCAGGAGCCGCTCCCGCGACTCGCGGGAGATGGCGCACTCGCGGGACGTGAACAGGTCGACGGAGGCCAGCAGCACGGTCCGCTCGCCCTGGGGCAGGGCGGCGAGCTGGCGCAGGGCCTCGCAGTCGGCGGCGGTGAGCCGCCCGGCCTCGGTCGTCTCGGCGAGCAGCCCGACGACGGGCACGACGTCGGAGACGACCCGGCGCAGCACCTTCGACTGGTCGCTGGCCAGCGGCGCGACGATCGGCCACGGGTCCTGCCCGCCGCCGGCGAGCTTGTCGACCTTGTTGAACAGGCCCAGGGAGTTGATCGGGTTGCTCGACAGCCGGGCCGAGATCGACCGGAAGGCCTCCAGGGCCTGCACGTCGTCCTCACGCACCGACTGGGTGAACACGTAGATGATGGCCTCGGCGCCGGACAGGGCCCCGGCCGAGTCGGAGTCGAGGTCGTCGTCGATCGGCGCCTCGGAGAACAGGAACCGGCGGGCCTGGTCGGACACCGACGTGTTGGCGCTGGACAGGCCGGGCGTGTCGACGACGGTCAGGTCGCGCAGGTGGTCGCTGGTCAGGGTGACGTCGACGTAGGCGACCTCGTGGCGGGCCACGCCGAGCCGCTGCGGGATCATGCCGGCCTCGTCCAGCGGCAGGCTGACCCGGGCGCCGTTGCGCTTGACCACGTCGACGCGGTCGGAGGTGCCGTAGCGGAACTGGGTGACGATGCGCGTGCACTCGCCGACCTCGGTCGGCGCGACCCGCCGGCCGATGAGGGCGTTGACCAGGGTCGACTTGCCGGACTTGAGCCGGCCGGCGATCGCGACCCGCAGCGGCTCGCCGAGGCGCCGCCGCACGTCGACGACCTGGGCCTGGGCGGGGCCGCCGAGGCGGTTGCCGACCTCGCCGCACAGGTCGGCCACGCGGGAGCTCAGCGGTCCTGGAGCCACGGGGTCAGCTCCGCTTCGCCGGCGCGCACAGACTGATCACCGACTGCGCGAGGCCGGTGGGTTCAGCCACAATGCCGACGTACCCTCGGGTGTCCAAGGGGTGGACCTCGCTCATTATTCGCTCCTGGGTGCAATCAGTACCGTCATGTCACGCACGTACGGCACACACATTACGAATATCCTGCGCGCGCAGGATCCCATGTTCGTGCCAGGAATGGAGGCGACCCGTGCCTGAGGCACCGACTGATGAGCCTGCCGCC
>NZ_BAAARV010000096.1:156306-209707 GCF_039532525.1 Dactylosporangium salmoneum
CGGTGGTCGGCCGGGCCAGTGTTCCTGCCGCGGCGTGGCCGCCGGCCGAGCTGGTCGCCACGGCGGCGGACGCCCTGCGTAACCCCGGTCTGGTGGTCATCGCGGGGGCGCCGGGGACGGGCCGCACGGGCGTGCTGAAGCGCCTCGGGGAGTCCTTCCGGGGCACGGTGTTCAGCGGTGGCGCGCTGGCGATGCTGCGCGGCGTGCCGGCCCTGCCGCTGTCGCGGGCGGTGCGGGTGCGACTGCCATCACATGAGGCGCCGCTCCTCGCGGAGGCGGTCCGCTCCCGCGTGCGTCACGGCCTGTTACTCCTCGACGACCTCCAGTGGGCCGATCCGATGACGATCGCCGCGCTCCCGGCCATCGCCGAGCACTGTCGGATTGTCGTCACATTGCGCACACCGCACCGCCTGCCCGGCGACGCCGAGCGGGCCCTGCGCGCCGCCGCGACCGCGTGGCTGTCCATGCCGCCGATGCCGGCCGACGCCGCCGCCGCCCTCGTGCGCCAGCTCGCCCCGTCCGCGTCCGCCGCCGTCGTCGCCGACGTCGTGCGCCGCGCCGGCGGCGTGCCCCTCGCCGTGAGCGCCCTCGCCAAGCACGTCGCCCAGGGCGGGGGACTGACCGACACCTTCGACAAGGGCCTCGCCTACGCCGTCGCCGGCGCCCTGGCGGACCTGACCCGCCCGGCCCGCACCGCCATGGCCGCCCTGGGCCTGCTCGGCCGCCCCGTCACCGCCACCGTCCTCGGCGAGGGCCTCGCCGAGCTCGTCGAGACCGGCCTGGTCGAGCTCGCCGACGGCGTCGCCGCGCCCGTCTCCCCGTACACCGCGGAGGTCGCCGCCGGCCTGCTCGACACCGCCGAGCGCGCCGCACTGCACCGCCGCCTCGCCACCCTCGTCCCGCCCCGCGAGGCCGCCCGGCACCTCGCCGCGGCCGGCGCCGCCGCCGAGGCCTACCAGGTCGCGGTCACCGCCGCCGCGGCCGCCGAGTCCTCCGGCGACCGGGCCGAGCTGCTGCTGCTGGCCTGCGACCTGCCCGGCGTGGACCCCGAACCGGCCGTGCGCATCGCCGCCGCCCGCGCCGCCCTCGGCGCGGCCGGCCCCGGCTCCTGCCTGCGGGTCATCCCCGCCGGGACGCCGGACCCTGCCGGTGCGGTGCTGCGCGGGGAGGCGCTGCTGCAGCAGGGCAACCCGGTCGCCGCCGCCGACGCCGTCTCGGAGGTGCCCGACGACGCGCCGGCCGAGACCGTCGGCGCCCGCGACCGCATCCGGCTGCTGTCCATGCTCACCACCGACCCCGACGGCGCCGTCGCCCGGGCCGAGGCGCTGCTGCAGGCCCACGGCGACGCGCCCGCCCACACCGGCCTGCGCGCCGCGATCGCCGCGGTCCGGGCCGGCACCCGCCAGCCCGGCTGGGAGTACGGCCTGGCCTCCGCCGCGTCCGCGGCCGGGCAGGCCGGCGACGCCCTCGCCGCCCGCTGGTCGGCGTGGCTGCTCGTGGAGACCCTCACCGCCGACGCCCGCCTCGCCGAGGCCGCCCAGGCCGCCGCGGCGGCCGCCGCCGCCTGCGCCGGCGACCTCGCCTACAGCTGGCAGACCCGGTTCCTCGCCGCCCAGCTGTGGTGCGACGCCCTGCGCGGCGCCGAGATCGACGAGGTGGTCCGCCGGGCCGGGGACCTCGCCGACCGCACCCTGCCCGCCCTGGCCCGCGGCTACGCCGTCGCCGCCGCGTCCCTCGCCGAGGCCGACGGCGGCCTGCTCGCCCCGGCCCGGGCCCGCCTCGACGCCCTGCAGAACCGGCCCGCCTCGGCCGGGCCGCTGCTGGACTGGGTGACCCGCGAGGCGGCCTGGCTCGACGGCCGGCCCGACCAGGCGGTCGTCGACGCCGCCCTGGCCGACGCGTCGCCGCTCGTCGACGGCCTGCGCCGCATCACCGCCCGCTGGGCCGCCTACGACGCCGGGGTCGCCGTCGACCCCGTCCCCGCCGACGCGCCCCTCGCGCCGGTGCGGGCCACCCTGGAGGCGTGGAAGGCCCCGGACCGCTTCGCCGAGGCCGCCGCCGCCTGGCACGAGCTGGCCCGCCGCGAGGAGGTCCGCTGCCTGCTCGCCCAGGGTCTGCTCGAGGACGCCGCCGACCAGGCCGTCCCGCCGCTGCTGGAGGCCGAGCGCCTGGCCGAGGAGGCCGGCCTGGTCGTGCTGCTGGGCCGGGCCCGTCGCGCCCTGCGCCGCCACTCCATCCGCCGCGACACCCGCGGCCGGCGCGCCGGCGACGACCTCACCGACCGCGAACGCGACGTGCTGCGCCTCGTCGCCAACGGCGAGCCGACCCGCCGCATCGCCGGCCAGCTCGGCATCTCCCGGGAGACAGTCGAGACCCACATCCGCTCCGGCATGCGCAAGCTCGGCGCCCGCACCCGCACCGAAGCCGCCGCGCTAGCCATCGAGGAGCTTGGATGATTTGCCGGGTCTTGTGCCCAGTGCTTTCCTTAACGCATGGTGAGCGCATGTTTTCTCCGATGAGCCGCTGATGGCGGGAGATCCGGCACTCGCGCCGCGGTACGTCGTGGCCACCGGCGCGGAGGCGACCGCCGTCCTGCGCCGCCTCGCCCGGGCCGGCTGGACCACCCGGGAAGGCTTCGCCCTGACCGACCAGGCCTGGGACGTCTCCGACGCCCGGCTCGCCCTGTTCGGCCGCGTCGGCGACGCCGACACCGCGGAGCTCGCCCTGCTCGCCGCCGCCCGCGGCGCCGGGATCGTCGCCATCGCCGACGCCACCGCCGAGATCGGCCGCGCCCTGTTCGCCGACCTCGGCCGCATCGGCCCCGTCACCACCGACCCCGACGCCGAGCTCGGCACCGCCCCGCCCGAGGAGTCCGGCGGCCCGGTCCTCGCCCCCGAGCAACGCGCCCTGCTGGAGCGCCTCGCCGGCGGCGAGACGATCGCCGCCGCCGCGGCGGCCGAGTTCCTGTCGCTGCGCACCGCGAACCGCCGCATCGCCGAGGCCCGCGAGGTCCTCGGCGTGCGCACCACCCGCGAAGCCGTCCTGGCCTACTTGCGCATGCGCCGCGAGGGCTGACCCGGCCCGGCTGCGCGGCTGCCCGGCCCGCGAGGTCCTCGGCGTGCGCACCACCCGCGAGGCCGTCCTGGCCTACCTGCGCATGCGCCGCGAGGCTGACCCGGCCCGGGCTGGTTCCGCGGCCGCCTGACCCGGGCCGCGTCCGGGGTCAGGCGCTCGCGGCCCGGTTGTGCAGCTGCCTGACCCGGGCCGCCTCCCGGGTCAGGTGGTCACGCTCCGGGACGCTCGGCGCGGCGCGGGCCGCCGCCGCGTACAGGTCCGCGGCCCGCTCGAGGTCGCCGTCGCGCTCGTGCAGGTAGGCGGCCACCGCCTGGTACCGCGGCAACGCGGGGTCGACGCCGGCCAGCGCCGCCAGCCCGGCCCGCGCACCGTCGGCCTCGCCGACCGCGACCGCCCGGTTGAGCCGCACCACCGGGCTGTCGCCGGTCAGCCGCAGCAGCTCGTCGTACCACTCCACGATCTGCACCCAGTCCGTCTCCGCGGCCGTGGGCGCGTCGGCGTGCAGCGCGGCGACGGCGGCCTGGGCCTGGTACTCGCCGAGCCGGTCCCGGGCGAGTGCCTCCTGCAGGACGGTGACGCCCTCGGCGATGAGGCCGGTGTCCCACCTCGACCGGTCCTGCCGGCCGAGCGGGACGAGCCGCCCGCCCGGGCCGGTCCGCGACGCCCGCCTCGCGTGGTGCAGCAGCATCAGGGCCAGCAGACCCGCCGCCTCCGGGTCACCGGTCAGCGTGTGCAGCTGCCTGGTGAGCCGGATCGCCTCGGCGGCCAGGTCGACGTCGCCGCTGTAGCCCTCGTTGAAGACCAGGTAGAGGACCCGCAGTACCGTCGCCGGATCCCCGGGCTGGTCCAGCGCCAGCCCCGCGAGCTTCCGCTTGGCCCGGCTGATCCGCTGGGCCATCGTCGCCTCCGGGACCAGGTACGCCGCCGCGATCTGCCGCGTCGTCAGCCCGCCGACGGCGCGCAGGGTCAGGGCGACGGCGGAGCTGTGCGGCAGGGCCGGGTGGGCGCACAGGAAGTACAGCCGCAGCGTGTCATCGGTGGCCGGCGCCGCCCCGGGCGGCGGCTCCGCGTCGACCGCCAGCTCCCGCCCCCGCCGCGACGCCTCGGCCCGGGCCGCGTCGAGGAACTTGCGCCACGCCGCCGCGACCAGCCACCCCTTCGGGTCGCGCGGCGGGTCGTCCGGCCACGTCTCCAGGGCCCGGATCAGCGCCTCCTGCACCGCATCCTCGGCCGACGCGAAGTCCGCCCCGCGCCGGACGAGGATGCCGATGACCGCGGGCACCAGCTCCCGCAGCACCCGCTCGTTCACTCCGCTGCCAAGTGCGTCCCGCTGAGGAAGGGGCGCACCTCCAGCCACTCGTGGATCGGCTTCCCACCGGGCCCCGGCGCCGCGGACAGCTCCCCGGCCAGCTGCACCGCCCGGTCCCACGACTCCACGTCGATGATCATCCAACCGGCGATGAGGTCCTTCGTCTCCGCGAACGGCCCGTCGGTCACCGGCGGGCGGCCCTCACCGTCGGACCGCACGAACGCCCCGCCCGGCGTCAGCCCCTGGCTGTCGACGAACTCACCCGACTCCCGCAGCCGGTCCGCGAAGTCCTGCATGTACTGCACGTGCGCGTCGACCTCCTCCGGCGTCCACCGGTCCATCGGCGGGTACTCCCACACCGGCGCCGGCCCACCCCGGTAGTGCTTCAGCAGCAGGTACTTCATGCCCGTACTCCTTCGTCGCCCGCGGCCCCCGTCGGCCGCTCGTGACCCTGGGACGGAGCCGCCCCCGCATTCTCGACACCTTCCCGCACGAGTTTTCCCGCAACCTGTTTCTGCGTAACCCGTGCCCGCGCGACCTGGACGGCGGGTCAGGACGCGGGGCGGTGGCGGCGCTGGACACTCAACGGCCGGACCGGGTCTACGTAACGCGGCAGCCGCGGCTCGGCCGCCCGCAACGGCCGCAGCTCGGCCGTGATCGCGTCGATGATCAGGTCCGTGGCCCGCTGCGCCGCCCCCGGCGACGCCGGGTCGATCCCGGACAGGTTGACGACCGCCCCGAAATGGACCCGCACCACCGGCCGGCGCACCAGCGCCCGGGACAGCGCCCGCACCGTCGGCCCGAACCCGCCCCACGCCGCCACCTCGTGCGCCCCCCACTGCGCCACCGCCACGACCGGCGCCCCGGTGGCCAGGGCGATCCGCGCCATCCCCGTCTTGCCCCGCTCCGGCCACATGCCGGGGTCGAGCGTGATGCGGCCCTCCGGGTACCCGAGCACGTGCGACCCGGCGGCCAGCGCCGCGGTGACGTCGTCGACGGCGGCGGCCACGTTCGCCTGCCGCCGGTTGATCCGGATGTGCCCGCAGGCCCGCATCACCGACCCGACGACCGGCGCCCGGAAGAGCCCGCCGGTGGCCATCAGCCGCGGCGCGAGCCGCACGACCCCGCACGCCGCCGTGATCGCGATCGGGTCGAACGGCCCGATGTGGTTCACGGCGAGAATGACCGGCCCGGCCCGCAGCTCGGCCGGCACGTCACCGGTGACCCGCAGCCGCGCCACCGGCCCGACCACGCCGCGCGCGACCCCCAGCAGCACCCGCCAGACCCGCGGCACCCGCCACGGCACCACGGCCCCACCACCGGCCGGCGCGGCACCGGGGGAGGGGACAACCGCCGATACCGCGGACGCGGCCCCGACGTCGCCGGGTTCGAGCTGGCTGGGTTCGATCGCCGCCCCGTCGCTCACGTGTACGTCGTTTCCGTTCCTGGCGGGGTGCGTGCCGCCCTGCGTCGATTCCGTCCGGTGCGCCGTCCGCGGCGTCCCGGCCCGGCCCGGTCGGGCCGACGATGGAACGGTAGCGCCGCGCCATCCATGCGCAACCGTCCCGGCGGCCGAACTTCACCGCCCGCGCCGACCTGCCCGGTGCACAGATGGTCTGCCGCCGCACTGGGCACCAGCCGGCCGGGTACGGGAACGCCCCTTCTCGGCTGGCGCCCGCGCGGAAGCCTGAGCCCGCGTCCCGGCTGCGACGACCACCACTGCGAGCCGGCCGCCCCGCCGCCCACTGAGCGTGGCGCGGGACGCTTCCGCACCAACCTGGGCTGCCGACAGCCCGCGCTGTCCCGCGCCCAGCAAGGCGACAGCCCAGCACAGCCACGCTGGGTCAGACGGACCCGGCCCGCCCTGCCCGCGCCGAATCCCGGTTGGGCGGCGCGGGCAGGGGACCGGCCCGGTGTTACTCGGCCTCGCGGAGCTCCGCCAGCCGGGCCTCGATCTCGGCGAGCTCGGCCCGCAGCCGCTCCGCCTGGTTCTCGGCCTCCGCGCGGGCCGCGGACACGATCTCCTCCACGGCCTCGTGCACGCCCGGCACGTCGAGCATCGCGACCATCTTCAGCGCCTCGCCGGCCTTGATGACGTAGGGCTTGGCGAGGGCCTTCGCGCCCTGGTTCGCGGCGACCGTCCACTCACCGTCGGCGTAGGCGAGCGTGACGGTCAGCCCGGCCGGGGGCTTGGCCTTCGGGGCGGCGGTCTTCTTCGCCGGGGGCTTGCTCGAGGAGCGCGGCTCCGGCGCGGGCGGCTCGGCGGCAGGTGACGGCGCCGGGTCCGCGGCGGCCGGCGCGTCGGCGGCCGGGGCGTCGGAGTCCGGCTTGGCCGGGGCGGCGCTGGAGTCGGGTTCGGCGGCAACGGCAGGGGCTGGCACGGGGCTCTCCTCACGAGGTGCTGGAACGGCTGGCGTGCGCTTGACCGGCGGGGCCTTCGGCGCGATCGCCAGGTCTGCGGGGGAGAAGGGCAACTCGTCGCGGCCGAACCGGACCACGACCCATTCGTCGGACAGGTCCGGGTCGGTCAGTGCGACGACCTGGCCCAGCTGCCCGGCGATCTGCCCGGCCTGCTCGGTGAACACGACCTTCGGTTTCCGGCCGGCCGCGAGGGTGTCCCGGATCTGCTCCAGATCCAATGTCGACAAGCCCCCCTTGGCCGCGGTCTGCGCGGCAACCATCGCACCCTCCTACCCGCTCAATCGAACATGTGTCGGAACAGTCATACCAGCCACCTATGACATTTTCCGAGTGCGACACACCGTACGATGATCAGGGGAGCTCGTCGATCTCGGCCTGCGGGTCCAAGGTGCGCAGCATCTCCGCCCGGTCCGTCACGATCGCCCAGCCCGGCCGGGCCTGCGCCCGCCGCACCACGTGCGCCGCCGCGACCAGCGCCGGGCCGCCCTCGCCGCCGAACAGCGCGCCCGAGTCGACCGCGTCCGCCGCCGTCAGGTCGTCCACGACCACCACCGGCAGCGCCAGCAGCACCTTCAGCACGTCGTAGTCCTTCGGCGACGTCTGCGCCCACGCCTCGGCCAGGGCAGCGGCCGGCACCGCCAGCACCACACCCTGGTCCACCGCGTGCCAGACGATCGCCGACGAGTACGGCTTCCCGGCCACGAACCCCAGAATTGCCGAACTGTCCAGAATGCGCCCGCCGACCGCCGTCACGCGACCTCCCCGCACGGCAGGCACCCGCAGCGCCGTTGCGCGCCGAGGCCGGTCACGACATCGGGCCGCTCGCCGGAGCCGGGGCCAGCCCCAGCACCTCGCGCGCCCACGCATGGTGCTCCGGGTCCAGCCGGACGCCCCGCTGCGCGTACAGCTCGTTCAGCGTCACCAGCGCCCGGTCCCGGGCCAGCCGTCCCCGCACCGCCTCGGCGACGTACGCCGACACCGACTCGGCCCCGCCCGCGTCGACGAACCGCCGTACCGCAGCGGCGTCGTCGGCGGCCATGGTGACCGTCACCCGCTCCTTGCGCACCTCACGCATACGAACAGCGTAGCGGCCGCATACCCCGCTTACCTACCGTCGCGTCACCCGCGTGGGGGATGTGCGCGCCGACCTGCGTCATTCGTGCCTCACCTTCCGAAACGGATCACCCTACGTGATCAAGCTTTCGACCCAGTGGCGCTGCGCGTCGACGTCGGGGACGGACACGCCCCGGGCCACCGCCAGCCGCGCCCACACGTCGGCCGGGTCGCCGCCGCACGCCACGAGGACACCGGCGGCGACGGTCGCGGACCGGCCGATGCCGAACCGGCAGTGCACCGCCACGTGCCGGCTGGCGCGGTGATGCCCGACGAGCACGGGAAGTACCGACGCGGAGAAATCGGCGCCGGGCGCCTGACGGTCCGGAATCGGCGCGCGCGGGAACTCCAGGCCGGCGTCGCGTGCGCACGCCGGCTCGGCGGCCAGGCCGGTCTCGCGGACCTCGTCGTCGGTCAGCAGGCTCACCAGCACCCGCACGCCGGCGCGGGCCAGGCGGGCCACGTCGTCCTCGAGCCAGTCACCGGGCCGCGGTTTGGCGAGGATGCTGATCCCGTCCACCGTGTACAACACGTTCGATAATGTACATTATGTCAACCAAACGGGGGTCAGATCGCCGGCCGGTAGAAGAACGTGCGGCGCCGGGCGACGCGCCCGCCCCGGAACTCGTACCAGTCCGCGAAGATCTCGTTGAGCGGCACGCCCGCGTGGGACATGCCGTCGAAACGGCCCCAGCAGAACCCCTGCCCGTCCACGGACAGGCAACGGTCGACCTGGTGCCGGCCGGCGGAGACGATGCACCGCCGGCGGTAGAACCCGACGAACGCGTCGGCGCCCTCGATCGGCGGGCAGCCGGGCCGGTGGTAGACGACATCGTCGGTGACGAGCCCGGAAAGCCCGGCCCAGTCCCGGCGGTCGATGACGGTGAGCAGCTTCGCGATGAGCCCCGGATCGTCGCCCATGGGTTCATCACACGCGCCCCCGGGCGGGCCGGTCAACGCCCTGCCGGTCGATGTTTACACCCGGAAACCGGAACGTTACCGGGTCCGGGCGGGCGCACACTACAAGGGTGGTGTGCGCCGGTCGTCGGCGTGCCGGCGCACGCCACCTCCAGCGGTCACACGGTGACGTCGACGTGGTTGCCGTCGTCCGCGGACGCCTTCTGCGTCTCCTCGGCCGGCTGCACGGCGGTACGGGAGGCGGCGAACGCCATGATGAACGACCACGGCGGCACCCCACCGGATCCGCTCGTCACGGCACCGGTCGGTGACAGGCTGTAGCCGGTGGCGCCCTCGATCGCGGCCCGGTCGCCGGGGGTGAGTTTGCTCAGCACCTGCTGTGAGGCGGGCAGGCCGCCCTTCGGCGGGGGTTCCACCGCGGTGACCCCGGGCTCGCTGGCAGCCGGTTTCGGTGGCGGGGCCGCCGGTTGTGCTGCCGGGCCGGTGGCCGGCACTTGTCGAATCTCCATGTTCGAGCCTCCCGAAGCGTCCGTGCTCCAAGCTGATCTTCGCGTACATCACAGCATTTGCGCAGGTGAACGGGCAGCCGGGCGGTCGGCGCGGACAAATAGGACCGAACGGTGGACACGGATCCCAGGTGCCTCAGCGGCACCTAGACTTCTCGGGTGGACGCTCCCGACGTTTCGCAGACCGAGCGGGTCCTCGCGGCGCACCGGCCGGATCTCGCCGCCGGTTTCGCCGCCGCGGTACCGCGGGCCAGAGCCGCGATCCTGGCCCGCCTGTGGGGTGCGCTGTGGCGTGAGGGGATCGTCGCCCGGTCCCGCCTGTCGGGTGCGATGCCGGCCCTGTTCGCCCCTCCCCTGCCGTGCGTGACCGTCGACGGCGTGCGGTTCGACGACCCGGGCGTGCTGGCGGGGGCGCTGGGGCTGCCGGGCGGGTTCCGGGTGGAGCTGGACAACAGCGTCGCGAACCTGGCCCTGGCGATGGCCGCCCCGCCGGTCGCCGGCACCGGCCTGGCCGCCGCGGAGCAGGCCGTCGTCGACGGTCACCCGCTGCATCCGTGCTGCCGTACCCGGCTGGGCATGTCGACGCTGGAGGTGCTGGCGTACGCGCCGGAGCACCGTCCGGTCGTGCCGCTGCGGCTGGTGGAGGCCGACCCGGCCCGGTGGCGCACGGGCGGGGTGCCGCGGCCGCCGCGGTTCCCGGTGCACCCGTGGCAGCTCCCCCGCGCCCTGGCGACCGGCCTGGTGTCCGACACCGGGGTGGACGTGCCGGCGCGGCCGCTGATGTCGCTGCGGACCCTGGAGCCGCTGGCGGAGTGGCCGGGGCTGCACGTGAAGACCGCGGTGGAGGTGCAGATGACCAGCGCGGTGCGGACCCTGTCGGCGGCCGCGGTCCACAACGGGCCGCTCGCCTCGGACCTGGTGGCGGGGCTTGCCCGCCGTACACCCGGGATCCATGTGCTGCGGGAGGTGTCTTCCGGGACGGTCCTGGACGCGGCCGGCGAGCCGCAGCGGGCGCTCGGGGCCGTGTGGCGGCAGGCCCCGCCGGCCGGCGTGACCGTGGTTCCTTTGGCCCTGCTCCCCCACCGGCCGGACCTGCTCACCCCCGGGTTCTTCACCCGGCTCGTCGAGCTGATGGTGCCGCCGCTGCTCGGGCTGCTGGACCTGGGCGTGGCGCTGGAGGCGCACGGGCAGAACACGCTCGTCGAGATCGCGGACGGGCGGCCGGTGCGGGTGCACTACCGGGATCTGGGTGGCATCCACGTCCATCGGGGCCGTCTCGAGCAGCGGGCCGGGGTGCGGATGCCGCCGCTGATCGGGGCGCTGCCGACCGACGACGAGGACGCGCTGCGCACGAAGCTGCTCGCCGCGGCCTTCTCCACGGTCCTGTACAGCCTCGTCGCCGCGCTCGGTGACGACGGGCTCTGGGAGGTGGTCGCCGCGGTCGCCGACCGGTCGGTCGGGCCGGCCGACAAGGGGGCGGTGTTCGGCGACACGTGGCCGGTGAAGGCGACGACCGCGATGCGTCTGGCCGCGGACCCGCTCAGTGACCGGTGGTGCGAGCTACCGAACCCACTGCGCTGATCACGGCCGGCCACAGCGGCCGGGGCGGCACCTCGTGGCCGAGCCCGGGCAGCGGCACGAACGCGGCGCCGGCGAGGGCGGTGCAGAAGCCGGGGTGCCACCAGTCCATCGACGACGAAGCCCCGCCGATCAGCACGATCGGCGGGGCGTTTCGCGGCGTTCCGTACGTTTCGGTGCACAGCATGCACCTCGTTGTACTACACCCGCCCGAAGATCGCCGTCAGCAGCACGTCGTTGATGTCGAACGCGGTCTTCGACGTGTACAGGGTGCCGCCGCTGGTCCGGGAGATGTCCTGCAGGGCGGCGAAGTCGGCGTCGTTGCCGTAGCCGACGGTGACGATCGGGACCTTCTTGTCGCTGGCGGCGTTGGCCTGCAGCTTGGCCCGCAGCTGGTCGAGGTTGAGCCCGCCGGTCGGGTCGTCGTTGGTGCCGTCGGTCATGAGCACGACGAGGTTGGTCGCGCCGGGCTGGAACGCGTCGACGACGGCCTGCTGGGCGGCGGCCGCGGTGTCGTACAGGCCGGTGTCACCGACGGCGGTGAGCTTGTCGATCGCGGCGACCATCTGGTCGCGGCGGGTGGTCTTGCCGGCGACGGCCTCGCCGACCTTGCCGATCGGCACCAGCGGCTTGTAGTCCTGGTTGCCGGCTTGGCGGCTGGAGAAGCTCCACAGGCCGGCGCTGACGTCGGCGTCGAAGAGGGTCACGGCGGCGTGCGCGGCCTCCCTGGCCAGCTGCATGCGGGTCTTGCCCGTGCCGGGGACGGCCTCGTTCATCGACCCGGACACGTCGAGGACCAGCAGCACGTTCGTGGGCCGGGTCAGGGCCGTCCACGTGTCCATCGACTGTTTCACCGACTCGGGCAGCAGCACGGCCCGGGGCACGGTCTTGATCCGGGCGCTGAAGGACGCGTTGCCGGACAGGGCGCTGCCGCCGACCCGGTTCGGGTCGCGGAACCCGGCGTCGAGGAACACCTTGCGCCCCTCGGGCCCGCGGGCGAACGCCAGGAACGCCTTGGCGACCTCCTGCTTGTCCTTCTTCGCCCACGGGGCCTCGAGGATCAGGTAGGGGTTGTCGGCGTCGGCGCTGCCGTTGGACGGGTACACGGCGACGAGCGGGGTGTGCGGGTTGGCCTTGTTGTAGGTCAGGACGTCCTGCTCGAGGGCGGGGAACGCCGACACGTACTGCAGCCCCTGCGCGGCGCCCTGCTTGTCGGCGGCGGCGAGGCCCTCGAGGAGCTGGCCGGTGGTGTTGGTGTACACGGCCCGTTCCTGCTTGAGCTTGGCGAGGGTGGCCTGCTCGTCGGGGGTGACCTCGCCGTCGTCGTTGCCGTCGAGGATCGCCATGAGGGCGAGCAGGCCGGCGGTGGACTGCAGCGGGTCGCTCATCCCGAACTTGAACTTGCCCCATTCGGCCTTGTTGTACTTCGCCCAGCCCTGTGGGTCCGCCGCCACCTTGTTGATCATGTCTTGCCAGGACAGCTCGCCGTCGGGCCAGCCGAGGGCCTCGGCCATCGGTTTCGGCATGGCCAGGACGGTGGGGCTGCGCGCGAGGGACGGCTGCAGGTCCGGCATCATCCGCTCGGCGATCGCCGCGGTGGAGGCCCGCCGCACCCAGGCGCTGGAGTCCGGCACCCACACGTCCGGCGCGGCGCCGGTCTTCGCGTCCCATTCGGTGCCCAGCGCCTGGGCCATGACCGCGGTGTCGCGGCCGGTGACCGACACGTGGGCGCACTGCCCGGCGACGACCGGGTCGGTCTCGGACCACTTCGTGGCTAGCCCCTCCAGGAGGGTGGCGGTGGCCGGCGACGCGACGACGGCCGCCGTGACCGAGCCGGTGCAGGAGCTCTTCACCAGTTTCGCCGCCGCGTAGGCGCCGCCCGCGCCGACGAGCGCGACCACGAGCCCGCCGATGATCCACGGGGTGAACCGAAACCGGCGCTGAGCTGGGCTGGCGCGGTGTGACCGCACGTCCGCCCTGTCGGCCGTGTAGGCCATGGGTGTGCCTCCGGGGGTGGGAAGTCGGCATAGTTTAGGCCCTCGTCAAGTGGGGTTCACGCCGCCCCGGACGTACCCTGGGCTCCCGTGACACTGCACCCCATCCGCCTGCTCGGCGACCCGGTCCTGCGCACTCCCGCCCTGCCGGTGACCTCCTTCGATGCCACCCTGCGGTCCCTGGTCCGGGACCTGCTCGACACCCTGACCGGCGAGCCCGGCCGGGCCGGGGTCGCCGCCCCGCAGATCGGCGTGGGCCTGCGGGTCTTCGTCTTCGCCGCCGGCGGGCAGCTCGGGCACCTGGTGAATCCGCAGATCACGGCCCGTTCCGGGGTCCAGGACGGCGACGAGGGCTGCCTGTCGATCCCGGGCCTGGCGTTCCCGACGCCCCGGGCGATGACGGTGACCGCGACCGGGTTCGACGAGCACGGCGAGCCGCTCACGGTGACCGGTTCGGGCCTGCTCGCCCGGGCGTTGCAGCACGAGACCGACCATCTCGACGGCGTGCTGTACGTGGACACGCTCACCGGCGACACCCGCCGGCAGGCGCTGCGGGCCGTCAGGTCCCAGTTCCGGCCGGGTCAGCCGCCACGTCGGTCGTGATGAAACTGGGATGTGCCAGGCGCAGGAAGTCGTGGTGGGCGACCTCCCACCCGTAGGCGCCGGTGTTGGCGAACAGCAGCACGTCCCCGGCCCGCACTCGGGTCACGTGGGCGTCGCGGGCCAGCACGTCGCGGGGGTTGCACTGCTCCCCCGCGACCGTCACCCGGTCGTCCACGATTTCCGGGCGTTCGAAGTCGTACGGCCACCCCTGCACCGGCAGCACCGTGAACGGGTGGCTGTACCCCCACGACGCCGGCAGCCGGAAGTGGTGCGTGCCCCCGCGGATCACCACGAACCAGGTGCCGTGGCTGCGTTTGACGTCGACGACCTCGGCCGCGTACCAGCCGGCCGGCGCGGCGACGAACCGTCCCGGCTCGACGACCAGCTCGTGATCATCACCGAGGGCCGGATCGCGCAGCTGCCGGTGCAGCGTGGCCAGGTCGAACTCGGCCCCGCCGGTGACGTCGACGCCGAAGCCGCCGCCGACGTTCACCCACGGCCGGCGGATGCCGAGCGCGGCCGCGGCGGGGCGGGCCCACGCGACGCAGCCGCGGATGTACGCGGCGTGCGCGGCGGCGTCGAGGTTGTTCGACACGGCGTGCAGGTGGAACCCGAGCAGCTGATGCCCGTCCCGCCCGGCGATCCCGGCGGCGGCGGCGAGGTCGGTCTCCGGCATCCCGAACTGGGTCGCCGTCCCGGTCATCCGGTGCGTGCCCGGCAGCGCCGCGTGGCCGCGGTTGACCCGCAGGCAGATCCGCGCCGGCCCGGCGACCGCGCCCAGGCGGCGCAGCTCGTGCAGGCTCTCCACGTTGACGACGGCGTTGCCGGCGACGGCGGCGCGCAGGTCGTCGTCGGTCTTCGCCGGCCCGCTGAAGATCGTCAGCTGGTGCCGCCCGGCCGCGGCCAGCTCTCCCCCGGACGCGACCTCGACGCCGTCGCCCGCCCGGGCCGCCGCCTGCACCACCGCCGGGTGACCGTTCGCCTTCATCGCGTACACGATCGTGGTCCCCGTCGGCAGCGCCGCGCGCAACGCCGCCACCCGGTCACGGACCGTCGGCAGGTCGTACACGTAGGCGGGCCGCGCGGCGGCGAGGACCGCCCGGGCGACACGTGGGCCAGCTGACACCGCACTCCGTTCGTGGCAGGCCGGTACGCACAGTAGGCTTCCCGCGATGCGCCTCATCGACGCCCGCGACCCGATCGCGTTGTGGCAGTACGCGGAACGGTATCTCGGCGTCGGGACCCGCACGTACAGCCCCTACGCCGCGGACCTGGACATCGCCGACGCGTACCACCCGCAGCGGGGCGCGGCGACGTTCGAGGTCCCGACGTTCCGGGTCCCGCCGTCCGCCGGCGTGTTCCGCACGGCCGGGCACCCCTCGCCGCTGCCGGCGCTGTACACCGGCGGCGACGGTTTCCTGCTGCCCGTGCACCCGAACGCCCTCGACGCCCCCGACCTCGCCGGCGCCGGTGTCCTCGCCCGCCTCGCCCGGGGCCCGTCGCTGACGGTCGTGCCGTCGGCGAACGCCCGCACGGTCTTCGTCACCGCGATCGGCGGCCGCCCGGTCGAGCCGCACTTCGTGAAGCTGCACTACCCGCGCCGCCTGTCCCGGTTCACCCGCCGCCTGCGCCGCCCGGTGATCGAGCTGCAGCTGTGGGTCTCCGACGAGCTGCTGCAGGCCGGCACCCCGGTCCTGCCGGAGGTCGGCGGCGGCTGGTTCGGCCCGCACCCGACCCTCGACGACGGGTTCGCCGACGACCAGGACGCCTGGGGTTTCCTCATCCGCGCCGCCCGCCCCGCCGTGGCCGCCCCGGCGTGGACGGTCCCGCTGTTCGCCCTGTACGGCCGGGACCTGCACGCCCCCGCCGACCCGCCGCTGCTCGAGCAGCTCGTCGACGCCTTCGGCGAGGACCCGGCGACGTTCGTCGCCACCCGCGTCGTGGCCCCGATGGTCCGCATGTGGTGCGCCACCGCCGCCGCGACCGGCTGCCCCCTGGAAACCCACGGCCAGAACACCCTGTTCGCCTTCGACAGCCGGGCAAAACGGACAAAGGTGTTGTACCGGGACTGTGCGATCTACGTCGACAGCGCCCTGCGCGCGGCCCGCGGCCTGCCCGGCGGCCTCCCACCGGCGAACGTCATCCCCCGCGACGTCCCCCTCGCCGCCGACGAGGTGTTCAGCCTCACGTACGACAGCTTCATGGGCCACCACGCCCTGTCGTACATCGCCGCCCTCGCCCGCACCACGTGGGGCATCCCGGAGGCAGTCCTGCACGACGCCGCCCGGGCCGCCTTCACCACCCCGGCCCTGCTGCCCGACACCGTCTTCTACTACGACAACGTCCTCTACGACAACGGCGACTGGAAGCTCGTCGACACCGGCGAACCCCCGTCCTGGCGCTGACCCGCCACGCGGCACCCGCCACCCGGCGGCGCCGGGACCGCGGTGCGGCGGCACGGCACCACCCGGCCGCACCCAGTAGGGTCGGACGGTGATCGTCGTGCACGGCCTGGTGACCCCGGACGGACGGCTCGCCTGCTGGGCCGAGACCACCGACGCGCCGATCCTGCACCCCTCCCACACCCGCGCGGCCGAGCACCCGGCCCCGGCGCGAACCGCCGCCCGCCCAGCCGCCGGCGAACCGCCGTCCCGGCACCCGTTCGCCGTGCTCCCGCCCCTGCCGGGCGACGTCTCGACCGCCGACCTGCTCCTGCCGTCCACCCCGGCCCGCCCGGCGGCGTCACCGGAGCTCACCGAGCACCTCCCGGCGGGCCGCGGCACCCGGCCGCTGGCCACCCGGCACCAGGCCCGCTGGACCGTCCCGATCGTCGTGCTGTCCCCGGCGGCCGACGTCGAGGCCCTCCTCGCCGCGGCCACCGACACCCGCCCGGGCTCCTCCATCGGGTACCTCGCCGACCTGGCCACGTTCGCCACGAGCCTCGTCGACCGCGGCCGGGTCGTGCCGGCCCTGCCCCTTCCCGGATCGCGCGCCGACCCGGGTTCGGCGCCGATCGCCGGCCCGGCGGCGACGGCCCGGTGGCGCCCGGTCCTGTGGGGCGCCGACGCCGCCACGTACGACACCCTCCGCCGGACCATGCCCGGCGTCTTCGCCGCCGCCGCCACCCACCGCCCGCCCGCCGAGGCCCCCGAGGCGGCCCTGGACACGACCGTCGACCTGCTGGTCCGCGCCCGCCTGCGCCACCACCCCCTGCTCGCTGACGGCCACGTCCGCCACGACACCGTCGTCCGCGCCTGGCTCCACGCCCTCACGTCCGCCGACCCGCACCTGCGCACGGCACCCGCCGAAGCCCCGCTCCCGGCGCAGCCCGGCCTGCGGCGACCCGCCGGGCAGGACGACCCCACCCCGGCGGCGTCGGCCCTGATCGGCGAGGGCCCGGAGGTCGACCGGCTGCGGGAGGTGCTCGAACGCTGGGCCGGCAGCGGCCGTCCCGCCCCGGTCCGCACCTGCTTCCGCCTCACCTACGTCGAGGACCCCGAGGACGACGCCCCCGAGGACGACACCCCGGCCGGGGACACCTCCCCGGCCGCCGCGCCCCTGCCGCCCACCGCCAGCGACCGAGCCGCAGCCGGAGACCTCCCGACCGCCACGGAAACCCTCCGCAGCGCGGACGACAGCTCCCGGACCACGGACAGCGCCGATGCCGCGGACAGCGCCCCGACCTCGGCCGATGCCCACGCCGCGGCCGGTGCGCCCGCGACCGGGCCGAGCCCACACGCGGGCCGCATGGCTGGCAGCGGCGTGGCGGCCCGGACAGCGGACACCCACCGGGCGCCGGGCCCCACCGCGACGAGCCCCACCGCCGGGCGGGCCTCGGCCGCCACCCGCGGCCACAGGGCCGGCGACATCCCGGACCGGGCGGAGGCCGGGGCCGGCGCCGGCCGGGGGGTCGCGGGCGGCCGGGCCGGCGCGGGCGAGGGCGGCTACTGGCTGGTGGAGTTCCTGCTGCAGCCGGCCGGCGAGCCGGGCCTGCTCGTCCCCGCCGCCGACGTATGGCGGGACGCGGCGACGCCGCTGTTTCGGTGGGTGGACTATCCGCAGGAGGTGCTGCTCGCCGACCTGGGCCGGGCGAGCCGGCTGTGGCCGGAGCTCGACGAGGCGCTGTGGGTGCCGCGGCCGGAGTCGCTGCGGCTGGACACGGCCGGGGCGTTCCGGTTCCTGCAGCACGCCACGCTGCTGCACGACGCCGGGTTCGGGGTGCTGCTGCCGGCGCAGTGGCAGCGGCGGCAGGACCTGGGGCTGACGCTGACGGTCCGGACCCGCCAGCCGGCGGCGCCGGTGCTGCGGGACACGACCGCGAACCGGGCCGCGATCGTCGCCTACCGGTGGGGGCTGGCGATCGGCGACGAGTTCCTCTCCGAGGCCGACCTGGCCGAGCTGGCCCGGGCGAAGGTGCCGCTGGTCAGGCTGCGGGGCCGCTGGGTGCACCTGGACCCGGAGCGGCTCGCGGCGGGGCTGTCGTTCCTGGCCCGCGGCGGCGGGGGTGAGATGACCGCGGGTGAGGCGATGCGCCTGACCCGGCTCATCCCGGACGGGGACCTGCCGCTGCCGGTCACCGGCGTCGACGGCTCCGGCTGGCTCGCCGACCTGCTCACCGGCCGGGCCGTGGAACGCCTGGAGCTGCTGGAGCAGCCGGCGTCGCTCACCGCGACGCTGCGCCCCTACCAGCGGCGGGGCCTGTCGTGGCTGGCGTTCCTCGACCACCTCGGGGTGGGTGCGCTGCTCGCCGACGACATGGGCCTGGGCAAGACGATCCAGGTCCTGGCGTTGGAGGCGCGGCTGCGGGAGCAGGGGCCGCGGCCGCCGACGCTGATCGTGTGCCCGCTGTCGGTGCTGGGCAACTGGCGGCGGGAGATCGCCCGGTTCACGCCGGGCCTGACCGTCGCCGTGCATCACGGCTCGGCCCGGGCGGGCCGCGACGGCAGCACCGACCCGGCGGGGCTGGCCGGAGTGGACCTGGTCCTCACCACCTACCAGGTCGCGACCCGCGACGCCGACACCCTCGCCGCGGTCTCGTGGGACCGGGTCGTGCTCGACGAGGCCCAGCACGTGAAGAACGCGGCCGGGGTCACGGCCCGGGCGGTGCGACGGCTGCCGGCCCGGCACCGGGTGGCGCTGACCGGCACCCCGGTCGAGAACCGGCTCACCGAGCTGTGGTCGATCGCCGACTTCCTCAACCCGGGCCTGCTCGGCGAGGCGTCGATCTTCCGGGCCCGCTACTCGGTGCCCGTCGAACGGTGGGGCGACGAGCAGGCCGCGGCCCGGCTGCGCCGCGTCACCCGGCCGTTCCTGCTGCGGCGGGTGAAGACGGACCGGGCGGTGATCGCCGACCTGCCGGAGAAGTTCGAACGCCGCCAGTACTGCAACCTCACCCTGGAACAGGCGACGCTCTACAAGGCCGTCGTCGACGAACTGTTCGTGAAGCTGCGGGAGGGCCGGGCCGGCCCGCAGCGCAAGGGCCTGGTCCTGTCGGCGATGACGAAACTCAAGCAGGTGTGCAACCACCCGGCGCACCTGATGGGCGACGGCACGCCGCTGCCGGGCCGCTCCGGCAAGCTCACCCGCCTGGAGGAGATCCTCGCCGCGGCCCTCGCCGCCGGCGACCGGGCGCTGGTGTTCACCCAGTTCGCCCGGTTCGGGCATCTGCTCGTCCCGCACCTGGCGCAGCGGCTCGGCACCGGCGTCGAGTTCCTCCACGGCGGCACCCCGAAGGGCGCCCGGGACCGGATGGTGGACCGGTTCCAGGGCGGGGCCGGGCCGGGGGTGCTGCTGGTGTCGCTGAAGGCGGGCGGCACCGGGCTGAACCTGACCGCCGCGAACCACGTCGTGCACGTCGACCGGTGGTGGAACCCGGCCGCGGAGGCGCAGGCCACCGACCGGGCGTTCCGCATCGGGCAGCGCCGCGACGTGCAGGTCCACACGTTCGTGTGCATCGGCACGATCGAGGAGCGGGTCGAGCACATCATGGCGTCGAAGCGGGCCCTGTCCGGGGTCGCGGTCGGCTCCGGCGAGGGCTGGCTCACCGGCCTGTCCACCGACGACCTGCTCGACCTCGTCACCCTGTCGCCGGAGGCGGTCGCGGATGCCTGAGCGCAGCTGGGCGAACCAGTTCATCGTCATGCTCGAATCGTTGCGGATGGGTACGACGTTTTCGCAGGGCCGCCGCTACGCCCGCGCCGGGCAGGTACGTTCCGTCACCATCTCCACCAGTATCGTGACGGCGCTGGTCGTCGACGACGACGGCGACACGTACCGGGCCCGGATCGGGGTGAAGGCGTTCACCGCCGCCGACTGGGCGCGCATCGAACGGGCCCTGGCCGGGGAGGCGATCCACGCCGCGAAGCTCCTCGCCGGGCACCTGCCCGACGACCTCGACACGATCCTCGCCGGGTTCGGGCTGTCACTGCTGCCGCAGAACCTGTCCGACATCGTCCTGGACTGCTCCTGCCCCGGCTGGCAGAAGCCGTGCCGGCACCTGACCGCCGCCTGCTACGTCCTGGCGGAGGAGTTCGACGCCGACCCGTTCGCCGTCCTCGCCTGGCGCGGCCGCGGCCGCGACGAACTCCTCGAGGCGCTGCGCGCCCACCGCGTCTCCGCGCTGGGCCACATCGCCCGCCACCAGCACCCGGCGGCCCGAGCAGACCCCGGACACGACGACCCGGGCGCCGGCACGTTCTGGACCGCCGGCCCCCGCACCAGCCCACCGCCGCCGTCGGTCCCCGGCTCCGTCCACCGCGGCGACGCCATCCTCGACCAGCTCGACCAGCTGCCCCTCACCGCCGGCCGGTTCGACGTCACCGACCTGCTCCGCGGCGCCTACCGCACCTTCACCGACCGTGACCCGGGGTTGCCGGGCCGCCACCCCCGCCGGTAACGTCGGACCGAGCGGCGCTCACAGCGGCCGCGGTCAGGGCCGAGAGGCGCTGCGACGGACCCCGGTTTCGGGCGGTCCGCCACGCTCGGCCGATCACTGACCTCCCTTGACCCAAGGGCGCCTCCTGTCACCGGGAGGTGACCACAGGTATGTCCCAAAACCTGACGCCGGCGCAGCACACCGCCGCCACCCACCCCTACCTGCAGACGCGCAACGGCATCGAGTTCGCCGTCGCCGACCTGTCCCTGGCCGCGGCCGGCCGCACCCAGATCCGCCTCGCCGAGCACGAGATGCCCGGCCTCATGGCCACCCGCCGCGAGTACGCCGCCGCCCAGCCGCTGCGCGGCGCCCGCATCGCCGGCAGCCTCCACATGACCGTGCAGACCGCCGTGCTCATCGAGACCCTCGTCGCGCTCGGCGCGCAGGTCCGCTGGGTGTCGTGCAACATCTTCTCCACCCAGGACGAGGCCGCCGCCGCGGTCGTCGCCGGCCCCACCGGCACCCCCGAGCAGCCGCAGGGCACCCCGGTGTTCGCCTGGAAAGGCGAGACGCTGCAGGAGTACTGGTGGTGCACCGACCGGCTGCTGCAGTTCCCCGGCCCCGACGGGCAGACCCTCGGCCCGAACATGATCGTCGACGACGGCGGCGACGCCACCCTGCTCATCCACAAGGGCGCCGAGTTCGAAACCGCCGGCCGGGTGCCGCAGCCCGCACCCGGCGACGACCCGGAGTACACCATCATCCTGGAAACCCTGGCGGCCAGCCTGCGGCGCGACCCGCAGCGGTTCACCCGCATCGCCGCCGGCGTCCGCGGCGTCACCGAGGAGACCACCAACGGCGTGAAGCGGCTGTACAAGCTCGCCGACGCCGGTGAGCTGCTGTTCCCGGCCATCAACGTCAACGACTCCGTCACGAAGTCGAAGTTCGACAACACGTACGGTATCCGCCACTCTCTCCTCGACGGCCTGAACCGGGCCACCGACGTCATGCTCGCCGGGAAACTCGCCGTCGTCTGCGGCTACGGCGACGTCGGCAAGGGCGCCGCGGAGGCCCTGCGCGGCATGGGCGCCCGCGTCGTCGTCACCGAGATCGACCCGATCTGCGCCCTGCAGGCCGCCATGCACGGCCTGCCCGTCGTCCGTCTCGACGACGTCGTCGACACCGCCGACGTGGTCATCACCGCCACCGGCAACAAGGGCATCATCACCGCCGCCCAGCTCGCCCGGCTCAAGCACAACGCGATCGTCGGCAACGTCGGCCACTTCGACAACGAGATCGACATGGCCGGCCTGGCCCGCACCCCCGGGATCACCAAAACCGAGATCAAACCCCAGGTCCACGCGTGGACGTTCCCCGGCGGCCGGTCCATCATCGTGCTGTCCGAAGGCCGCCTGCTCAACCTCGGCAACGCCACCGGCCACCCGAGCTTCGTCATGTCGAACTCGTTCACCAACCAGACGATCGCCCAGATCGAGCTGTACACGAAGCCCGACGCGTACACCCGCCAGGTGTACCGGCTGCCGAAACACCTCGACGAGAAGGTCGCCGCCCTGCACCTCGACGCCCTCGGCGTCCGCCTCACCGAACTGACCAAGGAGCAGGCCGAGTACATCGGCGTCGACGTCGCCGGCCCCTACAAACCCGACCACTACCGGTACTGACCGTCGCTTCCCGGCCGGCCCGCCCCTGGGCCGGCCGGGACCCGGCCGATGAATCGGCGGCGCCCCGCTCGTCACAGCACCTGACAACGCATCGCGACGAAAGGGCGAACACCGATGGCGACCATCCTGTACTCGGCCACCATGTCCCTGGACGGCTACATCGCCGGCCCCGGCGGCGACATGGGCTGGCTCACCCCGCACCTGGGCCCCAACCCGCTCGTCGACGAGCTCATCCCCCGCATCGGCGCGCTCGTCGTCGGCAACCGCACCTTCGGCGGCGACGACCCCCACAAGGGCACCGACCGGGCCGGGAAGCCCTTCGGCGGCGGCTGGGACGGCCCCCAGTTCGTCGTCACCCACCACCCCCGCCCCTCCGGCGACGGCATCACCTTCGTCCCCGACGTGCCCACCGCCCTGCGTGAAGCCCGGGCCGCCGCCGGCGACGGCTACGTCAACATCCTCGGCGCCGACATCGCCCGCCAATGCCTGCACGCCGGCGAGGTCGACGAGATCCTCGTCTGCGTCGCCCCCGTCCTGCTCGGCGGCGGCACCCCCCTGTTCGCCGAACCCGGCACCATCGGCATGCAGCAGCTGCACGTCAGCCACACCCCGCACGCCGTCAACATCTGGATGCGGATCACCAGCCGGTAATCCACTCGCCGGCCACCCCGCACCCGGCGTACAACTCCCCGGGTGCTGACGATCTTGCGTAAGCCGTACGCGGCCGGGCTCGCCGCCGCGAACCTCCTCGTACGGCTCGCCGGCGGCGCCGTCGCGCTCGCCCTGGTCCTGCACGCCCAGGCCGGCCGCGGCTCCCTCACCGCCGCCGGCATCATCGCCGGCGCCTACGCCGCCGGCACCGCCTGCGGCGCCCCCGTCACCGGCCGGCTCGTCGACCGCCTCGGCGCCACCCGCGTCCTGCTCACCGCCGCGGCCGTCCACGCCGCCGCGCTGCTGGCCGTCGCCGGGCTCCCGCACGCACCCCTCGCCGCGGCCGAGGACCTCGCCGCGCTCGCCGGCGGGGCCCGCCCACCGGTCGCCGCCTGGATGCGCGGCATCTGGGCCGCCATCCTCGACACCGACGAGCAGCGCCGCGCCTCGTACCGCCTCGAAAGCGCCCTCCTCGAGATCGGCTTCATCGCCGGCCCGCTCGTCGCCGGCCTCCTCGCGGCTCTCGGCCGCCCCGCCCTCGGCCTCGCCCTCGCCGCCGTCACCACCGCCGCGGCCACCACCGTGTTCGCGCTGCTCCCACCCGCCCGCCACGCCGCGGCACCACCACCCGCCGGCACGGCGCGGCCGCGCCGGGACCTGCTCGGCGCGCTGCGCTCACCCACCATCCGCACCCTCGTCGCGTCCCGCACCGCCCTCGGCGTCACCCTCGGGGCGCTGCAGGTCGCCGCCGCCGGGTTCGCCGCCGCCCAGGCCCGACCCGGATACGCCGGTGTCCTGCTCGGCGCGTCGGCCCTCGGCAGCCTCGCCGGCAGCGCCGCACCCCGGCTGCCGCCGGCGGCACTCACCGGCGTCATGTGCGCCGGGCTCCTGCCGCTGCTGCTGCCCGCCGGCCCCGCCTGGCAGGCCGTGCTCTTCGCCGTGGCCGGGCTGCCCGTCGCGCCGCTCAACGCCCAGTCCTACGACATCACCGAACAGGCCGCGCCACCAGGGACCCGCACGGAGGCCCGGACCTGGACCAGTACCGCCACGATGGCAGGCAGCGCCCTCGGCGCCGCCGTCGCCGGCACCGCCGTCGAACACACCACCGCGCACGCGGCGATCGCCGTGGCCGTCGCCGGCGCGGCAGCCGCGCTGCTGCTCGACACCACCACCGGCATCGCGCGGCGCTGACGGTCAGTGCCGCTGCCACACCTCGGCGTCGGCGGTCCACCGCAGCGAGATCACCGCCTGCAGCAGCAGCCCACCCGTCAACGACGGCGTCAGGTACAGCTCGTCGGCCAGCGACCGGATGATGTGCAACCCGCGGCCGTGCTCATCCAGCACCGGCTCGCCCGGCATCTCCGCGTCGGCGGCGGGCCCGGCCGGCGCCGGGGACACCGGGGCCAGCAGCGACGCGTCGACCAGCGACCCCGCGTTGACCACGTGCAGGACGCACCGCTCCCCCGACACCTCGATCACGATCTCGTAGTCGTCGATCTCCAGGGCGTGCTCGATGACATTCGCGCACGCCTCCGTCAAGATCAAACCCACGTCGTCGCGGCACCCATCCGCCACACCCAACGTCCGCAAAGCCTGATCCAGCAGGCGGCGCACCAACGGCACCGTCGCCGCATCACGCGGCAAATGCAGCACCAGACGCAACGCGATCGACAACCGTCACCACCCATCCGGACAAGCCCGCAACCACCCGATCCAGCGAACCTACCCGCACACCACGATCCCCACCCCAGGTGGGTGAGGGTCGGACGCCGACAAACGGGCAACCGACACCCGTGCGCCGCACCAGCTGGATCCTCGCCCTGGCCCTCGCCGCCGGCTACATCGACGGCCTCGCCCTGCTCTACCTCGGCGGGATCTTCGCCAGCGTCGTCACCGGCAACCTCGTCCTCATCGGCGTCGCCGCCGCCACCGACCCCCACCACCTCGCCGACCCCGCCATCCGCGCCGCCCTCGCCACCACCGTCTACACCACCACCGTCTGGGCCGCCCGCCGCCTACCCCCAGGCCGCTGCCTCGTCGCCGCGACCGCCGCCCTCTGCACCCTCGCCGGCGGCTGGGCCATCACCCACCACGACCCCCACGGCCTCGTCCAACTCCCCCTCCTCACCCTCGCCACCATCGCCGTCGCCCTCCAAGCCGCCGCCCAGCACGACACCGACCAACCCACCACCTACCTCACCGGCACCCTCACCCGCCTCGCCCAAGGCCGCGCCCGCCTCACCACCGACGCACCAACCCTCATCGCCATCCCCACCGGCGCCGGCGCCGCCGCACTCCTCCTCGACCACGCACCCTGGCTAGGACCACTCCCCGCCGTCGCGCTCCTCGCCACCGCCAGCGTCATCCACGCCACACCCCCACGACCACCCCGCACACCAGAACCCGCCCCCCAACGCCACGCCGCCTACACCCCGTAACATCACCACCATGGGGATGGTGCACACCGTCGGGCTGGTCCTCCACCCGCGCCGCGACTCCAAACCGGCCATCGACGCCATCATCGACTGGGCCCGCGCCCGCCAAGCCACCGTCCTCGGCCTCCCCGACGAAGTCGGCCGCATCGACTGCACCGCCGTCGCCGTCGACGCCGACGAACTCGTCGGCCGCGCCAACCTCGTCGTCAGCCTCGGCGGCGACGGCACCATGCTGCGCAGCATGCGACTCCTCGCCGGCAAACCCACCCCAGTCCTCGGCGTCAACCTCGGCCGCCTCGGCTTCCTCGCCGAAGTCAGCGTCGAGGAACTCCCCGAAGCCCTCACCGCCATCGACGCACACCGCTTCACCGTCGAACCCCGCATGGCCGTGCGCACCCAGCTCCCCGACGGCACCGACGTCACCGCCTTCAACGACATCGCCCTCGTCCGCACCCCCGGACACGGCCTCGCCGCCATCGCCATCTCCATGCAGGGCTACCCGTTCGTCCGCTACTCCGCCGACGCCCTCATCGTCGCCACCAGCACCGGATCCACCGCCTACAGCTTCTCCGCCGGCGGCCCCATCGTCTCCCCCACCGTCGAAGGCATCCTCGTCGTCCCCGCCGCCGCCCACTCCGCCTTCAACCGCGCCCTCGTCCTGTCACCCAACGAAGACCTCGACCTCGAACTCCTGCCCAGCAGCGGCCCACTCGTCGTCGAAGTCGACGGCGAAGTCCTCGGCGAACTCCGCCCCGGCGACACCCTCACCGTCTCCGCCGCACCCGCCGCAGCCAAAGTCGTCCGCCTCGGCTACACCACCTTCTACGAACGCGCCCGCCGCAAACTCCAGGTCAACGGCAGCCTCGAAGTCGAACTCCCACTCTGAGGCGGCGCAACCGCACTACGAATGCGAATGCTCGGGCAACCCCGGCACCCGCAACAACGCCTCATCCTCGTAACACCACACCCAGTCCTCACCGGGCTCGAACGACTGCACCAACGGATGCCCCGCACCGTGGAAATGCGCCGTCGCATGCTTCGCCGGCGACGAATCACAACACCCCACATGCCCACACGTCAGGCACAACCGCAGGTGCACCCACTGCCCGCCCACCGCCAGACAGTCCTCACAACCATCCGCCGACGGCTCCACCGCACCGATCGCATCAAGATGCGCACACGCGTTACTCACCACACCACCGTACCCACCAACCGCAGTCGTCGACCGCCCGAACGCGTGGTTGGATTGACCCCATGGCCAAGCCAGCGATCTTGACCGTCGACGACGACCCCGCCGTCTCCCGCGCCGTCGCCCGCGACCTGCGCAGACAATACGGCGAGGACTACCGAATCGTCCGCGCCGACTCCGGCCAGGAAGCCCTCGACACCCTCAAAGAACTCAAACTCCGCGGCGAACAAGTCGCCGTCCTCCTCGCCGACTACCGCATGCCCGCCATGAACGGCCTGCAATTCCTCGAAGCCGCCATGGACCTCTTCCCCCGCGCCCGCCGCGTCCTGCTCACCGCCTACGCCGACACCGACGCCGCCATACAAGCCATCAACATCGTCGACCTCGACCACTACCTCCTCAAACCCTGGCACCCACCAGAAGAAAAGCTCTACCCCGTCATCGACGCCATGCTCGAAGCCTGGAAAGCCGCACCCGACCGCCCCAGCGCCGACGTCAAAATCGTCGGCCACCGCTGGTCCGCCCCCAGCTTCGCCGTCCGCGACTTCCTCGCCCGCAACATGATCTCCTACCGGTGGTACACCACCGACGACGCCGAAGGCCAACGCCTCCTCACCGCCGCCGGCCTCACCCCCAACGACGTCCCCCTCGTCGTCACCACCGAAGGCAAACCCCTCATCAACCCCACCGAAGCCGAACTCGCCACCCACGTCGGCCTCACCACCACCCCCACCACCGACTTCTACGACCTCGTCGTCGTCGGCGGTGGCCCCGCCGGCCTCGGCGCCGCCGTCTACGGCGCCAGCGAAGGACTCCGCACCGTCCTGCTCGAACAACGCGCCACCGGCGGCCAAGCCGGCCAATCCAGCCGCATCGAAAACTACCTCGGCTTCCCCGACGGCGTATCCGGCGCCCAACTCACCGACCGCGCCCGCCGCCAAGCCATCAAATTCGGCGCCGAACTCCTCACCGCCTGCCGCGCCACCCGCCTCGACATCCAAGGCAACACCCGCATCCTGCACTTCGAAGACGGCACCACCATCGCCTCCCACGCCGTCATCCTCGCCACCGGCGTCTCCTACCGCCGCCTCACCGCCCCCGGCCTCGAACACCTCCACGGCCGCGGCGTCTACTACGGCAGCGCCGCCACCGAAGCCCCCAGCTGCACCGACCAGGACGTCTACATCGTCGGCGGCGCCAACAGCGCCGGCCAAGCCGCCATGTTCTTCTCCCGCTACGCCCGCAACGTCCACCTCGTCATCCGCGCCCCCAACCTCAACGCCTCCATGTCCCAATACCTCATCGACCAGATCGCCGCCGTCCCCACCATCACCATCCACCCCTGCACCGAAATCGCCGCCGCCCACGGCGAAGAACACCTCGAACACCTCGAACTACGCCCCGTCGACGGCGGCCCCAGCCGAACCGTCCCCGCCACCTGGCTCTTCATCTTCATCGGCGCCGAACCCCGCACCGACTGGCTCGACGGCACCGTCGCCCGCGACCCCCGCGGCTTCGTCCTCACCGGCCCCGACCTCCTCACCGGCGACGAACCACCCCCCGGCTGGCACCTCCCCCGCGACCCCTACCACCTCGAATCCAACGTCCCCGGCGTCTTCGCCGCCGGCGACGTACGCGCCGACTCCGTCAAACGCGTCGCCTCCGCCGTCGGCGAAGGCGCCATGGCCGTCTCCCTCGTCCACCGGTACCTCCTGGAGGGCCAATGACCACCAACACCGACGGCCGCCGCCTCACCCCCGACGAACTGCGCCAGCTCTTCCTCTTCGAACACCTCGACAACACCCAGCTCGACTGGATCGCCACCCGAGGCTGGGCCGTCACCCACCCCGCCGGCGACACCGTCTACACCGAAGGCGAACCCGCCACCTGCTTCGTCGTCCTCGTCAACGGCACCGTCTCCCTCAGCCGCAACATCCGCGGCGACGACGTCGAACTCTCCCGCACCGACCAACAAGGCGTCTACGGCGGCGCCACCCAGGCCTACCTCGGCGACCAGGTCCCCCAGCTCTACCTCAACACCATGCACGCCATCACCGACGCCGAGGTCTACGAAATCCCCGCCGCCGAATTCGGCCCCACCATCCGCCAATGGTTCCCCATGGCCATGCACCTGCTCGAAGGCCTCTTCTTCGGCATGCGCAACAGCAACAACGCCGTCGCCGAACGCGAACGCCTCCTCGCCCTGGGCTCCCTCTCCGCCGGCCTCACCCACGAACTCAACAACCCCGCCGCAGCCGCCGTCCGCGCCACCGCCGTCCTCCGCGACAAAATCGCCGGCATGCGCCACAAGCTCGCCCTCATCGCCGACGGCCGCCTCAACGGCGAACAACTCCACGGCCTCGTCGAACTCCAGGAAACCGCCGTCAAAAAGGCCGCCAACGCCCCCAAACGCAGCGCCCTGGAAACCAGCGACGCCGAGGACGCCATCGGCGACTGGCTCGACGACCACAACGTCAGCGGCGCCTGGGACATCGCCGCCACCCTCGTCGCCGGCGGCGTCGACGTCCCCTGGCTCGAAGACATCAACGCCTGCATCGGCGACCTCGACCTCGAACCCGCCGTCCGCTGGCTCACCTACACCATCGAAACCGAACTGCTCATGGGCGAGATCGAAGACGCCGTCGCCCGCATCTCCGGCCTCGTCGGCGCCGCCAAGCAGTACTCCCAGCTCGACCGCGGCCCCTTCCAGATCGTCGACGTCCACGAACTGCTCGACGCCACCCTCATCATGCTCAACGCCAAGATCCCCCAGGGCATCCGCGTCGTCACCAACTACGACCGCGACCTGCCCACCATCCCCGCGTACGCCGCCGAGCTCAACCAGGTCTGGACCAACCTCATCGACAACGCCGTCTCCGCCATGCAGGGCAGCGGCACCCTGACCATCACCACCAGCCTCGACCCCACCGGCGACTGCCTCGCCGTCGAGATCGCCGACACCGGCACCGGCATCCCGCCCGACGTACGCCCCCGCATCTTCGAACCCTTCTTCACCACCAAGCCCGTCGGCGAGGGCACCGGCCTCGGCCTCGACATCAGCTACCGCATCGTCGTCAAGAAGCACCACGGCGACATCCGCGTCACCTCCGAGCCCGGCGACACCCGCTTCACCGTCGTCCTGCCGCTCCAGGAACGCCACTGACCCTGCACCCTCAGAGCGGCTGGCCCTCGGCGGGCAGCCGCTCTTTTGTTGGTGCAGTCCGGCGCGAAGCGCCGGCCCTTCTTTGAAGGCGTGCCGACAGGCACGCTGCCTAAGGCGTCCTAGGATGCTAGGATAAGACCCAAAAGCCGGATGGCTCCGGCCCGCGCAACCAGGGGCCGTTGCTCCCGTCAGCGCCTGGTCTGGGTCGATCAGAGCGAAGCCGCATCGAGCCAGACTGGGCGAACCGGTCGGCCCTGGGGGGCCTCCCTGCCGGCTCCGCCGTGCCAAGACCGCAGTCCGCACCCATCCGTACGAATGAGCACGCGGGGGGCCATCCAGGGGTGGGCGACACGGACCCCGAACTGCAGCACCGGATGCGCCTCGAGCTCGCCTCCACCTCCGCGGCCAACCGGACGAAGTCGCGCGGCCTGACGAAGCTCGGTGCTACGCCGCAGGACGACTCTGGCCTACCCGGAGAGCAAGAGTTCTGCGGCTTGACGCGGAGCTTCCCGCCTGCGTGCGCGGTGCGATCGGACGCTCCGCGCGTACGGCGTCCTAGGATACTAGGTTGAGTCCGGCAGCAGAGGGACCGTCGGGCCCTGGCCACGGCCCAGCAGCGACGCGCGCGTCAGGGCCGCCGACCCGAACCGGTCCCGGACCTTGTCCAGCGCCGAGTCCAGCTCCGCCCCCGACGTGACCTCGAACGGCAGCTCCAGCTGCAGCGACCCGTCGTCGTCGAGGTTCGACACCGCGATCCCCACCAGCGTCAGCCCCCGCTTGGCGATGTCGGAGACGGAGGCGGAGTGCAGCCGCCGTACCGCATCCAGCAGCGTCTGCGTGTGCGAGGTCGGCCGGACCAGGGTGTGCGACCGCGTCACCCGCGCGAAGTCCGCGAAACGCAGCCGCAGCACCACGGTCCGCCCCGTGCGCCCGGCCGCCCGCATCCGCCGCGACACCCGGTCGACGAGGTCGGCCAGGACCGCCTCCACGAACGCCTGCGGGTGCGGGCCACGGCCCAGGGCCCGCTGCGCGCCGATCGAGCGCCGCCGGCGGCCCACCACGACCGGCCGCGGGTCCCGGTTGTGGGCCAGGGCGTGCAGGTGCCGGCCCTGCCCCTCGCCCAGCAGCGACACCAGCGTCGCCTCGCCGAGCCGGGCCACCTGCCCGACCGTGGACACCCGGTGCGCGTGCAGCTTCGCCGCCGTCACCTTGCCCACGCCCCACAGCCGCTCCACCGGCAGCCGGTGCAGGAACGCCAGCTCCTCGTCCGGCGGCACGAGCAGCAGCCCGTCCGGCTTGGCGACCCCACTGGCCACCTTGGCCAGGAACTTCGTGCGCGCCACGCCGACCGTGATGGCCAGCCCGACCTCGGCCCGGACCCGCTGCCGCAGCCGCTCGGCGATGTCCATCGGCGCCCCGGCGATGCGGTACAGCCCGCCGACGTCCAGGAACGCCTCGTCGATCGACAGCCCCTCCACCACCGGGGTCGTGTCCCGGAAGATGGCGAACACCGCCTTCGACGCCGCCGAGTACGCCGACATCCGCGGCGGCACCACGACCGCGTCCGGGCATAGCGCCCGGGCCTGCCGCCCGCCCATCGCGGTGCGCACCCCGCGCCGCTTCGCCTCGTAGCTGCACGCCAGGACCACACCCCCGCCGACGATCACTGGCCGGCCGCGCAGGCGCGGGTCGTCGCGCTGCTCCACGGACGCGTAGAAGGCGTCCAGGTCAGCGTGGAGGATGTGCGCGTCCGACACGAACATATGTTCGCATAGCCGCGCCCCTGGGCGCACGGACCTTAAGGGAACATTGACGTTCTTGACTTCCCTGCATCCCCGCCTCGAAACTGACAGGAAACTTTCCTAAAGGAGGGAACGAGTGCACCCCACCAGGCTTCTCGCCGCCACTCTGCTCCTCGCCGGGGCCGCGGTCGCGGTCCCGGTCTCCACCGCCCAGGCCGCCACACCGGGCCTCACCGCCGCGTTCTCGGCCGCGGACTACGGCAGCTACTGGGTCGACAAGTACATCGTCACCAACCCCACCGCCGCGTCCATCACCGGCTGGACGCTCGAGTTCGACGTGCCCGCGGGCCTCAACGTCGGCCAGGGCTACAACGGCGCCGTCACCCGCACCGGCAACCACGTCACCGTCGTCAACGAGCACTACAACGGCACCGTCGCGGCCGGCAAGAACACCGAGCCGTACAGCTTCTGGTTCATCGCCACCGGCACCAACACCGCCCCGCTGAACTGCCGCATCAACGGCAACAAGTGCGACGGCAGCGCCGACCGGGCCCCCGGCGTGCCCACCGGCGTCACCGTCAGCAGTCGCACCACGAAGACCGTCTCCCTGGCCTGGACCGCCGCCGCCGCGACCGACTTCCCGATCGCCGGCTACGACATCTACCAGGGCGGCACCCTCAAGACCAGCGTCACCGGCACCGCCGCCACCGTCACCGGCCTCAACCCGAACACCGGCTACTCGTTCACGGTCCGGGCCCGCGACACCCGCGGCAACGTCTCCGCCGACAGCGCCGCGGTCAGCGCCACCACGCTCAACCCGGCCGACGACACCACCGCCCCGCCCGCGCCGGGCAACCTGCACGCCGTCGGCAAGACCGCGGTCAGCGTCAGCCTGGCCTGGAACGCCGTCACCGACCCCAGCGGCATCGCCGGCTACGACGTCTACGCCGACGGCGCCCTCAAGGCCTCCGTCACCACCACGTCGGCGACCGTCACCGGGCTCGCCCCGCTGACCGCCTACTCGTTCACGGTCAAGGCCCGCGACACCTACGACAACGCCTCCCCGGCCAGCGCCGCGCTGCCGGTGACCACCGACGACTCGGTCGGCAACGGCGCCTACGCCAAGGTCGGGTACTTCGTGCAGTGGGGCATCTACGGCCGGCAGTACTTCGTGCGCAACCTCGACACGTCCGGCGCCGCGGCCAAGCTCACCCACCTCAACTACGCCTTCGCCAACCTCGACCCGGTCAACCTCACCTGCCTGCAGGGCGTGACCCGCGGTACCACCGCGAATCCCCAGGACCCCGACCAGGGCACCGGGGCCGGGGACGCCGACGCCGACTACGGCCGCCCGTTCGCCGCCGCCCAGTCCGTCGACGGGGTCGCCGACACCGGCTGGGAGACCCTGCGCGGCAACTACAACCAGCTGCGCAAGCTCAAGGCCAAGTACCCGAACCTGAAGGTCCTCATCTCCATCGGCGGCTGGACGTACTCCAAGTTCTTCGCCGACGCCGCCGCCACCCCCGCCTCGCGGCAGAAGTTCGTGGCGTCCTGCATCGACATGTACATCAAGGGCAACCTGCCCGCGTACAACGGCGCCGGCGGCCCGGGCAGCGCGGCCGGCATCTTCGACGGCATCGACCTCGACTGGGAGTGGCCGGGCGCCGAGGGCCACGCCGGCAACCACTACGGCGCCGCCGACAAGGCCAACCTGCTCGCCCTGACCGCCGAGTTCCGCAAGCAGCTCGACGCCCTCGGCGGCAAGCGCTACCTGCTCACCGCGTTCACCCCCGCCGACCCGGTGAAGCTCGCCGCCGGCTGGGACGTGACCAAGGCCGACGGCACCCCGAGCGTGTTCGACTACCTCGACTTCGCCAACGTCCAGGGGTACGACTTCCACGGGGCCGGCAGCGACAACTCGTGGGAGCCCAACCGCACCGGGCACCAGGGCAACCTCTACGCCGACGCCCAGGACCCGTACTCGTTCACGTTCTCCGTCGACCGGGCCGTCAAGGCCTACACCGACCAGGGCGTCAACCCGCGCCAGCTCACCGTCGGCTTCGCCTTCTACGGCCGCGGCTGGCAGGGCGTGGCGTCCGGACCGGCCGGCACCAACGGCGAGTGGCAGACCGCGACCGGGGCCGCCCCCGGCCAGTTCGCGGAGGAGGCCGGCACCCGCGGCTACGCCAACCTCCTGGCCATGGTCCCCGGCTGCACCGTCTACCACGACACCCAGTCCGTCGCCACGTACTGCTACACCGGCAACAACGGCCAGTGGTGGACGTTCGACGACACCTGGTCGATCGGCCAGAAGACCGCCTGGCTCAAGCAGCAGAACCTGCTCGGCGGCATGATCTGGGAGATGTCCGGCGACACCACGTCGGGCACCCTGATGAACGCCCTGGCCGGCGGCCTCTAGCCCGGCCGGGCTCGCCGGCGGGCGCGCACCTGCGCCCGCCGGCGAGTCATCCGGCCCCGCGCGGCGGGAGCCCCGCCGCCCGGTACACGTCGTCGATCACGCGCATGGTCCGCACCGAGTCCTCCGGCGGCGTCAGGTTCGTGTCCCCGCCCGCCACCGCCGCGGCGAACGCCCGCAGCTGGTAGGAGTACGTCGTCGCGCCGGGCACCCGCTCGTGGCTGGTCCTGCCGTTGCGGTGCACCGTGAGCCGGTGGAAGGCACTGGGCGCCAGATAGTTGAAGATCCTCAGCGATCCCTCGCTGCCGGTGTACCGCGCGGAGACGTTCAGCAGGTGCCGCGACCACATGCTGGCGACGGTCCGCCCGCTCGCCCCGCCCGGGAACCGGTACTCGGCGACCATCGCCCGGTCCACCTTCGGCTTCTGCAGCAGCGCCCGGGCCGACGTCACCTCGGGCTCCGCTCCCCCGAGCGTGCGCAACGCGTGCACCGCGTAACACCCGGCGTCCATCATCGCCCCGCCGGCCAGCCCGTAGTCGTACCGGATATCGCTGAACCGCGGCAACGGAAAACACAGCGCCGTGTCGATGCTGCGCGGCTCGCCGAGCGTGCCGGCGATCTCCAGCGCACGGGCGAACACCGGGTGGTACCGATAGTGGAACGCCTCCATGACGACGAGCCCGGCCCTGCTCGCCACCCCCGCCACCGTCTCGGCCTCGGCCGCGTTGGCGGTGAACGGCTTCTCGCACAGTACGTGCTTGCCGGCCTCGAGCGCCGCGATCGTCCACCGCGCGTGCAGCCCGTTGGGCAGCGGCACGTACACGGCGTCGATCCCCGGGTCGGCGAGCAGCTCGGCATACCCGCCGTGCACCCGCCCGATCCCGTGCCGCCGCGCGAACGCCTCCGCCTTGCCCCGGTCCCGCGCCGCCACGGCCGCCACCTGAACCCCGGGCACCGACCGGGCCGGCTCGATGAGCGCCGCGGGCGCGATCCGGGCGGCGCCGAGCACCCCGATGCGCAGCATGCCGCCACGGTACCGCGCCCGCCCCGATATCCTTCCGCCGTGGCCCATGTGATCACCCTCGATCCGGTGGCGCCCCACCAGGCCCGCGTCGACGAGTTCCTGGGCCCGGGCGTGTTCCGCAAGACGATCTGGGACTACGACGACGCCGTCGGCCGCATGCGCGGCACCGTGGCGGCCGCCGGCGACGAGGTCGCGCTGTCCTTCGTGGTCGTCATCGGCAACATGCTGCGGTCGTGGCGCACGAGCTGGTGCGGGGCCGCGCTGCTCGCCGACCTCAACCGGCGTGCCCTGCCGTGGCGGCCCGCGGACGTCGCGATGCTGTTCGGGTTCATCGGCGACCTGGACGACCGCAACGTCCCGCTCCTGGTGCGGGCGGCGACCGGCGCCGCCGGGCGACTCGACCCGGCCGGCCGCGGGTCGCTCGCGCCGCTGGCCCGGGCCGCGCTCGCCGACCTGGACCGGCGCGAGTCCCTGACGTCAGCCGAGCGGACCCGCCTCCGGGCGCTGCTGCGAGCCCTGCTGGCCGACGCCGACCTCGTCCACGGCGGCGACGGCTGGGGCCGGGCCGCCCTGCCACTGCTGCGCACGGCCACCGGCGCCGCGCCGTTCGTCGCACACCTCGAACGCGCCGCGCCGACCCCCACGGCGGCGTGGTTCGCCCGCGCCGCGGCCCTGCTGGAGCCTCTCCTGGTCCACGACCTCCTGGCCGCCGTCGCGGACGGCGATCCGTCCGACTTCGCGGACGCGGCCGGGGACTTCGCGCCGCGCTGGGTCGGGCCGGACAACGCCCTGGTGGTGCGCGGCCTGCTCTGGTCGGCCTGCGCGCTGGGCGCCGATCCCGTTCTCGGCGCCGAGGCCGCGGTGGCGCCGATCCACCGCACCGCCACCCTCGGCCGCGCGGTCGGCGAGCGGGTCGTGCACGCCGCGATCGCGGTCCTGGCCCGGCTCGGGCAGCCGGGCACCGCCGCGCTGCACGACCTCCAGCGGACCGTCCGGCAGCCACCGCGCACGGCCCGGCTCGTCGCCCGCATGCTCACCGGGTCCGCCGGGCGTTCCTGACCGCTACGACTGGCGCAGGGCGCGCAGGGCGCGTTCGGAGGATGAGCCGGCCGCGGCCGTGATGAAGACGACCTGCTGGTCGTCGTCCGGGACGGTCAGGACGTCGCAGTGCAGGTCCAGCAGGAAGCGGCGCCGGGCCAGGTTCGGGGCCCGACGCAGGTCGCCCAGCAGGGCCTCGGCCAACGGGTTCCAGGCGAAGCGTCCCAGCTCGGCGCGCGCCATGCCATCGCCCCTTTCGTGGCCCTTTCTGTACCTGGAACGGCCGCCACGACCTTGCCAGGCTCGTGCCATGAACTTTCCACGGCACTGGTCACCGGCGCCAACAAGGGCATCGGCTGGCACATCGCGCGGCAGCTGGCCGAGGCGGGGCTGACCGTCCTCGTCGGCTCCCGCGATCCCGGGCGCGGGGCGGAGGCCGCCGCCCGCATCGGCGGCGACCCGGCGCGGCCGCTCGTGCTGGATGTGACCGACGGGGCGGGCATCGCCGCGGCGGCGGCCGGCGTCGAGCGGCTCGACATCCTGGTCAACAATGCCGGCGTCATGGTCGACGGGGCCACGGCGCCGGAGGCGTCGGTCGAGTCGTTCCGCCGGACGTACGAGACCAACGTGTTCGGGGCGCTCGCCGTCACCAACGCGTTCCTGCCGGCGCTGCGGCGCTCGGCGCATCCGCGGATCGTGAACATCTCCAGCGGGACCGGGTCGCTCGGCTGGAGCGCCGGGGAGGAGTTCCCGTCGGCGGGCGGGGCGGCGTACCGGTCGTCGAAGGCCGCGCTCAACGCCCTGACGATCTTCTACGCGCGGGCGCTGCCGGAGTTCCGGGTCAACGCGCTCGCGCCCGGGCTGCGGCGCACCGATCTGGCGCCGCGGGCGGCGTCGGCCGCGGCCGGGGACCCGGCGGAGGCGGCGGCCGCCGCGGTACGCCTGGCCACCCTGCCCGACGACGGGCCGACGGGCGGCTTCTACTCGTGGGACGGCACCCCGGCCGCCTGGTGAAGGCCGTGAAACTGGCCGACCGCGGCCCGCACGCCCGGGGCCAGGGCGGTGTCATAGGCGGGATCGGGTTCGGCGCCGGCGGCCGCGATGACGGTACTGAAGAAGCACCGCGCCGCAGCCGTCAGCGCCACGTCCAGGATCTCCGGGTCGGTGAGCCCCAGCCCGCGCAGCACCCGGACGTGCTCCGCGGTCACCGAGTTCGGGTCGCCGGCCACCCGGTCGGCGAAGTCCATCACGGCCACGTCGACCTCGGACAGCCCGGCGGCGTGGTGGTCCGCGGCGATGCGCTCGAGGGCCTCGTCGTCGTAGAACCGGTCGCGCAGCACCTTGGCGTGGGCCAGGGAGCAGTACCGGGAGCGCAGCCGCCGGGCCGCGGCGAAGGTGGCCAGCTCGAAGCGGCGCAGGTCCATGGTGGACTTCACGGCGGCGCCGAGCGCCTGCCAGGCCTCCAGCGCCGCCGGGCGCAGCGCCAGGACGCGGGTGTAGTTGGCGACGTACCCGAAGCGGGCGCGGTCCGCGTCGTAGAGCCGCGCGGCGGCGGGGTCGGTCATCGGCGGCGGTTCGAGGTGCGACATGCCGGCACGCTAGCTCGCGATCGGCGCGGCGCGAATGGGCAGACTTGCCCATGTTGGCGGGTGGGTTAGGTTGGTTCGCGTGCGGGTGCTCATGATTGCGCCGCCTGGCGCGGGCAAGGGAACACATGGCGCGGTGATCGCCGAGCACTTCGGCCTGGACCACATCGCCATCGGCGACCTGTTGCGGCGCAACGTGTCCGAGGGCACGGAGCTGGGCCGGCGGGTCGAGCCCCTCCTGGCCCGCGGCGAGCTCGTCCCCGACGACATCGTGCTGGAGCTGACCCGTCAGGGCCTGGCCGCGGCGAAGGCGGCCGGCCACGGCTACGTCCTCGACGGCGTCCCCCGCACCATGGCCCAGGCCCTGGCCGCCTACCGCATCGGCCTGCGGCTGGGCATGACCGCCGACGTGGCCCTGCACCTGGCGGCCGACGACGACGAGCTGCTGCGCCGCCTGCTGAAGCGGGCCGAGACCGAGCACCGCGCCGACGACACCGAGCCGGTGATCCGCCAGCGGCTGCGCTTCTACCGCGACGTCACCCAGCCGGTCCTGCAGTTCTACGCCCGCCGCCGCATCCTGCTCACCGTCGACGCCGAGCGCCCGGTCGAGGCGGTCAGCGCCGACGTCATCGCCGCCCTGCAGGAGCGGGCGGCATGACATCGCGCTCGTCGTGGTGTTGTGCGTCGCGGACGCGGATCACACCATGTGCCCGGCGATGGTCAAGGGGGGCGTGATCGGCCGCCGCGAGGCGCGGGGCTACCTGGCCCTCGTGGAAACGCCCGACGCCGAGGTGAGACGGGCGCATACTGTCGACGGGTGAACGCTGAGACGCTGCTGCTGCTCTGCCTCGGGGCCGTCGCGATCATCGCCGGAGTCCGCTGGCTCGGAGAGCGCACCGGCCTCCCGGCGGCCGCGCTGCTGCCGGTGATCGGCATCGCCTACGCGCTGCTGCCCGGCCCCAACATCCCGCTCGACCCGCACATCGTGCTCACGTTCGTGCTGCCGCCGCTGCTGTACAGCGCCGCGCTGGACTCGTCGCTGCTGGCGATCCGGGCCAACCTGCGCATCGTGATCGGGCTCTCGGTGCTGCTGGTGTTCGCCACCGCGCTGCTGATCGGGGCCGGGTTCGCGCTGTTCGTCACCGGGGCCACGCTCGCGGCGGGGGTGGCCGTCGGGGCGGCGGTGGCGCCGCCCGACCCGGTGGCGGCGCTCGCGGTCGGGCGCAAGGTCGGGCTGCCGCCCCGGCTGGTCACGATCATCCAGGGCGAGGGCTTGCTCAACGACGCCACCGCGCTGACGCTGCTCAACGTGGCGGTCGCGGCGGCCGTGGGCGGGGCGTACTCGACGCCGCTGGCGGCCGGGCTGTTCGTGTTCGCCGCGGTCGGCGGGACCGCCGTCGGGCTTGGCGTCGCGTACCTGCTGCGGCTGCTGCGCCCGGTCGCCCGCGATCCGCTGCTGGCCAACGCGATCTCCCTCGCCACGCCGTTCGTCGCCTACCTGATCGGCGAGGAGCTGCACGTCTCCGGGGTGCTCGCGGTGGTCGTCGCCGGGCTCGTCGTCGGGCACGACGCCCCGCGGTCCACCACCGGCGCCGGGCGGCTGCAGACCGGCGCGGTCTGGCGGCTGGCCGACTTCCTGCTGGAGGGGATCGTGTTCCTGCTCATCGGCCAGCAGCTGCCCACGGTGGTGCGGGGGCTCCAGCATTACGCCATGAGCACCATCGTGACCGCGGTGGCCATCTCCGTGGGGGTGACGCTGCTGCTGCGGCCCGTGTGGCTGATCCTCACGCAGGCCGCCCACCTGCTGCTGCGCCGCGAGGACGAGGGCCTCAGCGGGCGGGAGATCACGGCGCTGAGCTGGGCCGGGACGCGCGGCGTGATCAGCCTCGCGGCGGTGTTCACCATCCCGCTCACCACCGACGCCGGTGCGCCGTTCCCCGACCGGGACCTGCTGCTGTTCTGCACGTTCGTGGTGGTGCTCGTCACGCTGGTCGGGCAGGGGCTCACGTTCGCGCCGCTGGTGCGGGCGCTGGGGCTGAAGGCCAACGAGGTGGATGAGGCCCGGCAGCGCAACGAGGCGCGGGCCGCGGCCGTGCAGGCGGCCCTGGACCGGCTGGACGAGCTGGAGCGGGAGGAGCCGGACGAGGCGCCGGTGGTGGCGCAGCTGCGCGGCAAGCTGCAGGGGCGGCTGCGCCGCTACCAGCACCGCCTCGACGTGCTCTCGGCCGCCGAGTCCGACGAGGTGCCGACGTCGCAGCGGTACGAGTCGGCGCTGCGGGTGCAGAAGATCGCCATCGAGGCCCAGCGGGAGGAGCTGCTGCGCTGGCGTGACGCCGGCAACCTCCCCGACGAGGGCCTGCGCCGCCTGGAGCGGGAGCTCGACCACGAGGAACGCATCCTGCCCGAGCGACCCTGATAAACCCATCGGCTGAGTGGGATTGACGAGCGACGGCCACCTTCACTACATTACCTACTCAATAAGTAGGCTACATAGACTTTCGAAGGATGGATGGCCCCGTGAAGCTGCGCACCCGCATGCTCGCCGTCAGTGCCGCGCTCCTGGTGACCGGGATCGCGCTGGGCGGCTGCGCCGGCACCGCGAACAGCTCCAGCGAAGGCGGCAGCGGCGACGAAGTGACCCTCGCGCTGGTCGCCTACTCCACCCCGCAGGCCGCGTACGAGCAGCTCATCGCCGCGTTCCAGAAGACCGACGCGGGCAAGAAGGTCAAGTTCACGCAGTCCTACGGCGCCTCCGGCGACCAGAGCCGCGCGGTGGCCAGCGGGCTCAAGGCCGACCTCGTGGCCTTCTCGCTGGAGCCCGACATCACCCGCCTGGTCACCGCCAAGCTCGTCGACGCCTCGTGGAACTCGGACCAGTACAAGGGGATGATCACCGACTCGGTGGCGGTCATCGGCACCCGCAAGGGCAACCCGAAGAGCCTCAAGACGTGGGACGACCTGGCCAAGCCGGGCGTGCAGGTGCTCACCCCCAACCCGTTCACCTCGGGCGGGGCGAAGTGGAACATCCTCGCCGGCTACGGCGCCAAGTCGAAGAAGGGCACCGACAAGGACGCCGGCGCGGCCTACCTCGACGCCCTGTTCAAGAACGTCCCCGTGCAGGACAACAGCGGCCGCGCCTCGCTGCAGACGTTCACCAGCGGCAAGGGCGACGCGTTCATCTCCTACGAGAACGAGGCCCTCTTCGCCCAGAAGAACGGCCAGGCCGTGGACTACACCGTGCCGGACGACACGATCCTCATCGAGAACCCGATCGCGGTGACCACCAACAGCGCCCACCCGGCCGAGGCGAAGGCCTTCCTGGACTTCCTGCACACCCCGGCCGCGCAGAAGATCTACGCCGACAACGGCTACCGCCCGGTGGTCAAGGACGCCGGCGGCCCCTCCTTCCCCACCCCGTCCGGCCTGTTCACCATCGCCGACCTCGGCGGCTGGTCGAAGGTGAACAAGGAGCTGTTCGACCCGGGCCAGAGCGTCATGGCCTCCATCGAGCAGAAGCTCGGCATCTCGACCTCCGCGGCCCCGGCGGCGAGCGGGAGTGCGAAGGCCTCCGCGGCCCCCAGCGCCTCGGCCTCCAAGTAATGACCGCAACGACGGCAGTCAAGCCCACCGGGTCCGGCACCGCGCCGGGCCCGGCCGGGCCCGTGTTCCGCAAGCGCCGGCCCTACGGCACCGCGCTCGGCCTCGGCACGGCGGTGCTGTACCTGAGCCTCATCGTGCTCATCCCCCTCGCCGCCGTCGTCTGGCGCTCCACCGACGGCGGCTGGGACCGGTTCTGGGCGGCCGTGCGCACCCCGGACGCCTGGGCCGCGCTCGAGCTCACCGTCGGCGCGTCCCTCATCGTCGCGCTCGTCAACGTGGTGATGGGCACCGTGATCGCGTGGGTGCTGGTCCGCGACAAGTTCCCGGCCAAGGGCCTCGTCGACACCCTCATCGACCTGCCCTTCGCCCTGCCGACCATCGTCGCCGGCCTTGTGCTCCTGGCGCTGTACGGCACGAACAGCCCCCTGCACATCGACCTCGCCTACACCAGGGCCAGCGTCGGCGTCGCGCTGCTGTTCGTCACCCTGCCGTTCGTGGTGCGCACCGTGCAGCCCGTGCTCAAGGAGCTGGACCGGGACATGGAACAGGCCGCCTACTCCCTGGGCGCCTCACCCTTCACCACGTTCCGCCGGATCATCCTGCCCAACCTGGCCCCGGCCATGATCTCCGGCGCGGGCCTGGCCTTCACCCGGGCCATCGCCGAGTACGGCTCCACGAACCTGCTCACCGGCAGCATCCCGTTCCAGACCCAGGTGTCGGCGGTGAACATCTTCGGCCGCATCGAGAGCGACGACACCACGTCGGCCGCGGCCATCTCCACGGTGCTGCTGGTCGTCGCGTTCGTGGTGCTCGTCCTGCTCGACCTCTTCCAGCGTTGGAGCGCCCGCCGTGGCTAAGTACCCGCTGCGCATCCTGGCCCTGGTCTACCTGCTGTTCCTGCTCGTGCTGCCGGTCGGCCTGGTCCTGTGGCGCACGTTCGAGCACGGGCTGCGGCCGGTGATCGACACCCTGACGTCGGACAACGCCACCCACGCGTTCGCGGTCACCCTGTCGGTGGCGGTGTGGGCGGTGCTGGCCAACACCGTCTTCGGCATCGGCACCGCGATCCTGCTCGTGCGGCACAACTTCCCCGGCAAGCGGCTGCTGGGCGCGCTCATCGACCTGCCGCTCGCGGTGTCCCCCGTGGTCGTCGGGCTCGCCCTGATCCTGGTGTACGGCAAGTTCGCCCCCGTCGGCGGCTGGCTCGAGGACCACGGCGTCCAGGTCATCTTCTCCCTGCCCGGCATGGTCCTCGCGACGATCTTCGTGTCGCTGCCGCTCGTCGTGCGGGCCATCGTGCCCGTGCTGGAGGAGATGGGCGACGAGCAGGAGCAGGCCGCGCACACCCTGGGCGCGAACCGCCGGCAGACCTTCCTGCGCATCACCGTCCCCGGCATCCGGGCCGCCCTGGGCTACGGCGTGGTGCTGTGCCTGGCCCGGGCCCTCGGCGAGTACGGCGCCGTCGCGGTCGTCTCCGGCCGCCTGGTCGGGCAGACCCAGACCGCCACGCTGTACGTCGAGGAGCGCTACCAGAACTACCAGCAGACCGCGGCGTTCACCACCGCCGCCGTGCTGGCCCTGATCGCGATCGTCATCCTGCTCGTCACCAAGCTCCTGCGGCCGAAAGAGAACGACTGATGGCCATCGAAGTCCGCGACGTGAACAAGTCGTTCGGCAAGACCCCGGTCCTGCGCGACATCTCCATCGACATCGCCTCGGGCTCGCTCACCGCGCTGCTCGGCCCGAGCGGCGGCGGCAAGTCCACACTGCTGCGGGTGATCGCCGGCCTGGAGCAGCCCGACAGCGGCACCGTGCGGATCAACGAGGTCGACGCCACGCGGCTCACCCCGCAGCGGCGCAACGTCGGGTTCGTGTTCCAGCACTACGCGGCGTTCAAGCACATGACGGTGTACCGCAACGTCGCCTTCGGCCTCGAGGTCCGCCGCCGCCCGAAGGAGGACATCCGCAAGCGGGTCATGGAGCTGCTCGAGCTCGTCCACCTCGACCAGTTCGCCGACCGCTACCCGGCCCAGCTCTCCGGCGGGCAGCGCCAGCGCATGGCCCTGGCCCGGGCGCTGGCCCCGCAGCCGCAGGTGCTGCTGCTCGACGAGCCCTTCGGGGCCCTCGACGCCCAGGTCCGCAAGGAGCTGCGCACCTGGCTGCGGCGCCTGCACGACGAGGTCCACGTGACGACCGTCTTCGTCACCCACGACCAGGAGGAGGCCCTCGACGTCTCCGACGAGATCGTGGTGCTCGCCGACGGGATCGTGCAGCAGGTCGGCAGCCCGCACGAGATCTACGAGCACCCGGCCAACCCGTTCGTGATGAGCTTCCTCGGCCCGGTCACCCACCTCGGCGGCCACCTGGTCCGGCCGCACGACGTCGCCCTGTCCCGGGAGGCCTCCCCCGGCGCCACCGCGGCCGTCGTCACCCGGGTCGTGTCGCTCGGCTTCGAGGTGCGCATCGAGGCCAAGGCCGGCGACGTCGACGTCTGGGCCCAGCTGACCCGGGCCGGGGCGAAGGCCGTCGGCGTGCAGCCCGGCGACACGGTGTACCTCAGCCCGGAGACCGACGCCCGGACCCTCGCCGCCGCCTGAGGCGCCCCGCACATGCTGCCCAAGCGCATCGAGTACTCCATCCGGGCCCTCGTCGCCCTGGCCGGCGCCGCACCGCAGACGGTCAAGGCCCAGGACGTCGCCGACGCCCAGGACATCCCCTCCGGTTACGTGTACGACCTGCTCGCCGACCTGCGCCGCGCCGACCTCGTCCAGGTCCAGCGCGGCACGGGTGGCGGCTACCAGCTCGCCCACCCGCCGGCCGACCTGACCCTGGGCGAGATCGTGCGCCGCCTCGACGGCCCGGGCACCGACCCGCCGCCGGACGCCGACCGCTCCATCGAGCGCTTGCGCCACCTGTGGGAGCGGGCCAACCGGGTGCGCCTGGACTACCTGGACGCGGTCACCCTCGCCGACCTCATCAACCACCGCCCCCCGTGACCGGACCGGATCGGCTGCTCGAGCCCCTGATCCCCCGGGACCGCGAGCAGCTGCCCTGGGGGGGCAGCCCGGACCTGGACGCGTCCTCCGACTACTCCGAGAACTACGCCTATGCCGTGAACGTCGAGCGCCGTCTCGTCTTCTTCGCCACGCGCAACAACCACCCGGAGGGCTGAGGCCCGGCGGCGGTAACGGGGGAACCGCCGCCGGACGTTTCAGAGCTGCCCGTGGGTGCAGCCGGCGAGGTACCCGGCCAGGTGGGCGTGCGGGATGGCGGCGACGTAGGCGTGGCCCCAGGTCCAGGCCGGCACCAGGTAGTGGGTCGGGTTCTTGGTGATCTTGCCGGTGATGGCGAGGATGTGCGCGCCGACCGGGGTGCGGTGGCCCCACAGGCGGGTCGGGGCGGCCGGGGCCGGGGCGAAGGCGTCCGGCTTGGCCTCGGTGCCGTCGAGCCAGCCGTCGACACCGTTGACGAAGCCGTAGACGAACGGGCGCTCGCGGTCGAACTGGGCGTTGATCACGCCCACGGCGACGTCGACGGAGCCGGTCAGGGCGGTGTAGGTGCACGAGGCGGCGCCGACGACGGAGGTCATGATGGTGGCCAGGCCGGTCGGGTCGAGGGCGAGGTCGCCGTCCTTCTGGTAGATGACGGCGCTGTTGACCGCGGCCTGGTAGACCACCGACTCCGAGAAGGCCTCGTGGTAGGCGTCGTAGGAGACGTCGAGGTGGTCGGCGGCCCGGGTGACCAGCAGGCGGCGCTTGGCGTCGTCGGCGAGCTTGATGTGCCACTTGCGGCCCAGCTCGACAACCTCGACCTTGGCCGACGTCGGGTCGATGGAGAACGCGCACAGGTAGGCCGAGCGCCAGTCCTTGATCCGAAGGTGGAAGGCGAGCAGGTCGCCGATCGTCTGGGTGTCGAGCTCGGCGGCGAACTGCAGCGGCAGGTCGAACAGGTGCACCGGCGCGGCGTCCGGGCGGGTCCGGTAGTTGGCCGAGATGTCCTCCGAGGTCATCAGCTGCAGCTCGTACGCGGGCAGGGACCGCTCCTTGAGCAGCTTGCCCAGTGCCCGGGACAGGATGAAGTCGAGGGCGTACAACGGGTTCGGCGGGTCCAGGCCCAGGAGCCGCTCGTGGGAGACCTTGCGGTCCCACTGCTTGACCCGGCCGGTGAGCAGCTTCCCCTCCGGCACCACGGCGATCGTGTTGAACGGCCGGCTGCGGAAGACCGCGTCGAGCAGCTCGGCGAAGCGCGCCTTGTCGTCGGCGGCGAGCAGGCTGCGCACGACCGCGGCCATCCCGCACACCCCGAAGCTGCTCTGCTGCATCGCGTCGGGCTGGTCGAGCAGCGCCAGGGCCCGCGGGGCGTAGTCCTCGAACGCCGGCACCTCCGCCGCCAGCTTCGTCACGTGCCCCTTGGCCTCGGTCAGGTTCATCTCACGTCCCCCTCCACAACGGTGCGTGTTCGCGGCAGGACGACCGCTGACCGGGGGTCGCAGATACGGCGTGTCAGCTTGGCGACAGGCGCTCCAGCTGGGCCAGGATGGTCCGGTCGGTGATGCGCTCGTCGTCGGCCAGCAGCAGGATCTTGCTCAGCACGACGCTGGTGCCGGGGTCGTCGTCGGCGAAGGGCAGGAACAGCCGGGCGTGCGGGCGGGCGCCGAACGCCTCCGGGACCACGCACAGGTAGCCGCCGGGCTCGACGTGGATGCTGCCGCTGTTGAGGTGCACCCGGTAGGTGGCCCGGGAGCCGCGGACCACGGCAGTGGTGCCCTCGACGGCGACCCAGTCCAGGCCCAGGTCGCGCACGAGCGCGCCGAGCAGCTGGGCGCGGCTGTGCGCCAGCAGCGGCGACGCGTAGCCGCCGGGGTCCGTCCCGGCCACCGAGGCGACCAGGTCGAGGTCGCGCATGACCTCGGAGAACGCGATCGGCGGGGCCTCGTCCAGCGCCACCGCGGCGCCGCCGGCCAGCAGGGTCACCTCGCCGAGCACGACGTCGCCCATGCCGAAGTACCCGTGGAACTCGCAGGCCAGTGCGGCGGTCAGGCCGGGGCCGGCGGGCCGGGTGGCCTGGTGGGTGTCGTAGGCGTCGCGCAGCCGCCAGCCCCGCGCGGACAGCAGCCGCCCGGCGACCTTGCCGTCGACGCGGTGCCCGGCGAAGCGGGCCGAGCGGGTGCCGGCGGCGCGCTCGGCCGGCGTCGGGACGTACAGCTCCCGGAACGCCTGCTTGACGGGCTGGCGAATCCGCCGGGCGACGATCTCGGCCTGCCAGTGGGCGAGCAGGTCGCGCTCGAACAGGTGCCACGGGTGCACGGCGGTGACCGGTCCGGCGGTGTCGACGTCGTCGAGCAGCCCGACGGCCCCGGCCCGGTCCAGCCACAGCAGGCCGGGCAGCATCGCCGCGCCGGACGGCAGCCGCCGCAGCCGGGCCAGCTCGTCCGGGGCGAGGGTGCCGCCGGTGGCCACCAGCCGCTCGATGAGCCCGGCACGCATCCGGCGGGCCTGCTCGCGCAGCCGCTCCTGGTGCTCCCGCAGCAGCGGGTAGTCCTCGTGTTTCCTGACTTCCGGCGGTACCGCCCGCAGCCGCTTCCCGCCGCGGACCACCTCGATCACGGCGTCGGTCCCGTCGGCCCGCACGGCCACCGCGTAGGCGCCGATGCGCCGCTCGACCGGCCCCTCGACCAGCCCGGCCTCGCACTCCCACTCCAGGCGGCCGGCGTCGGGGTAGCCGGCGACCTGGGCGAGGTGGTCGAGGGCGGCGTCGACGGCGGCGGCCTGGCTGTGCCGGCGGTTCGGCCCGAGCTTGACGCCGCGCTTGGCGACGTCGCGCAGCGCCAGGTACCGGTCCACGACCGTCTCCCCGGCGGCGAGGGGCAGCAGCCCGTAGGCGGCGATGCCCTCGAGGGCGTTGTGCTTGACCCGCTTCTCGACCGCGGCCCGGTCGAGCCCGAGCGCGGCGGAGACCGCCTCGCTGGGGAACAGCCGCAGCGCCCGCCGGGTGCCGTCCTCCCCGGCGGCGGCCGCGGCGGCCCGGATCTCGGCGAGGTCGTAGCGGCGCGGCCCGGCGTCGGCGTCCCGGGGCCCGGGCCGGCACAGCCGCAGCAGCGGCTCGGCGGCGGCCAGGCCGAGCAGCGGCAGCAGGGGTGCGGCGTCGCCGAGCGGCAGCCGCCGCAGGAACAGCGCCTCCACCTCGGCCTCGGTGCGCCCGCCCAGCCAGGCGACGAGCTCGTCCATCTCGGCCGGCGTCAGCTCGGCGGTCGCGAACAGCTCCGCCGTACCGGGCTCCGCCGCCGCACGTTCGACGGCCCGCCGCACGAACCGCAGCCCGCGGGGCCGCAGCAGCGACGGCCCGTCGCCGCGCCAGAACAGCTCGTCGGCCACGTCCCGCACGACGCCGGTGAGGGGCGGGCCGGCCGCCTCGGCGCCGCGCCACAGGAACCGGTCGGCGGCGAACGCCCGCTCCACGGTGGCCGCGTCGAGCGCCCCGGCAGCCAGCAGGGCGGCGAGGGCCCGGCCGGCGACGTCGCGGTTGATCGGGCGGAACGGGTTGTCCAGCAGCAGCCGCAGCAGCGGCACGTCGCCGGCCTCGATGGCCTCCTCGGCGCGGTCCTCGAGGCGGCCGATGCGCTCGAGCCGGCCCTCGTCCGGCCACGGGTTGTCCAGCAGGGTCGCGAGGCCCGCGCCCGGGGGCGCCGGGAAGGCCCGCTCGTAGATCTCGTCGAGGGTGGCGACGAGGTCGCGGACGGCGGAGCGCAGGTGCCCGCCGGTGCGGTGGATCTCGTTGCCGGCCTCGAGGCGTCCGCGGATCTCGCGCGCGAGGTCCCGCAGCGCGTCCCGGTCGGTGAGCTCCGCGGCCCGCGCGACGAGGCCTTCGAGGGCGGCCCGCTCGTCGGCGACGGCGGCGAGGTAGACCACCGGCACGTTCAGGGTCACCGCGCTCAGCCCCCGACCAGCGGCACGAGGCGCAGGAACAGCACCGTCTCCCCCGGCCCGAGGACGACGGGCTCGTCGAGCCGGTGCAGCTGGCGGCCGCCGGCGAAGACGACGAACGCGCCGCGCTCGAACGCCCGCCGGGCCCGGTCGGCCTCCGCCGCGGCGTTGACCGGTCGCGGCTCGCCGGCCGGCAGCCGGACGACGCCGGTGGGGGCCTGGGCGGCGATGTCCTCCGCGGTGAGGTACTGCCGGTCCAGCACCGTCCGGCACCGCGCCCGGTCCGCGTCGAGCAGGCGCACCTGCTCCGCCACCGCCCGCCCGATGAGCTCGGCCACGGTGACCGGCCCCGCGCCCAGCTCGACCCCGACGGCCGGCATCTCGTCGCGTTCCCGCCCCGGCACCCGCCCCCGCACCTCGACGATCATCGCCCCACTATGGCAGCCGGAACTCGGCCACCCACCGCCGCACCGGCGGCACCTCCCCGTCGTCGACCTCGTCCACGGCGACCTCTCGCAGCCCGCCCGTGGCGAAGGCGGCGATCTCGGCGCGGGTCAGGGGCCACGGCATCATGGCGCTCACCGTAGCAAACCGTACGTACGTCTTGGTATGCCGGTCCGGCGCTCAGTAGACGTCGCGCAGGTAGCGCTTCTCGGTGGCGAGCTGCTTGACGTAGGCGGCGGCGGAGGGCTCGTCCAGGTGGCCGTGGGCGGCGGCGATCTCGCGGAGGGTCCGGTCGACGTCCTTGGCCATCCGGGTCGCGTCGCCGCACACGTACAGGTACGCCCCGTCCTGCAGCCACGCCCACAGCTGGGCGCCGTGCTCGCGCATGCGGTCCTGGACGTAGACCTTGGCCCGCTGGTCGCGGGAGAAGGCGAGGTCGAGGCGGGTCAGCGTGCCCCGCCGGGACAGCTGCGCCAGTTCGTCGGCGTAGTAGAAGTCGGTGTCGCGGCGCTGCTCGCCGAAGAACAGCCAGTTCGGGCCGCGGGCGCCGCGGGCGTCGCGCTCCTGCAGGAAGGCGAGGAACGGGGCGACCCCGGTGCCGGGCCCGACCATGATCATGGGGGCGGCGTCGTCGGCCGGCGGGTGGAAGTGCGGGGAGCGCTGCAGGTACACCGGCACCCTCGCCCCGTCGGCCGCGTCGGCCAGGAACGTCGAGGCGACGCCCTTGCGGTTGCGGCCGTCGGCGTTGGGGAAGCGGATCACGGACACGGTCAGCGACACGTGCCCGGGACTCAGCAGGGGCGAGGAGGAGATGGAGTACTGCCGCGGCTGCAACCGCTTGAGGACCGCCACCCACTCGTCCGGCCCCGCCTTGACGGCGTGCTCGGCGACCACGTCGACGGCCTGCCTCCCCCAGGTGTACTTCGCCAGCTCCCCCTGGTTGTCGGGGCGCAGCAGCGCGCGCAGGGGCGAGTCCCCGGCCCGGTCGGCGACGAAGCGCAGCAGGTCCGGGGTGATGCGGGTGACGTCGAGGCGGCGCAGCAGGGCCTCGCGCAGCTCGACCTCCCCGCCGGCGTCGACGACGGCCCGCGGGTCGAGGCCGGTGACGGCGAGCCACTCGTCGACGAGGTCGGGGCAGTTGACCGGCCACACGCCCAGGGCGTCCCCGGCCCGGTAGTCCAGCTCCGGCACCTCGAACGTGAACTGGCGGACCTCCTTCGCCGACCCGGGGCGGCTCAGCAGCCTGTTGCCGGTCAGCGCCGCGGTCACCGGGTCGGCCCGGCCGGAGCGGCTCGCGGCGGGCGCGGCGGCCGGGGTGCGCAGGGCGGTGACGACGGCGTCGAGCCAGCCGGCCGCGGCGTCGGCGTAGTCGGGCTCGCAGTCGACCCGCGGGGCGAGCCGGACCCCGCCGAGCTCGGTGAGGCGGGCGTCGAGGCGCCGGCCGTGCCCGCAGAAGTCGGCGTAGCTGGAGTCGCCCAGGGCGAGCACGGCGTAGCGGCGCCCGTCGAGGCGCGGCGGGTCGGCCTGCAGCGACTCCCAGAACGCGGCGCCGTTGTCGGGGGCGTCGCCGTCGCCGAAGGTGCTGGTGATGACGAGCAGGTCGTCGCCGCCGCGCAGCAGCTCCCCGGCGGCGGCGGTCATGGCCCGCACGTTGGGCCGCAGCCCCTCGCCGGTCAGGCGGCGGCCCGCCTGGGCGGCGAGCTCCTCGGCGTTGCCGGTCTGCGACGCCCACAGGATCTCGACGGTACGGCCCGGGCTCGGCGCCACCGCCGGCGCGCCGGGCCGGTGGTAGGTCCCGGCGAGGAACCCGTCGACCCAGGCGGCCCGGTCCGCGGCGAACGGCGCGCCCGGCGGCAGGGCCGGCACCATGCCGGGCGCGGGCGGGCTGGCGGCCAGGGCGCCGAGGAACCCGGCGAGGTAGGCCCGCTCCCCCTCGGTGAAGACGGGCGGGGCGAGGTCGAGTCCCAGCGGGCCGGGTGCCAGCGGGGCGGGTTCCGGCGGGGCGGCGGCCGCCACGCGCGTGAGGCGGACCGCGCAGGCCTTGAGCTCCGGCTGGAACGAGATCGGGTCGACGGCGTCGGAGGTGACCGCGTTGACGGCCAGGTCGTCGCCGAACAGGTCGTTCCAGTGGAACGGGGCGAAGCAGGTGCCGGGCCGCACCCGGTCGGTGACGGTGGCCGGCAGCACCGCCCGGCCGCGGCGGGAGGCGACCTCGACGCGGTCACCGGCGCCGAGGCCGAGCCGTTCGGCGTCGGCCGGGTGGACCTCGACGAACGGGCCCGGGTTGAGCTTGTTGAGCTTGCCGATCCGGCCGGTCTTGGTCAGCGTGTGCCACTGGTGCTGGACCCGGCCGGTGGTGAGCAGCAGCGGGTAGTCGTCGTCGGGCAGCTCGGCCGGGTCGAGGTGCGGGCGGGCGAAGAAGACCGCGCGGCCGCTGGCGGTGGCGAAGCGCAGGCTCGGCTCGGCGGCCTCCTCGCGGTACCGAATCGGATTGCGGCTCTTCGAACCGGGCGGCGCGGGCCACTGCACGGGCCCTTCGCGCAGCCGCTCGTAGCTGACGCCGCGCAGGTCGTAGCCGGTCTGCGGGTTGTGGAAGCCGCGGATCTCGGCGAACACGTCCTCGGCGCGGGCGTAGTCGAACGCCGCGCCGTAGCCCATGGCCCGCGCGACGCGGGCTATGAGGTCCCAGTCGGCGAGGGCCTCGCCGGGCGGGTCGGCGACCGCGCTGACCAGGGTCAGGTTCCGCTCCGAGTTGATCATCACGCCGTCGGTCTCGGACCACGTGGCGGCGGGCAGGATCACGTCGGCGTAGGCGTTGGTCTCGGTCTCGGCGTAGGCGTCCTGGGTGATGACCAGCTCGGCCCGGCGCAGTGCCTCCACGACGGTGTTCCGGTTGCCGACCGAGGCGACCGGGTTGGTGCAGATGATCCAGCAGGCCTTGATCTCGCCGGCCGCCATCCGCTCGAACATCTCGATCGTGCCCTTGCCGGCGTCGGTGCGCAGGGTGCCGCCGGGCAGGCCCCAGGCCCGCTCGACGAAGTCCCGGTCGGCCTCGACGAGCACGGAGCGCTGGCCGGGCAGGCCCGGGCCCATGTACCCCATCTCGCGGCCGCCCATGGCGTTGGGCTGGCCGGTGAGGGAGAACGGGCCGCTGCCGGGGCGGCAGATGGCGCCGGTGGCCAGGTGCAGGTTGACCAGGGCGTTAGTGTTCCAGGTGCCGTGGGTGCTCTGGTTGAGGCCCATGGTCCAGCAGCTCATCCACTCCCCGGCCGCCCCGATGAGCCGGGCGGCCTCGGCCAGGTCCTCAGCCGGGATGCCGGTGATCGCCTCGACCTTGTCCGGGGTGTAGCCGGCCAGGAACCCGGGCATCGCCTCCCAGCCCTCGGTGTGCGCGGCGATGAAGGCCTCGTCGGTGTGGCCGCCCTCGACCAGCAGGTGCAGCAGGCCGTTGAGCAGGGCCAGGTCGGTGCCGGGGCGGACCGGCAGGTACAGGTCGGCCTTCTCCGCGGTGGCGGTGCGGCGCGGGTCGGCGACGATGAGCTTCGCGCCCGCCTTGACCCGGTCCATCATGCGCAGGAACAGGATCGGGTGGCAGTCGGCCATGTTCGCGCCGATCACGAGGAACACGTCGGCGTGGTCGAAGTCGTCGTACGACCCGGGCGGCCCGTCGGCCCCGAGCGACAGCTTGTAGCCGCTGCCCGCGCTGGCCATGCACAGCCGCGAGTTGGACTCGATCTGGCTGGTCCGCACGAAGCCCTTGGCGAGCTTGTTGGCCAGGTACTGCGCCTCGAGGGTCATCTGCCCGGAGACGTAGAGGGCGACCGCGTCCGGCCCGTGCTCATCGACGATCGCGCGCAGGCGGGCCGCGGCGTGCGCGATCGCCGCGTCGACCCCGGTCTCCACCCGCGGCCCGGCCCGCTCGGCCCGGACCAGGGCGGTGCCGAGCCGGCCGCCGGCGGCGAGCATCTCGGCGCTGGTCGCGCCCTTGGTGCACAGCCGGCCGCGGTTGGCCGGGTGGTCCTTGTCGCCGTGCACCCGCAGCACGCGGCGGCGGCCGTCGGGGTCCGTCGCCACGTCGAGGACCATGCCGCAGCCGACCCCGCAGTAGGAACAGACCGTGCGGCTCTGCATCACGCCGCAGACGGTACGCACGCCCAGTTACACCCGTGTCACACGAATCCGCACGACCGACGACGGCCGATGTGAGCGGCGGCCGGGACCCGGAATGGCCCGCCCCATGGGCCGAGATGTCCCGTCGAGTAGTCAGACGGCGACGCACGGCACTGACACCGGGGGCGGCCCGCCCCATCATGGGGGCGCGACCTACCGGGAGGGCAGACGCATGATCGCCGGTCGACTCATCGTTGCAGGGGGCCTCGTGGCCCTGCTGGCCGCCTGCGCCCCGCCGCGCAGCCCGCGCCGGTGACCCTCGACCCTGTCGCGGACCAGGTGAACAAGGACCGCGTGACGGCGCGGCAGCTGCGGGAGCTGCTGCACGGCGCCGGCCGGACGTTCGACCACCACGTCTTCATCTCCTACGCCCAGGACCCCGACCTCGAGCGCGCCCAGCGCCTGCGGGCCCGCCTGCAGCGGCTCGGCCGGCGCTGGTGGGAGCGGCGGCGGCTGCGGGTGTTCCTCGACGTCGCGAGCCTGTCCGCGGGCGAGGGCCTGAGCAAGAAGATCGAGGCCGCGCTGCACTCCTCCGCGGGGCTCGCCGTGCTGGCCGGCGAGTCCTCCGCCGGGTCCCGCTGGGTCGCCGAGGAGCTGCGGTCCTGGTGGGAGTGGGAGCGGCCGGCTCCGCTCATCGTGCTCACCGGCGGCGAGATCGCCTGGAGCGACGCCGAGCGGGACTTCGTGTGGCCCGCGAGCACCGCGCTCAACCAGGCCGGGTTCGCCGGGCGGTACCGCGAACAGCCCCTCTGGGTCGACCTGCGCCCCCGGCACACCGGATGGCTGCGGGCCCGGCGCCACGAACGCCGGCAGCTGACCGACGCCGCCGTGAGCATCGCCGCGGCCGTGCTGCAGGTCGAGCGCGACGCCCTCGCCAGGCACGAGGAGCGGCTGCGGCGCCGGCGGCTGGTCACCGTCGCCGGCGCCGCCGCGCTCACCGCCGCCGT
>NZ_BAAARV010000097.1:0-20576 GCF_039532525.1 Dactylosporangium salmoneum
TCTGGGACTGCAACGGCACCGCGGCGCAGAAGTTCGCACTGAGCTGAGACCGTGGGCGGAAGGGCCGCGACCCAAGGGTCGCCGCCCTTCCGCGACGGCTCGTCGCGGCACCCGGTGCTCACGGGTGCGTGATTCTCTCCCACCGGCTGGGTGGCTTGAGCGTGTGCGTGGCATGTAGGGCGGCGGTCACGGCCGTGCCCGAGGCGGTGAGCTTGAGCGTGCCGACGCCGGCGCCCGCCGCGATGCGCCCCCGCACGTCGCCCGACGTCTCGACCCGGTAGGTCAGGCCGGGCCAGCCGAACACGTTCACGTCGCCGCCCGGGACGAGCGTGGTGCTCCTGCCCATCGGTCCCCGGACGGTCGCCACGACGTCGCCGGCGCCGACGACCCGGTACTGGTGCAGCAGGCCGCTGCTGGCCTGGATCAGGCGACGGCTGGCCTCGAAGGCGTCGGTCATGTTCGGGCCGGGTGCGAGCACGGCGCCGATGACCTTGAACCGGTGCCCCTCCGCGGAGATCTCGGCCGCGAAGAGCAGGCAGCCGCCCGCCTCGTCGGTGGAGCCGGTCTTGATGCCGATGATTCCATCCTGGTACAGCTGCGTATTGACGTTGCTGACCTGCCCGACGACGGGGAGCGCGGCCTGCGGCATCGCCACGATCTGCGCGAACACCGGCATCTGCAACGCCAGCCGGCCCAGGAGGACCTGGTCGGCGGCGGTGCTGACGGTGGCCGCGTCGAGTCCGGACGGGTCGGTGTAGTGCGTGTTCGCCATCCCGAGCTGGGCCGCGGCCTGGTTCATCTTGGTCACGAACGCGGCGTCGTCACCGGCGTCCCACCGGGCGAGGATGTGGGCGATGTTGTTGGCCGAGGGCAGGAGCAGGGCCACGAGCGCCTGCCGCTCAGTGAGTGCCTCGCCGGCCACCACCCGGACCAGCGACTCGCCGGAGGCAAGCTGGGACGGGTAGGCGGCGGCCTCCTCGGCCGAGACGGTCAGCGTGGGGCCGTCCTCGTCCAGGCGCAGGGGATGGTCCCGCAGGATGACGTACGCGGTCATCACCTTGGCGACGCTGGCGATCGGCACGGGTCGTGAACCGCCGAAGGCGCCCACCCGGCCGAGTCCGTCGATCTCGACCGCCGCCTGCCCGGCCTTCGGCCACGGCAACACCGGCGCAGCGCCCGGGATCGCGTACGTCTGCGGGACGGTCTGCACGAGCTGCGGCGCCGGCACCGACCGGGCCAGCCCGAACGTGACGAATCCGCCGACGGTCAGCACCACGGCCGCCGCGGCCACGGACAGCCACAGCTCTCGACGACGAGCCGGCCGCGGTGCGACCACCGGCTCCTGTTCCACTTCCACACTGGCTTCGGTATTGGTCTCGGTCAACCCGACCCCCCATGGCCGATCGCTCGACGAAGCCGCGCCGGGAACGCGGCACTGTGCGCTACCCGATCCGACCGCTGGCTAACGTCCAAACTCGATCCTGCCTTTCGGCCATCCGGAAGCTGGCCTCAGCCGCTGGCCGCCGAACCTGCGGCAGACCCGGGTCGATGGCCACCGCATCGCACTGTGAGATGTACCGCAACCCTGTAATGCATTAGCGGCCTGCCCCGCTTTTTGATCGGGGAATGGTGTGACAATCGGCGCCAAAAATGCGCCATAACAGCGCCGCCACCAGCGAAGACTCCGAATCGCCAAAGCGCTTCCGGAGTACTGACGTCGCGAATCAAATTCGGCTGTCTCTTGTTTCAAAAACGTTCAACCAGCCGACCCCAATTGCGTTGATTGACGTCCCTAGGTTCCTTCGCGGGTAACGAAAGAAGGTTTTCATGGGCAAACTCCTCGCAGTCCGGGCCCGCAGGATCACCAAGTGCTTCGGCGAAGTCGTCGCGCTCGACGGCATCGATCTGGATGTGGCGCAGGGGCGGATCCACGGCCTCGTCGGACCGAACGGCGCCGGCAAGACGACCCTGCTCGGGCTCCTGCTGGGCCTGGCCGTCGCCGACAGCGGCCGCCTCGAGATCCTGGGTACGCCGGTCGGGCGGGGCGCCGCCGCTCCCGACGGTGTCGCCGGCTTCGTGGACGGACCCGGCCTCTACCCCTCGCTCACCGCCAGGCAGAACCTCGCCGCGCTGGCCGCTCTCCACGGCCGCGACGCGCGGACGGCGGGGATCGACGACGTGCTCGACCAGGTCGGGCTCAGCGATGTCGCCGACGACCGGGCCAACGGCTTCTCCCTCGGCATGCGGCAGCGGCTCGGGCTCGCCGCCGCCCTGCTCACCCGGCCCCGGCTGCTCGTGCTCGACGAACCCTCCAACGGCCTCGACCCGGCCGGCAAGCGGCACGTGCACCGTGTCCTCACCCGGCTCGCCGCACAGGGAACCAGCGTCGTGCTCTCCAGCCACCGCATGGACGACCTCGAGGCGCTGTGCTCCGAGGTCACCATCCTCGCCACCGGACGGGTCGTCTTCTCCGGCCCGCTGAGCAAGCTGGCCGCCGAGAACCGCGAGCTCGACTACCGGCTGATCACCTCCGACCCGCAGGCCGCCCGCCTGCTGGCGGCCGACACCGCCGGGATCCGCGTCGCCGACGACGCCGGGGCACGGCAGGACGGCGAGGTGCTCGTCGTGCGCGCGCTGGTGCCCGCCCTTGACGAACTGGTGGCGCGGCTCGTGCACGCGGGCATCGGGGTGCGCGAGCTCGCACCCGTGGTGTCGCCGCTCGAGGCCGCGTTCCTGGCCCTCACCGAGGCCCTCACCGAGCAGCAGGAGGCCGAACAATGACCGCGACCGTTGCCCTCGATGACGTCGACAAGGGCACCGGTGCCCGCCCCGTCACTGTGGCGCGCGGCTACCGCTTCGAGCTGGTCAAGCTGGTCTCGCAATGGCGGATCCGGCTGCTGGTCCTCGCCTGCTGGATCGCGCCGGCGCTCTTCGTCGCCGCGGTGAGCCAGCAGAGCACGCTGCCCGTCGACACCCTCTTCGGTCGCTGGATGCACGCTACGGGGTGGGCCGGACCGCTGGTGGTGCTCGGTTTCGCGGGCACGTGGGCGCTCCCGCTGCTGATCTCGGTCGTCGCCGGCGACGTGTTCGCCTCCGAGGACCGGCTCGGCACCTGGCGCCACCTGCTCGTGGCGGTCCGGTCGCCACGGCGGATCTTCGCGGCGAAGGCACTGGCCAGCCTCACCGTCATCCTGCTCCTCGTGGCCGGGCTGGCCTGTTCCAGCGCGGCCGGCGGGCTCGCGGTGGTCGGCAACCAACCGCTGGTCGGCCTCGACGGCCACCTGCTGACGCCGGCGGACGCCGCCGGCAAGGTCCTGCTCGCCTGGGTCTGCGTGCTCGCCCCAACCCTGGCGCTCGCCGCGATCGGACTGCTCGGGTCGGTCGCGCTGGGGCGGTCCCCGATGGGGCTGCTGCTGCCCGCACTCGTCGCGCTCGTGATGCAGCTCGCCCAGATGCTGCCGCTGCCCGTCACCGTACGCCTCGCCCTGCCCGGCTACGCCTTCATCGCCTGGAACGGCCTGTTCACCAGCCAGGCACAGCTCGGCCCGCTCCTGATCGGCATCGTGGTCAGCCTGGCGTGGGCCGTGACCGCGACAGCGCTGGCGTACCTGCTCTTCTTGCGCCGCGACTTCACCAACCCGAGCTACGACGGCTCGGGGCGCCGCGCGGTCACCGTCGGAGTCCTGCCCCTCGCCGGGTTGCTCGCCGTGACGGTCGCGGTCGTCGCCGGGGCGACCCCGGCCACGGGCTCCGGGATCGAGCAGGACAAGGTGCAGCGCTCGGTCGCCACGGCGTTCGCCCACCTGTACCGCATCCAGACCAGACAGCTCAATCGCCCCGACGTCACCGAAGCGCAGCTGAAGGTGACGGCGGAGTGCACCAAGGGCGGCGGCAAGGTCGCCGCCCAGGGGCCGGGCAACGACTGGCGTTGCACCGTCTCGTGGCATCTCCCCGGCGTCGAGGCCACTGGGACCGCCATCTACCAACTCGACGTCACCGCAGACGGGCGGTTCGTCGCTGACGGCGACGGACCGAAGGAAGTGAACGGCTACTTCCTGGTGCGCACCCCTACCGGGGACGCACCGAACCCGCTCTGGCAGTTCGACGGCAACGTCGAACTGCTCCACACCACCCGGAAGGGATAGCTCAATGCAAGTAACACGCCGTCGTCGGCGTGTCGAGAAGGACCCTCTAGGCCTTCTCGGTCGACGCATCATCCGCCGGATGCCTCTCGTCACGGCAGGCACCACCGCTGTCGCCGTCGTCGCCACCGGTACCGGCATCGGGTTCGCCCAGACGCACCAGTTCGGCACCGACCAGGTCGGACAGCTCACCGACCAGGGCCTGGTCGTGTCCGACAACCAGTACGTCAACCCGATCGGCGAGCGCCTCGTCATCAACAACGGCAAGATCATGTCGTCCTCGGTCAGCCCGGACGGCACCCACCTCGCGGCCTCGGTCACCGACGGTGGGATGGCGCTCGCCATCGTGGATCTCAAGAACTGGAAGGTGCAGCAGCTCGTCGGCAACAACGCGGCGGCGAACCTGCGCATCAGCGGCAACGACGTGGGCCAGGAAGGCCCCACGTACTCGCCCGACGGTTCGCAGCTGTGGCTGGGTCAGGCCGACGGCTACCGCAAGTTCACCGTGAACCCGGACGGCAGCCTCGCCAACCCGACGTTCGTCACGATCGCGCCGGACGGGTCCAAGCGCGCGCTGGTGGGCGAGGCGGTGTTCTCGCCCGACGGCTCCACCGTGTACTCGGCCGTCAACGGCCAGAACCGCGTCGTCGCCATCGACACGGCGACCGGGGCCATCAAGCAGAGCTGGGCCGTGGGCAACGCGCCGCGTGACCTGATCATGGTCGGCGGGAAGCTCTACGTCAGCAACGAAGGTGGGCGTCCGGCGAAGCCGGGCGAGCCGACGATCAACTCCTACGGCACCCAGGTGCTGGCCGACCAGGTGACCGCTGCCACCCTCAGCGGCACGGTCAGCGTCATCGACCCGGCGAACCCGGCGGCGGCCGTCGCGAGCATCGACGTCGGTCTGCACCCGACCGCCCTGTACACCAAGAACGGCGCGCTGTTCGTCACCAACACGGCCACCAACGACGTGTCGGTCATCGACACGTCGAGCGACAAGGTGGTCCAGACCATCGCGACCCAGCCGTGGCCGGAGGCCTCGGTGGGCTACGAGCCCGACGCGGTGACGCTCACCGACGACGGTCACCTGCTGGTGACGCTCGGCCGCGCCAACGCGGTCGCCGTCTACCGGTACAAGACCCCGCTGGAGCCGGTCAGCTACGTCGGCCTGCTCCCGACGGACTACTTCCCCGCCGAGATCACCACTGTCGGCAACGACGTGGTGGTCTCCAACACCCGCGGTATCGACGCCCGCCGCCCCACCACCAGCGCCGGGCGCGGCACCCACGACACGACATCGAGCCTGCAGCGGTTCAAGCTGCCCAGCGACGACGTCATCAAGTCCGAGACCGGCAAGGTCTTCACCCAGAACGGCTGGCACGGCGGCTCGGTCACGCTGACCGAGGGCAACGCCGGCAAGAAGCCGGTGCCGGTCCCGCTGAAGCTCGGCGAGCCCTCGACGATCAAGCACGTCTTCCTGATCGTCAAGGAGAACCGGACCTACGACCAGGTCTTCGGTGACATCCCGCAGGGCAACGGCGACCCGGCGCTGGCCCAGTTCGGCGAGAACGTGACGCCGAACCAGCACGCGCTGGCCACGCAGTTCGGGCTGTACGACAACACGTACGACATCGGCACGAACTCCGCCGAGGGTCACAACTGGCTGATGCAGGCCGACAACCCCGAGTACACCGAGTCCTCGGCCGGTGAGTACCTCCGCAGCTACGACACCGAGGACGACGCGCTCGGCCACCAGACCACCGGCTTCATCTGGACCGGTGCGCAGGCGGCCGGCAAGACCGTGCGCAACTTCGGTGAGTTCCACCAGTTCCTGGCCAAGCCGGCCGGCGCGACCTGGCAGAACCTGTACTGCGACTCGAAGAACATGGCGGCGACCGGGCAGGACACTGCCTACCGCCTGGTGTCGTCGTCGCCGATCCCGTCGCTCAACAACGTGTCGGTGCCCGGCTTCCCGAAGTACGACCTCAACGTCCCGGACATCTACCGGTACGAGATCTGGAAGCGTGACTTCGAGAAGAACGGCCCGGCGAACCTCAACATGTTCTGGCTGTCCAGCGACCACACCGGCGGTCCGGCGAACGCGGCCGCTCAGGTCGCCGACAACGACCTCGCGGTCGGCAAGATCGTCGACACCATCTCGCACAGCCCGTACTGGAAGGACTCGGCGATCTTCGTCGTCGAGGACGACTCCCAGGCCGGCCTCGACCACGTCGACGGCCACCGTGCCCCGATCCAGATCATCAGCCCCTGGGCCAGGCGCGGCGTCGTCGACAGCCACTACTACTCGCAGATCACGATGATCCGGACCATCGAGCAGATCCTCGGGGTCAAGCCGATGAACCAGAAGGACAGCGCGGCCAGCCCGATGCGTGGGGCGTTCACCCAGAACGCGGACCTCACGCCGTTCACCGCGGTGCCCAACCGGACCTCGCTGACCGCGGGTCTGAAGACCCTGCCCGCCTGTGGCGCGGACGTTCCCGCGGCGCAGAACGCCCTCGCCACGGCCGCGCCGCTGGCGACGGTACCGGCGGACAAGCAGGCGGTCGCGGCGAAGTGGGACAACTGGAAGTCGCAGCAGCGGCTCACCGGCCCCGACGCCAAGGCCGACTACGCGAACCCCGCGCAGATGAACCACCTCACGTGGTACGAGGCGCACGACTGGACCCAGCCGTACCCGGGCGAGGACAACATCGTCGCGCCGGAGGACGTGCCGGGTGCCTACATCCCGTCGCCGGAGTCCGACGGCTGACGTAGGGCGATCGCATAAAGGGGCCCCTGGCAGGCGTAACCCGCCGGCCAGGGGCTCTGCTGTTCGCGGCCTTCCAGGTCAGAGGAGTCGCCGCAGCACGGACGCGATACCGTCGCGGTCCAGTTCCTCGGCTGCCTCCTCGACGGCGTCGGTGAACCGCGGCTGTGCCGAAAGGTCGCCGAACAGCGGGTGCGCCGTCAGGTCGCGCACCGTGGGAGTGGTGCCCGGGGCGATCAGTGTCGTCTCGTCGGGAACGTGCACCTCGGTCCCGAGGTCCGCCGCCCGGCGCAGCCGATGCAGCCAGGCCGCGACCGTCGCGGCGGCGATCGGGAACGACGCGCCGGCGGCGAGCCGGTCACGCACGACGGGCAACAGGAACGCCGGGACGCGCGCGCTCGCGGAGGTGGCGATGCGCACCAGGGTGTCGGCCATCTGCGGGTTGGCGAAGCGGTCGAGCACTGTCCTCGTGTACGTGTCGAGGTCCACGCCGGGCACGACGGGCAGCGTCGGACGGGCCTCCCGGTCCTGGAACGCCTCGATGAGGGCTGCCAGGTCGGGGTCGCGCATCGCCTCGGAGGTGTAGGCGTAGCCGGCGAGGAGTCCGAAGTGGGCGAGGATCTGGTGCGGCGCGTTGAGCAGCCGCAGCTTCATCTGTTCGTACGGCTGCACGTCGGCGACCATCTGGACGCCGACCGCGTCCCAGGGCGGACGACCGGCGACGAAGTTGTCCTCGACGACGAACTGCCGGAACGGCTCGCAGACAACGGCCGCCCGGTCGGCCAGCCCGGTCCTGGTCTGCACTTCGGCCGCGTCGGCGGCGGTCGGCACCGGAGTGATCCGGTCGACCATCGTGCTCGGAAACGACACGTGTGTCGCGATCCACGTGGCCAGGTCGGCGTCGAGCGCCTGAGCGAACGTGGTGAACGCGTCCCGGGTGACCGCGCCGTTGCCCTGGATGTTGTCGCATGAGAGCACGGTCAGGGGACCGAGGCCGCGATCGCGCCGGCGCCGCAGGCCCTCGCAGACAACCCCGAACGCGGTACGCGGCACCGCTCCGGCCAGGTCCGCGGCGATCTGCGGGTCCGTGAGGTCGACCTGGTAGCCGCCCTCGGTGATGGTCAGCGAGACGATCCGCGTGCCCGCCTCCGCGATGGCTTCGATCGCGGCGTCCGGGTCCGAGTACCCGTCGATGAACGCGACGATCGATCCGACGACGTGTGTCGACCGCGTGCCGTCCGGGTGCTTTTCGGTGACGGAGTAGAGGCACTCCTGCGCCCGCAGCGCGTCGCGGGTCTCGATGTCCTCCGGGCGCAGGCCGACGCCCCGGATCGCCCATGCACGACCCTGCCCCTGGCCCATGAGGTCGTCCAGGTAGACGGCGAGATGCGCCCGGTGGAACCGGCCCACGCCGACGTGCACGATGCCCGGCGTCAGCGCGCCGCGATCGTATCGCAGGCTATCGATCTGAAGCCTGTCCCCCTGGGTCATCGTCTTTCCTTCCGGTTGCCAATGTCTTGGTGGAGCCCCGCACCACCAGACGGGGCGCGGGCTCGGTGAGTACCGTCTCTCCGTCGCGGGGCTCGGTGATCTGTTCGATGACCTCGTGTACCGCGAGCGCGCCGAGGTCGCCGAGCGGCAACCAGACGGCCGTGAGCGGAGGGTTGAGATGCCGTGCGAACCAGGCGTCGTTGATGCTCACCAGCGCGACGTCGTCGGGGATGCGCCGACCGGCCGCGACGATCCCGGAGTGGGCACCGAGCGCGGCCGTCGTCGTGACGGCGACGATCGCCGTCACCTGCGCGCCGGAGCCGAGGAACCGCACGGTGGCCTCGTGGCTCTCGTCGGCCGTCCATCCGCCGTCGATCGCGGGCAGCCAGGGCAGACCGGCGTCGACGAGGGCAGCCCGATAGGCCGAGAAGCGGCGCTCGGAGGACGTGCCGGGCGCGCCGACGTAGGCGATCGACGTGTGCCCGGCATCGATGAGGTGGCGGGTGGCGATCTGCGCCGCGCGGGCGTCGTCGAGCCGCATGGTCCGCGTGCCCGGCAACGAGTCGGCGCCGAACACGACCGACGGAACGGCGCGGGCTATCTCCTGGACCGCGTCCTCCCAGGAGCCGAGGCCGCTCTGGATCAGCAGCCCGTCGACGCGCCGGCCGAGGACGATCTCGCGGAACGCCTCACCGCGCTGGGCCAGCTCGGCCGTGTTGAGCAGGATGAGGGAGAAGTTCTGCTGTGCCGCCTCGACCTGGGCGCGCTCCACCATCTCCGCGTAGATCGGGTCGTTGACGTCGTTGAGCGCGAACCCGAGCAGCCCGGTCCGCGCGTTGCGCAGCGCGCGCGCCGAGGGGTGGGGCGTGTAGTTGAGCATGTCGATGGCCGCCTCGACGCTCGCGCGCGTCTCGGGCCGGACCCTCAGCGTCGGGTCGCCGTTGACGATCCGCGACACCAGTCCGGGCGACACACCCGCTAGCTTCGCCACCTCGGCAAGCCGGGCCGGCTTCCTGGCCGAAGTGCTCATCGATTCCCCCATAAGCGCGCGCTGACCGCGATGGCCGCACCGGACGCGGGGTCCGGTGCGGTGCACCGAGGCTAGCCCTTGAGCGATACGTGAACGAGAACTCGCGCGGTGTGCTCCGGGGTCGCCCCCGTGATCACGAGCCGCATCCAGTTGCCGAACACCGTGAGGGCGTTGGCGGCGATGTGCTCGGACTCGCCCAGCTTCTCGACCTGCCCCCGCCGCAGCCAGTTGATCCCGTCCGGCGAGATCTCGGTACTGATGCTCAGCTCCGGATGCTCACCCTCGACCTGCGTGAAGAACACTGCCTCATTCGCCCAGCCGGCCTCGTACGGCAGCGTGCTGAAGTCCCCGGAGATCCGTACCCGGCGGGCGAGCACGGCGGTGTATGTCGTCTGCACGTTCCAGCGCTTTCAGTGAGGGACCGTCACTCGGTCGAGTACACGATGGAGTCGAGGAAGAAGTGGACCGAGCGGTTGGTATCGGTCTCGACGTAGAAGATCGGGTTGATGAGGTTGTCGATCGCCCGGTACCGCGCCGCCAGCGTCGGCTGGATGCCTCGCAGGTCGAAGACCCGGTCCATGCTCTGCAGCTCGATGTACTCGCGCCGGGCGACGTCGACCGTCAGGCGGAAGTACAGCCAGTTCAGCTTGTCCGGGCTCTCGTTGTAGAGCAGGTCCTGCTCGCCGTCGGGCACCCACTGGTAGCCGTCGGATGAGCCGTCCTCGTACCGGCGCCCGTACCAGAGGTTGTCGATCCCGGGCTGGCACCACGCGTTGTCGACCCCGAAGCTCCACTGCTCCGGCGTCACGCCGTCGCTGACCTTCCAGTACTGCCACCGCTTGACGAGCTGGCCGTCGAGCGAGTTCACGTAGCGCACGCCCGGCATGTAACGGTACTCGCTGTCCTGGATGTCGAAGTAGAAGCCGAAGGCCCGGATGTCCTCCTCGCCGTGTCCGACCCGGTCCTGCTCCGGCGTGTACGCGTACCAGGCCTCGATCTGGATTTTGTTGGGGTCGCCGAACCGGGACAGCCGCTTGAGCACCACGCCCATGCTGCCGTCGGCCGGCGGCTCGGTGTGCGGTGCCGCGACCGGGGCGGTCGTCAGCTTGAGCGAGTACGTCCCTTCCATCGAGCCGTGGGACGCCGCGAAGCGCATCGACGCGCTGCTGAGCATCGACGGAGCCCAGCTGGTCAGGTCGACGGCGCTCTCGAAGGACTCGTAGTTGTCGTAGACGAAGTTCGGTGTCAGGTCCATCCAGCCGTTGAACCCCCGGTCGAAGTCGTCGAACGTGACGACCCGCCGCAGTGGGTTGAACCTGCCGAGCTGGCGCTCGTAGGTGATGAGCCGCTCCATGATCCCCTCAGTAAATCGTTTATCCCAAGCCGCGTCCGTAGATCCTCGCCGCTGGCCTCAGGCCGTTGAGCGTTACCGGTGGAGGTGCACTTGTCAAGAGAGTCGCGAGGGAAACCTCCCCTTGACGAACGCGGTATGACGCTACACCATGGCGACACGAACCACTTTGCTCCGGCGCCTGCGCTCACGTTCACTCGGCGCCTGCGCTCACACCCCAGGAGGCGTTCTTGCGTTTCAATAGAGCCCTCGCGGCGCCGCTGGCCGCGGCGGCAAGCGTGCTCATGGCGTTAACGGGCTGTTCCGGTTCCGGCCAGTCGGAAAGCTCCGACTCCGACGTCCATCTCCGGATGGTCATGTGGACGTCCAACCCGGCCCAGCTCGCGGCGTTCCGGTCGATCGCCGACGAGTTCATGCAGCAGAACCACTCGGTGACCAAGATCGACTTTCAGAGCATCACGCTCGACCAGCTCAACACGGTGCTGACCACCCAGATCCAGGCGGGAGACCCGCCGGACCTCTCGTGGTTGCCGGTCGAGAGCAGCCGGCAGTACATCAAGGCCGGCGCGTTGGCCGACGCGGCGCCGGTGCTCAAGTCGACTGACGGCTACGACTACGACGACCTCACACCGTCGCTCGCCTCACGGTGGAAGGTCGGTGACGCCCTGTACGGCGTGCCGTTCTCCACCGGCCCGCTCGTCATGTACTACAACAAGGACCTCTACGCGAAAGCCGGGGTCAAGAGCCCCGCGGACCTCATCGCGGAGAACAACTGGACGTGGGAGTCGTTCCGCCAGAGCTCCAAGCAGCTGACGGACAAGCTCAGCATTCCCGGGTACGTCCTGAACGACTTCGACTTCAAGAACTGGACGCGGCTGCTGCCCCTGCTCTACTCCTACGGCGCCTCGGCATGGAACGACGACGCGACGAAGTGCACCGCGGACAGCCCCGAGTTCCTCAAGGCGATCTCGCTGTTCCACGACATGGTCTTCACCGACAAGTCCTCTCCGGTGCCGGGCCAGCAGGCGGACTTCTGGGGCGGACAGGCCGGCGCGACAACCGCGTTCCTCGGCAGCAGCTCGCTGCTGAAGGACGCGAAGTTCAAGTTCGGGATGGTCCCCACGCCCACCGGGCCCGCCGGGGACACCCAGGCGCTCGGCCAGTCGTCGATCGTCACGCTGGCCGCCAGCAAGCACAAGCAGGCCGCGCTGCAGTTCCTCGCCTTCCTCACGAACAAGCAGAACTCGGCGAAGCTCGCGCAGTTCTACCCGCCCATCCGGGGGAGCCTGCTCAACCCGAAGACCCTCGTGGGAACCTCCACGATCCTCACCGAAGATCTTGTCGCGCCGATCGTCGCGGCGGCCAAGTCGACGGGAAAGATCTTCCCGTCCGCGACCGACGCCACGGGTGTCGCCGACGCACTCAACAGCTCCCTCGACAAGTACGTCTACGTGCCCAACGCCGACCTTCCTGACGCGTTGAAGAAGGTCTGCGCCGCCGTTTCGCCGCATCTGTAAGGCAACCAAGTATGGACTCGCAAACCCAGGCAGTGGCGGCCGCACCCGAGAGGGTGCGGCCACCGCGCCGCCTCGCCCCATACCGCCGGCCCCGCCGCGACGCCGGCCGCAACGGCTTCGGCTATCTGCTGCTGGCACCGCAGGTCGTCTGCTTCACCGCGATCGGCCTGATCTCGCTCATCTCCGTCGCCTGGCTGAGCCTCCACCAGGTCAACGTGCTGGCAGGCACCCAGACCTTCGTCGGGCTGGACAACTACGCCAGCATCTTCACCGACCCGGACATGAAGGTGATCCTGCCGAACACCTTCTTCTTCGTCGGCGTGCTGAGCGTCGCCGGCACGATCGTGGCGCTGGCGCTCGCCGTACTGCTGAACCAGAAACTGCCGGGCATCAACATCTTCCGCTCCGCCATCTTCGTCCCGGCGCTCGTGACGATGGTGGCCTGGAGCCTGGCCTGGCGCTTCATCGTCCAGCCCAAGGGCGGGTTCGACGCGCTGTTCGCGCTGGTCGGCGTCGAGCCGCTGCCGTGGCTGCGCGGCAGCTGGCTCACGCTGCTCGTGTTCGCCCTGATCCAGCTGACGAAGAACGTGGGCATCAACGTCATGATCTTCCTCGCGGCGCTCCAGGCGGTCCCCGAGGATCTCATCGACGCCGCCCGTATCGACGGAGCCGGCCGGTGGGGGCGGTTCCGCAACGTGGTCATTCCGCAGATCTCGCCGTCGATCCTCATGGTGTTCATGCTCATGATCGTCGGTTCGTTCAAGGTATTCGAGCTCGTACTCCTGCTCACCAACGGCGGGCCCGGCGTGCAGAGCACCGTGCTGTCGTTCGAGATCTACAAGCAGGCCTTCCTGCTCAACGACATCGGCTACGCCAGCGCGCTGGCGGTACTCCTGTTCGTCATCGTCCTAGCACTGACCGGGCTCATCTGGCAGCTGCGGAAACGGCTGGTGTTCCATGAGTCAGAGTGAGCGCAAACGATTCCGCGCCGTGCGCCGGATACCGAACTACCTGCTGCTCAGCTTCGTGTCGCTGTTCTTTGTCGGGCCGATCCTGTGGATGATCAGCGGCTCGCTGAAGTCGGAGAACGAGATCCTGCGCTACCCGCCGACGATCCTCCCCGAGGTCGTCCGCTGGAAGAACTACGAGCGGGTGTTCGAGCTGCAGCCCTTCGCCCGGCAGTTCCTCAACTCGGTCCTCATCATGGCGGTGGTCTGTGTACTGACCCTCGTCCTGTCCGTGTTCGCCGGCTACGCGCTCGCGCGGGTGCGACCCATCGCCGCCGGCGCGGTCTTCATCGTGCTCCTCAGCGGAATCTTCCTGCCGCCGGAAGCGACGATCATCCCGCTGTTCCGGTTCGCCGGAAAGCTGGGCTGGACGAACACGTTCCTGCCGCTCATCCTGTTCACGGCGGTGCTGACAACGTCGCCCATCGCGACCTTCGTCATGCGGCAGGCATTCCTCTCGCTGCCGGCGGAGTTCGACGAGGCCGCCGCCCTCGACGGCTCCGGACGGTGGCGCACGATGCTGCGGATCTACCTTCCACTGGCCAGGCCGTCGCTGGCCTCGGTTGTCGTGCTGTCGTGCTGGTACAGCTGGAACCAGTTCCTCGAGCCGCTGGTGTACATCCGCTCGACGGACCTGCTGACGGTGCCCGTCGCCCTCACGCACTACAACGACCCGATGGCGGGTCCCTTGTGGAGCGTGCAGATGGCGGCGACGACGCTGTCCGTGATCCCCGTGCTGCTGGTGTTCTTCTTCGCGCAGCGGCACGTGGTCGCAGGCCTGACCGCCGGGGGACTCAAGTCATAGCCGCGCCGGCCAACTGCATTGGAGAGGGAGCACATCCTGCGATGATCAAGGTACCTGACGCGTCCGCCGCGCTGGCCTACCTCAGCGCGCACACCGAGGACCACCTTCGGCAGCTCGACGAGTTCCTGCGTATCGAGTCGGTGAGCGCCGATCCCGGCCGCGCGGGTGAAGTGCGCCGCGCCGCCGAGTGGCTCGGCGCGGAACTCAGTCGCATAGGCTTCGAGAACGCGACCGTTCACGACACGAGCAGCCATCCGATCGTGACCGCCGACTGGTTGCATGCCGGCCGTGCGGCGCCGACGGTGCTGATGTACGGCCACTACGACGTCCAGCCGGCGGATCCACTCGATGAGTGGGTGCGCCCGCCGTTCGAGCCGCGGTACGAGGACGGCCGCATCTATGCCCGAGGCTCGGGCGACGACAAGGGGCAGCTCTTCACGCACCTCAAGGCCGCGGAAGCGTGGCTGTCCACGAGCGGTGCGCTCCCGGTCAACGTCAAGGTCATGTTCGAGGGCGACGAGGAGATCGGTTCCGCCCCGATGGCGGACTTCATGCGTCGCCATCGCGACCTGCTCGCGGCGGACCTGATGGTGGTCTCGGACTCGACGCTGTTCGACGACGATGAGACACCGCAGATCACGTACAGCATGCGCGGCATGGCCTACTTCGAGGTACACGTGTCGGGTCCGTCCCGGGACCTGCACTCCGGCCACTATGGAGGAGCGGTCGCGAACCCGGCCAACGTGCTTGCCGGAATGCTCGCCGGGTTGAAGGACGACCGCGGCCGCATCACCATCCCCGGCTTCTACGACCGGGTTCGCGAGCTGACCGATGCCGAACGCGCGGCCCACGCCGGACTGGAGGTCGATGAGGAGGCGCTGCGCGAGGAGGTGGGCGTGCCCGCCCTCGACGACGGCGAGCAGGGGTACTCGGTATTCGAACGCCGGTCGGTGCGCCCGACGCTCGACGTCAACGGCATCTGGGGTGGCTACAGCGGCGCGGGGGCGAAGACCATCATCCCCGCCCGGGCCAGTGCCAAGCTGAGTGTCCGCCTGGTGCCCGATCAGGACTTCCGCGAGATCGGCCGGATGGTGGTCGAGCACCTTCAGCGCATTGCGCCGGCGACCGTGCGCGTCGAGGCGAAACTCCTCCACGCCGGCGCACCGGCACTGACACCTGTCGATCATCCCGCGGTGGGTGTCGCCGCGCAGGCCCTGGAGGCGGCCTTCGGCAAGCCGCCGGTTCTCTCACGCGGCGGCGGCTCGATTCCGATGCTGGCCGATGCCGAGGAGATCCTCGGCATCAAGAGCGTGCTGGTGGGTTTCGCCGCGGCGAATGGAAACTTCCACTCGCCGAACGAGTGGATTCCGGTCACCAACGTGACGCGCGGCATGCAGACGATCGTGCACCTGTGGAAGGGGCTCGCGGAAGCCGGCGCCGAGGAGCTCCGTGGCGCATGATCCGCATGCCCCGAGGCGTGGCCGGTGCGCGCCCGAGGCTCGCGCCGGCCCGGTGGCCGGCGCGGGTCACGCCTGGATCGGTTTCGTGGAGCCCCGCACCACCAGAAGGGGCTCGGGATCGGCGACGATGGTCTCGCCCGCTCGGGGTGTGTCGATCTGGTCGATCAGCTCGGCCACGGCGAGCGCACCGAGGTCGCCCAGCGGCAGGGTCACGGCCGTCATCGGCGGGTTGAGGTGCCGCGCGTACCAGGTGTCGTGGACGCTCACCAACGAGACGTCGTCGGGGATGCGCCGGCCGCTGGCGACGATCCCGGAGTGGACGCCGAGTGCGGTGGTCGCCGTGACGGCGACGATCGCCGTCACCTGCGCGCCCGAGCCGAGGAACCGCACGGTCGCCTCGTGCCCCTCGTCGGCCGTCCAGCCCCCGTTCACGGCGGGCAGCCAGGGCAGGCCCGCGGCCGCGAGCGTGCTCCGGTACCCCTCGAAACGGCGTTCCGAGGAAACGCCCGGTGCGCCGACGTAGGCGATCGAGGTGTGCCCGGTGTCGATGAGGTGCTGCGTGGCGGTCGCCGCCGCCCGAGCGTCATCGAGGCGCATCGTGCGCATGTCCGGCGTGGGGTTCGCGCTGAACACGACGGACGGGACCGTGCGGGCGATCTCGTGCAGTACGTCCTCCCCCGCGCCGAAGCCGCTCTGGATCAGCAGCCCGTCCAGGCGCCGGCCGAGGACGATGTTGCGAAACGCCTCGCCGCGCTCGGCGAGCTCCGCCGTGTTCAGCAGGATGATCGAGAAATTGCGCCGTGCCGCCGCGGACTGCGCGCGGTGGACCATCTCCGCGTAGATCGGGTCGTTGACGTGGTGCAGCGCGAACCCGAGCAGTCCGGTCCGCGCGTTGCGCAGCGCGCGCGCCGAGGGGTGTGGCGTGTAGTTGAGCATTTCGATGGCGGACAGGACGGCCGCACGCGTCTCGGGCCGGGCCCGCACGGTCGGGTCGCCGTTGAGGATCCGCGACACCAGGCCGGGCGACACGCCCGCCAGCTTGGCCACCTCGGCGAGCCGGGGCTTCCTGGTCGTGCTGCTCATCGGGTGCTCCACGGGTCGCGACGGCTGCCATGACACGGTCCGGCCGCCGCGGGGACGCCTGGCCGGGCGATCGACGTACCTTATCCGTTGATATTCAAGCAAACCCGGACGCGGGCGGGTTGCCGTTCGTCGCGCCGACGACCAGCAGCCGGACGCCCGAACCGGCCCTGCGCTCGTTCCGGGCCGTAAATCGTTTACCCAGATAAGGGTACTTCGTACCTTGACGAGGCGGGTAAATCGTCACACCATTGCGGCGCGGTTGCATCGCACCGCAGCCATGCCCACGCCCCAGGAGGGACATCTCGCGTCATGAGGAACAAGACGGCAGTGCTGCACGGGGTCCGCGACCTACGCATCGAGGACCGCGAGGTTCCGCGGCCCGGTCCGACCGAGGTGGTGGTTCAGGTCGAGGCCGTGGGCATCTGCGGGTCGGACATCCACTACTACGAGGCCGGCCGCATCGGCGAGCACGTGGTCCGCGCACCCATGGTCCTCGGCCACGAGGCCGCCGGAACGATCGTCGCGGCGGGCGACCAGGTTCCTCCCGAGCGCATCGGACAGCTCGTCGCCCTCGAGCCCGGAGTGCCCGACGGGACATGTTCGCAATGCCGGGCCGGCCGCTACAACCTGTGCCCGAACGTCGCGTTCTTCGCGACCCCGCCGGTCGACGGCGCGCTCGCCCAGTACGTCGCCATCCACGAACGGTTCGCCCACCCGGCCCCGGCCGGGCTGACCGCCGAGCAGGCGGCCATGGCCGAGCCCGTCTCGGTAGGGGTCTCGGCCTGCCGTCAGGCGGCCGTGCGGCCCGGGGACCGGGTGCTCGTCACCGGAGCAGGGCCGGTCGGCCTGTTCGCCGCGCAGGTCGGTCGAGCGTTCGGCGCGACCGAGGTCGCCGTGCTCGACGTGAACAAGCATCGCCTCGCGGTGGCCCGGGAGCTCGGCTTTGCGACCCTGCCCGCGGGCGTCGAGAAACGACAATGCTTCGACGTCCTCATCGAGTGCTCCGGGGCGCCGGCCGCCATTGCGGACGGCCTGGAGCGCCTCTCCCCCGGTGGACGGGCCGCCCTGGTGGGAATGGGGCCGCAGCTGGTTCAGGTGCCACTGCAAGCGATCCAGAATCGCGAGCTCACGCTCACCGGCACCTTCCGCTACGCGAACACGTACCCGTTGGCGCTTTCGCTCCTCTCGTCCGCAGCGGTGCTGACCGGCCCCGTCATCACCCACCGCCTCGGGATCGACGACGCCGAGGCGGCGCTGCAGCTCGCCCACACGGTTCCCGATTCGCTGAAGGCGGTCGTAACGCCGTGACCGTCCTGGTGATCGGGGAGGCGTTGGTCGACATCATCGACGGCCGTCGCCGCCCCGGCGGAAGTCCCATGAACGTCGCCATCGGTCTCGGCCGGCTCGGCGTGCCGACCGTTTTGCACACCAGCCTCGGCGACGACGCGGCCGGACGGCTTCTGGAGACGCACGTCCGCGCGAGTGGTGTGGCGCTGACCCCTCAGTCGCGGGGTACGGCGTCCACCTCCGTTGCCGAGGTGAGCATCGACAGCACCGGAGCTCCGACCTACCGCTTCGCCATCACCTGGGACCCCGATCCCGTCGACGTCGCCGCCGGCGGGTACCGCGCGGTGCATGTCGGATCGATCAGCGCCATGATGCGGCCCGGTGCGTCCGTGCTCGACGCGGTCCTCGACGCGAGCAGGGCGTCCGCGCTGCTCACCTACGACCTGAACGTGCGGCCGGCCCTCATGGGCGCGCCCGGTCCGGCCCGGGCGCGCGCCGAACAGATCATCGCGCGCGTCGACGTCGTGAAGGCGAGCGACGAGGACATCGCCTGGCTCTATCCCGACCTGCCGGCCGACCGGGTGATCGAGCGCTGGCTGGCGGCCGGGGCGAGGCTGGCCGTGCTGACCCGTGGCGCCCGGGGCGCGAGCGCCGCGACCGCCACGACCGCGGTCGAGGTCGCCGCCGCGGAGGTCCTCGTCCGGGACACGGTCGGCGCCGGCGACTCCTTCATGGCCGGCATCCTCGCGGCGCTCGACGACGCCGGCCTGCTGACCGCCGCCGGCCGCGGCCGCCTTCCGGTGCTCGACCGTGAGGAGCTGCGCCGGGTCGTCGGCTTCGGCATCCGGTGCGCGGCCGTGACCGTGACGCGCGAGGGCGCCGACCCGCCATGGCGCGTCGACGTCCGGTCGGCCGGGGTGGGGTACGCCTGAGAGGATCACGGGCGTAACCGGGTCGGCGGCCGGGCTCAGGTGCGGCGGCGGCCTGCCGATTCGACACTCGTGCGCCGATCGTTCGCAGGACGGCGTCCAGAGGCATGGTGGAGGCAACCACGGATGACCGCGCGGTGGCCGCACGCGCTGCGACGCGCGGTGGCATCGACCCTCGAGCCGCTGGTGGCCGCCCCGGTCGTCATGGTGATGCGCCCGCTGGGGCTGGCCGGGTCGGCGCCGCTGTGGGCGGTGCTGACGCCGTTCGTACTGTTCGGCGTGGTGCAGCAGGAAGGGGTCCAGCGCTGGCTCGCCGGCGGTGACCTGCGGGCCAGGACCGTGCCGCGGCTACTGCTGCACCTGGGCGTCACGACCTGGGTGCTGTACATCGTCGGCTGGGGCCCGATGCTGGCGCCCGCCTTCGCACTGGTCGCCGCCGCGCACATGCGGATGTCCGGTGCCCGCGTGTGGCGGCCGGCCGCGGTCATCATCCTTGCCTGCATCGCGCTCGGGCAGGCCGGCATCGCGACCGGCCGGGTCCACTGCTACCTGCCGGGCGCGCAGGCGCAGGCGGCGGGGGTCCTCGGCGCGGTCGCCGTGACGCTGTTCCTGCGGGTCTTCGGCGAGTCCGCGGAGCTGCGCGAGGCGGCCGAGGCGGCGCTACGCAGCCGGGAGGAACGGTTCCGCGCGCTCGTGCAGGACTCGTGCGACGCGGTCCTGGTGGCCGGCGCGGACGGAAGGGCGCAGTACGCGACGCCGGCCGTGCAACAGCTGTTCGGCATGCCGCCAGAGCGCTTCGTGGGCACGTCGTACGCGGATCTGGTACATCCGGACGACATCGGGATCGGCGAGCACCTCCTGCGGCAGGCGTTGGCCGACCCGGGCGGGCAGCACCGCGCCGAGCTGCGCTGCCGGCACCCCGACGGCTGGCGCTGGCTGGAGGTGACCATCCGCAACCTCCTCGGCAACGCCGCCGTCGCCGGCCTGGTGGTCAACTGTCGCGACGTCACCGAGCGCCGGGCCATCCAGGAGCGGCTGGCCTACGACGCCAACCACGACGCGCTCACCGGCTTGGCGAACCGCTCGGCCTTCCTGCGCGAGCTGGACCGGTGCGCCGCCGATGCCCGCCGCGGCGGCCGTATCCCGGCGGTGCTCTTCGTCGACCTCGACGGCTTCAAACGCGTCAACGACACCTTCGGCCACGCCTGCGGCGACCAGCTCATCGTCGCCGTGGCCGCGGTGCTGCGGTACAACGTCCGCGAATCGGACCTCGTCGGCCGGCTCGGCGGCGACGAGTTCGGCGTCCTGGTGACCGGCGTGCAGACCGCCGACGACGCGGTCGCGGTGGCGGAGAAGATCCTCGCCGGGATGGACCAGCCGGTGATCCTGGCCGGCCAGGCGGTCTACCCGCGGGCCAGCATCGGCGTGGCCGTGCCACCGCCGGCCCGCGTCGACGCCGCCGACCTGCTCCACCAGGCCGACCTGGCCATGTACCACGCCAAGCGCCGCGCCACGCACGGCTTCCAGCTGTACACCGAGAGCATCGACACCACCCGCGACAACGAGTCGGTCGCCGCGCCGTAGCGCGGGGGCTCGTCGGTAGCCGCCGTCGGCGGTGCCGGGCGGCGACCCAAGGGCCGCCGCCCTTCCGCCCACGGTCTCAGCTCAGTGCGAACTTCTGCGCCGCGGTGCCGTTGCAGTCCCAGA
>NZ_BAAARV010000098.1:0-13546 GCF_039532525.1 Dactylosporangium salmoneum
CCCCCGCCCGGACCGCGGTCGCCGGGGCCACTGGCGCCGAGGCCCTGCGCAAGGCCGCCGAGGGGCTCGACCTGGCCGACCGCGCGCTGGCCGCCCTGCACTTCGGCATCGCCGAGGGGCGCCGCCGGGAGGCCGCCGACCGGCTCGCGGCGCTCGACCAGCTGCTGGCCGCCGTCCCGGCGGCCGAGCGCGCCCGGCTCGACCCGGCCGGGCACGACCAGGTCGAGGAGGGGCTCGTCCGGGCCCGCCGCCAGGCCGACCCGGCCGCCGCCCTGCGGCGCGCCGGCGACCTGGCCCCGTACGTCCACGAGCACCTCGACCGCGTCCTCGCCCGCCGGCACGAGGAGCAGGCCCGCGCGGCCGCCGCGGAGGGCCTCGTCGCCGAGCTGGCCGACCGGCTCGCGGTGCTGGAGGCCGACGCCGCGCGGGCGCAGGTGCCGCTGGACGGCGCCGAGGACGCCCGCCGGGCCGTGGAAGGGCTGCAGGCGGCCGCGCGGCGCGGCGAGCTCGAGGCGGTCCAGGCCGCGACCGCGCCGGTCCACGCGGCGCTGGAGGCGGCCGAGCGCGGCCTCGACGACCTCTGCGACCGCATCGTGGAGCGCCGCGAGGTGCTGCAGTCGATCGTCGCCGCGCTGCCCGGCACCGGCTTCCAGGTCGACCCGGCCAGCTACCGCGAGGGCGTGGATGGCGCCCTGGAGCTGCGCGCGTACGGCCACGCCGGCCAGGCGTTCGCCGTGCTCGTGCGGGACAACCCCGACGCGCGCACCGAGGTGCTTTACACCACCGACGCGATGGCCGGCGAGGTCGCCGCGGGCACACCCGGGCGCTCGTGCGCGCCGCTGCTGGACATCATCGAGCGGCTCAGCGAGGAGGCCCGCGGCGACGGCTTCGAGCCGGGCGCGGTGCGCTGGGACGACGCCGACGACCCGGACCGCCCGCCGCCGGCGGGCCGGGCCGTGCCGCCGGGCCAGCAGGGCCGCACCGCGCGGGGCGCCGCGTGACCGCCGCCGCCGAGGGCCTGCGCGCCGCCCCGTGGCTGGTGCGGGCCTACCAGGAGCTGCAGCGCCACCGCCACCTCATCGTGCACGGCAACGTCGACGACGTGGTGCGGTGGAACAACCGCTACGAGCCGCTGGCCGCGGTGCTCGGCGAGTTCCTCACCATGACCGGCTACCGCGCCGTGGGCCGCTACAGCCTGGTGGACGGCATCACGTACCGCGACGAGGCCATGCGCGGCACCGCCGAGCCGCTGACCGCCGCGCCCGCGCCGACCGCGACCGAGCCCGTCCCGGCCCAGTCGTCGTCGCGTCAGGCCTGGAACCCGTTCGCGGCCGCGCCTCCGGCCGCCCAGCCGGCCGCCCAGACGGCCGACGCGGGCCGCGAGGACGGGGGCCGGGCGGACCGGGTCGCGCGGGCCGACGAGAGTCTGCGCCGGGCGATCCGCGCCGCGCCACCGGCCCAGCCGCGCACGACCCCCGACGCGCTGGGCGCGATCCGGCGGCTGATGACCCAGACCGAGGCGCCGGTGGCGATGGTCATCGATTCGGCCGACCTCATCGTCGGCGCCGCCGGGCAGCTCGACGAGCACCACCGCGCCAACGTCGCGCACCTGCGGCACATGCTCGCCGAGGCGGCCGTCGCGCCGTCCGGCCCCGGCCTGCGCAACGCCGTCGTGCTGGTGGTGCGCGACCTCGGCGAGCTGCCGGCCTGGCTCACCGAGCGCCCGGACGTCGCGGCCGTGCTCGCCGACCGGCCCGGCCCGGCCGAGCGCGCCGACGTGCTGGCCGGGCAGATCGGGCGCTTCCACCGGGCCGCCGAGGCCCCCGCGGCGGTACTGCACCAGGCCGTCACCACCCTGGCCAACCTCACCGACGGCATGACCGTGCGGGACCTCCAGACGCTGGAGGTCACCTCGCGGCTCACCGGCATCGGCCCGGGCGCGCCGCGACGGCTGGTCGCCCGGCACCGCTTCGGCGTGCGCGACGACCCGTGGGAGCAGCTGGACATCGACAAGGTCCGGCGGGCCGATCAGATGCTGGGCGCCCGGGTCATGGGCCAGCCCGCGGCCGTGCGCGCGGTCGCCGACGTGCTCGTCAACGCCCGCGTCGGGGTCGACTTCGTGGCCGGCGACGCGGAGACCGGCAACCGGCCCAAGGGCGTGTTCTTCTTCGTCGGCCCGACCGGCGTGGGCAAGACGGAGCTGGCCAAGGCGATCGCCGAGCTGGTCTTCGACGACGAGTCGGCGCTGCGCCGCTTCGACATGAGCGAGTTCAGCCAGGAGCACGCGAGCGAGCGGCTCACCGGCGCGCCGCCCGGGTTCGTCGGCCACGAGCAGGGCGGCGTGCTCACCAACTGGGTGCGGGAGCGGCCGTTCAGCGTGATCCTGTTCGACGAGATCGAGAAGGCCCACCGCAAGGTCTTCGACAAGTTCCTGCAGATCATCGACGACGGCCGGCTGACCGATGGGCACGGCCGCACGGCGTACTTCTCCCACTCGATCGTCATCTTCACCTCCAACCAGGGCGCCGCCACCCTGCACCGCTCGCACCCGGGCGGGGTGCCGCCGTACCAATTCGTGCAGGAGCATTTCAACCAGGCCGTGGCCCGCTTCTTCACCGAGGACCTGCAGCGCCCGGAGCTGCTGGGCCGCCTCGGCAGCGGGGTGGTCGTCTTCGACATCCTGCGCGAGCAGGTCATCCGCAGCATCACCGACAAGTTCCTGGGCCAGATCACCGCGTCGGCCGCCGCGCGCGGCTTCGAGCTGGTCTTCGACGCCCCGGCGATCCACCGCGCGATCGTCGAGCACGTCATGACCAGCGGCGCCGCCCTGGGCGCCCGGCCCATCCGCGACCCACTGCTGGAGCAGTGGATCCGCGTGCCGCTCAACCGCTGGATCATGGCCAACGCCCCCGGGCCGGGCGCGCGCATCCTCGTGCACCGCACGGCTTCCTCGCCGCCGTTCGGGATCCAGCGGTACCCCGGGGAAATCGTCGAAGGCGAGCACCCGTGACCGGCCCGGAGGAGCCCGACCCGCAGCTGCTCATCGCCGAGATCGCCCGCTTCGAGAGCCTCGACGAGCTCGACGCCGGGCAGTTCCGCGCCTACGCCGAGGCCGAGACCGCGCTGGAGAACCTGCTCCTGGGCCACTCGGCGGCGCTGACCGCCAACTGCGAGCACCACGAGGCGGTCGGCCTGCTCGACCAGGTGCTGGAGCTCAACCGCACGCTGCGGCGCATCGCCGAGCGGGAGCGGCTGCGGATCAACGACGACGACTGCGAGGAGTCGCAGGACCTGCAGCAGTGGCGCGACCTCGCCGACGGGCTGATCCTCATCGTGGAGGGCGCCCGGCTGATCAACCTGGCCGAGGCCCGGCGGCTGGCCAGCGACCTCGACGGTGCGGCCCAGCTGATGCGGGAGTCGCTGGAGTACTACGGCGCCCTGGCCGACAGCGAGCTGCCCCAGGCGGGCGTCGGCGAGCTGCGCCGGCGCATCGGCCTGGCCCACCTCACGCTGTACGCCGCCATCGCCGAGAACCGCATCGGCAACTACCGCGGCGCGCACGACGCGCTGGACGAGGTGCAGGTGGTCTACGAGGAACTGCTCGCCGACGCCCAGGAGCTCGAGGAGGTCGAGGAGCCGTTCCGCACCATCGTCGCCGAGGTGGTGCGCGAGCTGACCTCGGCGCTGGTCGACGTCACCACCCTCGGCGCGGTCAACGAGATGCTCCAGGCCGCCCAGGACGGCCGGTTCCTGGAGGTGATCGACAACGGCCGCGCGGCCGTGCAGTCGTTCGAGACCTCGATCCTGGCCGCCCGGGCCGCCGGGCCCAACCGCAACATGGTCGCGCTGCGGCAGATGGAGCTGGAGTACGTGCGCGGCTGGGTCCACCTGGCCGGCGCCGAGACCGCGATGGACCGCGCCGACTGGGACGAGGCGCTGTCCGGCATCCGCACCGCCCGGGAGCACTGGGCCACCATGTCCCGCCTGGGCCTTCGCAACCTGCACGTCGGCGTGCTGGCCCAGCGGCCCGACAGCACCAGCCACGACTTCCTGCTGCGGGGCGCCCTGCGCCGGCTCGAGCGTGACCGCCGCTACCGCGCCGAGATCGACGACCTGCGCGAGTCCCTGCACCGCAGCCAGCTGAGCAACATCCAGGTGATCGCGAGCGCGAACGCCGCGGCGGAGACCCGACGGGAGACCACGATGGGCGACACCAACCACTTCGGCGGCCCGGTGAACGTCGCCGGAGCGCTGGGCAGCCACAACCGGGTCGGCCCGGTCCACCAGGTCCAGCACCAGCCGCAGGCCGCCGGCACCGACCTGCGGTTGCTGGCCCGGCAGCTCGAGGACCTCACGGAGGTGCTCGGCGCCGGCCCCCGCAGCCCCCGTGAGCTGGAGTCCGTCGAACTCGTCCGTCAGGCAACGACAGCGGCGAAGCGCGGCGACGAGGCCGGGGTGCGCGGCTTCCTGGCGGGGGCGGGGCGCTGGATCCTCGACGTCGCCGAGAAGATCGGCCTCGACGTGGCCGTCGCCGTCATGCGCCAGAGCCTTGGCGCGTGAAGTACCGAACGAGACACGAGGAGCGCCGATGACCACGCCGCAGGACCCATACGCCGACGACCCGCGCCCGTCCTACGACCCGCCGGAGCCGACGACGCAGAACCCTTTCGCCGCGGCCGCGGACCGCCCGAACCAGCCGGCGGCGCGCCCGAACGCCTCCGCCGACCGGCAGAACCCCTTCGCCGCCGCAGCCGCCCCGCCGGCCAACGGCAACGCGCCCGTCACGGTCACCACCGCGGTGCCGCCGGTGACCTCGGCGCCGCCCGCCAGCTCCGTGCCGCCCTCCTACACGCCGCCGCCGGCCACCGCCGTGCCCCGCCAGTCGCCGCCGAACGAGGGACTGCGGATCACCCTGCCGAACCTGCCGGCGGACAACCCGGCACCGATCCCGACGCGGACCATGAGCGAGCCGGCCCCGCTGCCCATCCCCGGGTCCGGCGGCTCCCGCGGCGACTCGACGGTCCGGATCGGGCTGTGGGGCTCGAGCCGGTCGGGCAAGAGCACCTACCTGGCCTCGCTGCCGCTGGCCGCGATGCAGGGCCGGCACGGGACGTGGATCGTGGCCGGCACCGACGAGGCCGCCGCGCAGTTCCTCAACGAGAGCGTGAACCAGCTCGCGGGGGCCCGGCGCTTCCCCGCCGCCTCGACGAGCATGGAGGGGATCAGCTGGAGCTTCCACGGCACCCCGCCGCCCGGCGGGTTCAACTCGATCCTGCGCTCGATCGGCGTGCGCCGCTCGGCCGAGGTCCAGTTCACGCTGGAGCTGTACGACCCGCCGGGCCAGTACTACCGCTCCAACAACGTCGACCCGCAGGCGCTGGAGCACCTCGCCAACGCCAACGGGTTGATCTACCTCGTCGACCCGGTCGTCGACGCCCAGCGCGGCGACGAGAGCTTCCAGTACTTCTACGGCGCGCTGCAGCTGCTCACCGCCCGGATGGCGGCCGAGGGCCGGCTCGTGAAGGGCCGCTTGCCGCACGCCATCGCGGTGTGCGTGACCAAGTTCGACGACGAGGCCTTCTTCCGCCGGCTGGTGGCCCAGACCGACCTCGTCACCCAGGACTCGGATGGCCACCGGCTGCCGCGCGTGCCGCAGGAGCGCTCGCAGGAGTTCTTCGACTGGGTCTGCGCCCGGGTCCTCGGCGGGTCCGCGGGCATGGTGCAGGAGGGGCTGCAGGCGTACTTCCACCCCGACCGCATCCAGTACTTCGCCACCTCGTCCGTCGGCTTCCGGCTCAACCACAACCAGATCTTCGACTTCCGCGACTTCAGCAACGTCGCAACGCGGGCCGGGCAGCAGCCCGAGGTTCGGGACCGGCCGCGCCCGATCAACGTGCTGGAGCCGCTCATCTTCCTCGAGCAGCGCATCCGCTCCGGGCGCCGGTAGGCCCTCGCATGTCGAGCCTCTCCCTCGACTCGGCCGAGCGCCGGGGCATGGTGGTCGCGGACTGGGCGCTGTACAGCAAGGTGCCCGGCCAGAAGATGGACTACGAGGTCCGTGCGGCAAGCATGGACGCGGCCCTGGCCGAGCGCTGTATCCGCTCGGTGCTGGCCGGCACCGCGGCCGGCCCGGCGCCGGGCCGGCCGGAGGCGCTGCCCTGGTACGGCTTCACCGGGCGGCTCGGCGACCGCCCGGCCGCCGCGATCATGGAGCTGAGCTGGAGCGAGGAGCGCGACTTCACCGGCCAGCCGATCACGCCCGCCCGACTGCTGGTGGCCGAGCCCGCCGGCGCGGCGCGGGAGTCGCTGACGTACACCCGGCTGGCCGCGGCGCTGTTCGACCTCGACTGGCACGGCATCCACGCCGGCCCGCCGGGCGCCGCGGGAGGCCATCCGATGCGCCTCACGCCGCCGCCGGCCGACGCCGACGCGCTGGCCGCCGACATCGAGCGGCTCGGGGTGGACTTCATCGGCAGCCTCGCCGCGCTCGTGCTCGACGGCGGGCAGATCGTGTTCACCGCGGCCGAGGACCGCTACCCGGCCGTGGTCGAGCGGATCAGGCTCCTCGACGCGGTGTGCGCGCTGCTGCCGTACGCCTACCGGCACTACCTCAGCGCGGCCACCTGGGCCAGCCACCGGGCCCGGCACCGGATCACGCTGACGTTCGCCGAGCGGGCGGCGGCCGGCCAGGTCGAGGTGTCGCTGGACACGAGGATCGTGCCGCCGCTGCAGACCGAGGAGGCACAGGCCTACGTACGGGTGCTGGTGGCGCTGCTGAAGAAGGGCAAGACCGTCACGCAGGTCGTGCAGCACCTCGCCGTGCAGACCCAGCTGGAGCTGTGCCGCGGCCCGGCCGACGCGGTCGACCTGCTGCACCGCATGGACATGCCGGGCCTGGTCCTGCGCGCGATCAAGGCCGGGCAGGCCGACCTCGGCGAGGTGGCCGCCGTGCTCGACCGCTTCGGCTTCGAGGGCCTCGATGACGAGGACATGCGGCAGCGGTACTGCGCGTATCTGCTCGACAAGGTCGTGCGCGACGGCCCGGACGCGGCAGCGGCGTGGCGGATTCTGACGGGCGCGTGGTCACCGACCGTGGTGGCGGCGCTGGCCGGTCGGGTCTACGCCGCCCTGACCGCGGGCGACCAGCCGATCCTCGACCGGCTGACGGCGCTGCTGGGCGGCCTGCCGGTGGAGTGGGCGACGGCGGTCGTGCGGCGGCTGACCACGGCGGTGGCGACGCACCCGCGCCGGGAGGACATCGCCGCCTACATCGGGCTGCTGGCCCGCGTCGGGCCGGCCGGCAACGACGAGGAGGTGCATCGGACGTTCCTGGCGCATCCGGCCGCGGGCATCCAGCTGGTGACCCATCTGTTCGGCGCCGGCGGCGCGCTCGAGCCGGTTCTCGAGCGTTGGGCTTCGCTCGTCACCGACGAGACGCGGTGGGCCCTCCCGGTCATCGTGGCCGCGAACGGCGACATGGCCAGGGTCGGGACGGACGACTTCGCCGCGCTCAACAAGGAATGGCCGGACGGCGACCTCACCGCCATGAAGGTCGCGGCGCGCAACGGCCAGCTCGTGCCGATGTTCCAGCGGCACTCGGGAGCCATCGCCCACGTGGGCGCCCGGCTGCGCCTGGCCGGTGACGAGGAGTCCCGGGCCGACTTCCGCAATCACCTTGTCGCGGTGCGCAAGGAGCTCTACCGGGACATTCCGGCGTGGCAACCGTCCGACTTCAAGCATCACGGCCGCCTGGACGTGGTGCTGATGCTGGCCGGGATCGAGCCCCGCGGCGTGCTGAACCTCTCCAACATCCCGCGCGCCTTTCTGTCCGCGATGGGCCAGCTCTGGCGCAGCAGAGGGCTGGACCAGGTGCGCCCCTACCTGGTTGAGCGGCTGGCGGCCGCGCTCGACGTCAGAAGCGGCCGGCTGGGGCAGAACGCGGACGTCTACGACGTGATGTCCGTCGTCGACGCCGTCGAGCCGTCGCTGCGCGCCCAGGCCGCAGGCCGGATCAGTGCGTACCTGGGAGCGAACGTCGAGCAGCGCAAAACGCTCGAGCTCGGCCCCGACTGGGCCGCGCTCATCGAGCCGTGGCTGCGGCGCATCACGCACCTGGCCCAGGTGTGCGCCGACACCGGCAGCACCCTGCCGCAGGTCACCGGGGCGATGGCAGCGCTGATGGACGAGCCCATCGCGGACTACGGGCAGGTGTTCGAGGCGCTGCGGCCGTGGCTGCAGCCCGACCGCGGGGTGGACACCATGATGCTGATCTGGGGGTTCCGGACGTCGCCCAACGGCCGGCACGTGCAGTTCGGCGACGCGCTGCTGGATACCGTGACCAATCCGGGCGGCCCGCTGCGGGACTTCCGGCCGAACTTCATCATGGCGCTTCGCGTGATGGCCGCCCAGGTGCAGTACATGCAGCCGTGGGTCGACCGTTACCAGCCACAGCTGCCCGCCGCCCCGCCCCGGCCCAGTCCCAGTCCCCGTCCCCCGCACCAGGCCCCGCCCCCGCCACAGTTCCCGCAGGAGGTCCCGCCCAAAAGGGCAAAGGGCCGGTTCCGCTTGAAACGCAATCGCGACGACGGGAAGCAGCAGTGACGCGCGAGCTGTCGGGGCGGCGTGATGGCCGCCGGAGCGGGTAGGGGCGGCGATGTCGGTCGGCGCCACGACGGTGATCGCGGACTGGGCGCTGTTCAGCAAGGTGCCCGGCCGGACCATGGACAGCGAGATCTGCGCGGCCAGCATCGACGCGGCCGTGGCGGAGCGCTGCGTCCGCTCCCTGCTGGCCGGCACCGCGGACGGCCCGGCGTACGGGCGGCCCGAGGCGCTGCCGTGGTACGGCTTCACCGGGCGGCTCGGCGACGGGCCGGTGCTCGGGCTCATGGAGTTCGGCTGGAGCGAGGAGCGCGACGGCACCGGCCAGCCGATCACCCCGGCCCGGCTGCTGATCGTCGGCTTCGACGGCGCCGCCCGTGGCGCGCTGACCTACACCGGGCTGGCGGCCGCGATGTTCGACCTCGGCTGGCACGACGTGCACACCGGGCCGCCCGGCGTCGGCGACAACCGCATGCAACTCGCCCCGCCGCCGGTCGACGCCGCGACCCTGGTCCGCGACGTCGAGAGCTTCGGCGTCGAGTTCGTCGCCGGGATCGCGGCGCTGCTGCTGGACGGCGCGCAGGTGGTGCTGACGTCGGCCGCCGGGCGCTACCCGTCGGTGGTCGAGCGGATCCGGCTGTTCGACGCGGTCTGCGCGCTGCTGCCGTACGGCTACCGGGCCCAGCTCACCGCGGCCACCTGGGCCGGGCACCGGGCCCGGCACCGGATCTCGCTGACGTTCGCCGAGCGGGCGGCGGAGGGGCAGCGCGAGGTTTCGCTGGACACGTGGACCGTGCCCGCGCCGCGCACCGCGGCGGCGGGGGCCTATCTGCGCACGCTGGCCGCCCTGCTGCGCCGGGGCCGCAGCGTCGAGCAGCTCGTGCAGTACCTCATGACGCAGCACGAGCCCGAGCACAGCCGCGACGCGGGCGACGTGGCCGGCCTGCTGCGGCGGCTGGACCTGCCGGCGGCGGTGCTGCAGGCGATCCGCGCCGGGCGGGCCGACCTCGGCGCCGTGCTCGACGTGCTGCGCCGCCTCGGTCTGGACGGGCTCGACGACGACGAGATGCGCCAGGTGTACTGCGAGTTCCTGGTCGACCGGGCCGCCCGGCCCGGCCCGGAGGCGGACCCGGCGGGGCGCGCCCTCGCCGAGCTGTGGTCGCCGCCCGTGACCCGGGCGCTCGCCGAGCAGGCCCGCGCGCTGCTGTCCGCCGGCGACCAGGACGGCCTGCGCCGGCTGGCCGAGGTGGCCGGCGCCCGGCCCGGCGCCGCCCGGGCGCTCGTGCGCCTGCTCACCGACGAGGTCCTGCAACGGCCCCGCCCGGCCGGCATCGCCGCCTACGTCGGGCTGCTCGCCCACCTCGACCCGGAGGTCGCCGGCGACCCCGACCTGCACCTGCGGTTCCTGAGCCGCCCGGAGGCGGGCGTCCAGCTGGTGGCCCACCTGATGAAGCGGCCCGGCGCCGTCGCGCCCGTCCTCGCCCTGTGGGCATCGCTCGTCACCGACGAGACGCGGTGGGCCCGGCCGATCCTGGCCGTGGTGGGCGGCGACCTCGCCGCCGTCGTGCCGCCCGACCTCGCCGCGCTGCGCGGGGGCGGGCCGGACGCCGTGCTCACGCTGCTGGCCGTCGCCGAGCAGCACGAGCGACTGGCCGAGCTGTTCCGCCTGCACTGGCGCGACTTCGCCGGGCTGGCGGTGCGGCTGGGCGGCGGCGAGGCGGACGAGCGGCGCCGGGCGCTGCTACGCGGGCACCTGGCGACGCTGCGGGCCCAGCTGCGGCCGAAGAAGGACCTCGACGCCATCGGCCGGCTGGACGTGCTGGCGCTGCTGACCGAGCAGCGGCCGGAGACCCTGCTGTCCCTGCGCGGCCTGCCGGAGCCCTACCTCGACGGGATGCAGCAGGCGTGGCGCTTCTCCGCGCTGCGGCCGGTGAAGGAGCGGCTGATCGAGCGGCTGCGGGAGGCGCTCACCACCCGCGCGGCCCGGATCGGCGACGACACCGAGGCGCAGGACCTGGTCGCCGTCGTCGACCGGATCGAGCCGTCGCTGCGGCCGTGGGCGGCCGGCCTCGTCGGCACCTACCTCACCGCCAACCCGGACCAGCGCGCCTCGCTCGAACTGGGCCCCGAATGGCGCGCCGCCATCGATCCGTGGCTCGCGGGCCTGACCGACCTGGCCCGCGTGTGCGCCGACCCGGCCGCCACGTCGCGGGAGGTGCTCAAGGCGCTCTGGTCGCTGCTCGAACGGCCGGAGCTGCACCACGAGCAGGTGCTCGAGGCGATGCGGCCGTGGCTGCGGCCCGGCCGCGAGAGCGCGGTCATCGACCTGATCGGCCACCTGCGGCTCTCGCCGAGCGCCGGGGCCGGGCACAAGGCGTTCGGCGCTGCGCTCCAGGCCCACGCCATCGACCCGGCCGGTCCGCTGCGCGAGTTCGCGCCGCACTTCATCAGCACCGTCCGGTGGCTGGCCCCGCTTCTGCAGCAGTTGCTCGCCGCGGCGGACCGGGCCGCGCCGGCACCCGTCCCGGAGCGGCCACCACCCGGCCGCCGGCAGCCGGCGGCGGACCGGGCCGCGCCGGCGCCCGCCCCGCCGGAGCGGCCACCACCCGGCCGCCGGCAGCTCAAGACGTTTCGCCGCCTCTTCGCCGAAGCCGGGGAGCGCGGTCCCGACCGGCCCGAGCAAGGCGAGCGCGGCAACGGGGCACGAGGAACGACTCCCGAGGAGCAAGCATGAACCAGCAATTGTCGCGGCCGCTGCGGGCGGTCCTCGCCGTCCTCGTCGGGCTCGGCGCGGCGGCCGGGCTCGCGCGGCCCGCCGCCGCCGCGCCCGGGCGGGACGAGATCTTCGGGCTCCTCGAGGTCGACCGGGTGCCGGCCGACTACGTGGTGCTCGTCGACACCTCCGGGTCGATGGCGACGAACAACCTCTACGGCAACGTGAAGAGCACGCTGCGCACGTTCGTCGCCGGGCTGACGCGGACCGATCACGTGGCGGTGTACACCTTCGACAACACCCCGACGGCGCGCTACATCGGGCCCGGCGGGGACCCCGACCGGATCATCGGCGCGCTGCCGGACGCGCCCAGCCAGAACTCGACGGACATCGGGGCCGCCATCGCCAGGGCCCTCGGCGAGCTCGAGCGGGGCGACGCCGCCCCGGTCGCCACCGTCGTGCTGATCACCGACGGTGCGCACGAGCCGCCGGCCGGCTCGCCGTACCCGACCGCCGACGGGCCCCCCTGGGAGGCGCTCACCGCCCGGGCCGGCAAGCTCAAGGCCGGCTCGGTGCACGGCTACGCGCTGCCGCTCACCCGCACCGGCACCACCGGCGCGAAGCTGCTCGGCAACGTGTTCAAGGACACCGACACGCTGGACCCGAACCAGATCGCGGACATGGGGGAGTACCTCGACCGCAGCAAGCAGCACACCCGCCTGGAGAAGGCGCGGCTCGCCCTGGCCGGCGACATCGGCAAGGGCGTGACCGCCACCTGGACCGCCCCGGCGCGGGCCGACCTCGGCGCCGGCGACGCGGCCGTGAAGCTGACCCTGCGCTCGGACGCGGCGAAGATGCCGCTGACCGTCACCGGCCTCGCCGTGCGGGCCGACGGCGGGCCGGCGCTCACCGGGGACGTGCCCGACCGGGTGGAGCTGCGCCCGGGCGAGAGCAAGTCGTTCGACCTGCGCCTGCACTGGGCGCCCGGCGCCGGCCCGGTGCCGTACCACCGGGAGCGTTCGGCCACGGCCACGCTGAGCCTGCAGGGCTCGGTCGCGTCGGACTGGGCCGCGCCGCTGGCGCCCGACATCGAGCTGAACGTGCCGACCGCCCCGGCCGTCCAGCCGGTCCGGGTCGAGGGCACCGCCTCGGTCGGCACCTGGATCGTGCAGGGCGTGGCCGCCGGGCTGGTGCTGATCCTGCTGGTGGCGCTGGGCGTGTTGGTCGCGACCCGCCGGCCGAAGCAGTTCGGCACGCTGGTCGCCCTGGACACCACCACCGGGCTGGAGCAGGCCCGCTTCGAGCTCAGCGGCCGCAAGTCCCGCCTGGAGGGCCGCGGCCTGCAGGGCGAGGCCGAGGTGGTGGCCAAGCGGGTGCCGCGCGGCTTCGCCAACCGGGAGGGGCTGGAGTACGTCATCAAGTACCGCCGCGCCGAGCACACCCAGGTCAGCAGCCTGCCGTCGCGCGGCACGGTGCTCATCAACGGCGTGAACTTCGAGCACGTCATGGACGAGCGCGCCCGCTGACGCAAGGCCCCGACGAGGCCCCGCGGATTCGTCCGCGGGGCCTCCGGCGTTGATGCAACCCCGCGCGGGCCCGGTGGCGTCAGGACTGCGAATCGCCGGAGAGCGGGGTTGGTGACGCGGGGTGAAGGTTGACGAAGAGCGGCGCTACGTGGAGTACGTCGCGGCGAGGCTGCCCTGGATCCGCAAGGTGGCGTTCCTGCTGTGCCAGGACTGGCACCGGGCCGACGACATCGCCCAGGCCGCGATCACGCGGCTGTACCTGCACTGGCGGCGGGCCGACGGGGCCGACAGCCTCGACGCGTACGTGCGCACGATGGTCGTCCGCGTCTTCCTGAGCGAGCGGCGCAGCGGCTGGGCGAGCCGGGTCGACCTGCGCGCCGAGCCGCAGGACCGGCCCGGCCCGGCGGACGACGACCCGGCCATGCGGCTGGCGGTGCGCCGGGCGCTGGCCGAGGTCCCGCCGCGGCAGCGTGCCGCGCTGGTGCTGCGGTACTACTGCGACCTCTCGGTCGAGGACGCCGCCGAGGCGCTGGGCTGCTCGACCGGCACGGTCAAGAGCCAGACCGCCCGCGGGCTGGAGGCACTTCGCCGGGCGCTGGACGCCCACCAAGTCGGGATCGAGGGATGAGAATGGACGAAACAGGGGTCCGGGCGCTGCTCGAGTCGGTCGCGGAGGCGCCGGCGCCGGCGAGCGCGGTGGCCAGTGGGG
>NZ_BAAARV010000099.1:0-20440 GCF_039532525.1 Dactylosporangium salmoneum
CGGGGGCGCGGCGCCCGCGGCGGGCCGGCGAGCAGCCGGGCCAGGGGGCCGGACGGGCCGTCGAGGAGCAGCTCGCCGACCGCAAGGTCCTCCACGACGATCGCGGCCGCCTCCTCCCAGGCCCCGGCCTCGACCGCCCGGGCCACCGCGCCGTGCACGTCGCCGCGGCCGGCCAGCCAGCGGGCGGCCCGCAGGCCGACCGCGCGGGCCTGCTCGGCCGGCAGGCCCAGCCGGTCGCGCAGGGTCTGGCCGAGCAGCGGGTGGACCCGGTACTCCGCCCGGGCCGCGTCGGCCGCCTCCACGAACGCGCCGGTCCCGGCGAGTTCCTCGACCACGTCGGCCCCGCGGCCCTCCTCCGCGTCGCCGGTCGCGGCGGCGAGGAGGTCCGCGGTGAACGTGTCGAGGAGGGCGGCGCTTCCCAGCAGGGAGCGCTGGTGCTCCGAGAGGCCGCCCAGGATCTCGCCGGAGACGTACTCCACGACGTGCTCGTGCCGCGCCAGCGCCGGGACGCCGGCGCGGGGCCGGCCCTCCATCGCCAGCGCGCACAGCCGCACGGGTGCGATCCAGCCCCGGGTCTGGCCCAGCACGTCGACGAGGGCCTCGCCGGTCAGCTCGACGCCGTGCAGCCCGAACAGGGCCCGCACCTGCGTGGCGTCGAGCATCAGGTCGGCGCCGGCCAGCTCGCCGAGCTCCTCGGCGAGGCGGTAGCGGTGCAGCGGGAAGCGGGGCTTGTGCCGGGCGATCATCAGCAGGCGCAGGCAGCCGGCGTACCGCACCAGGTAGTCGACCTCGGCCAGCTGCTCCTCGTCGAGCCAGGTCGCGCCGTCGAGGACGAGCAGCAGCGGCCGGTCCCACCCGGCCAGGGCGGCCGCCACGGCGATCGCGGCCCGGTGGTCGGCCGTGCCGGCGGCCGCCGCCTCGAGCAGCGCGGCCGGCAGCGCCACGCCGGCCCCGCGCAGCGCGGCCACCAGGTGCCGCCAGAGCCGGGCCGGTTGGTGCCGGTCGTCACGGTCGAGGGTCAGCCAGGCCAGCGGGTCGCCGGCGCCGGCGTCGGCCGCCCAGGCGGCGACGAGCTGGGTCTTGCCGGCCCCGGCCGGGCCGGTGAGCAGCGTGACCGGCAGGTCGGTCAGGCTCCAGAGCTCGTCGTGCAGCTCGGGCCGGGCCAGCGCCCGCGGCACGATCTCGGGTACGACGATCTTGGTGGGTAGCAGCGGCTCCGTGGCCGGTCCCATGCGACCCCCTCGCACTCGGCGGAACCATCGGTGACATCACATCCGGACCCCCGGCGGGTGCGCCCGCAGCGTCGCCCAGACCACCTTGCCGCCCGCGGTCGGGGTGGTCCCCCACGCGACCGCCGCGCTCGCGACGATCCGCAGCCCGTTGCCCCGCAGCTCCAGCGGCGCGCCGCTGCGGCCCGGCCCGTCGATCACCCGGGGCGGCGTGGCGACGCCGTCCTCGACCGCGAGGTGCAGCAGGGAGCCTCGGCGGGAGACGGTGACCGTGAGCGGCGTCCCGGCGTGCTCCACCGCGTTGTCCACCAGCTCCGAGACGATCATGCGGGCCGGGTGCAGGGTGGCGCCGAGTTCCCAGGCGAGCACCGTGTCGCCGACGAAGATGCGGGCGGCCGACGGGGCGAGCACGGTCGGGGACAGGTGCAGCGCCACGCGCCCCAGCGGCGGCGACCGCTCGCCCAGCGCCGCCCGGGCGAGGTCCGCCGTCTCGAAGATCGGCACCCGCGCCGTCACCCCGGTGGCGGTCAGCACGCCGCGCTGCGCGGGCGAGGCGATCGCCAGCAGCGGCACGGACGGGCGGGCCGCGAGGCTCTCCCGCTCGGCGAGCAGCACCGCGCCGACCAGCGCCCAGTCGGCCCCCTCGCACCCGGCGAGGTTGAGCAGCAGCGCCCGGGGATGTTCGGTCAGCCCCTTGCGGACGGCGACTGCCAGGTCGATCCGCACGCGGCCGTTCCACGGACCGGCGAGCACCACCTCGACGGTCCCGAGGTCGACGTCGTCGCACAGCACGACCGACGGATCGGCCAAAGCATCCACCCCTCCCGCTGGCGTTTCGGGAGTATCAGAGTTGCACATCTATTGTCGAAGGCTTGCCGTCATCCGTCAAAGACGGCGGGACCGTACGAGTGACGGCACCGCGATCCCGGCGATGACGGCCACGGCGACGAGCAGCTCCACCCAGCTGATCGCCGTGCCGCCGACCGGCAGGCCGATGACGTCGTTCCAGTAGTACACCCGGAAGAACCGCAGCGCAGTGGTGTAGGAGGCCCGCTCGAAGAAGCTGGTGAGCACCGCGAACAGGCCGAACACCACGATGGTCACCATGGCCGTGGTCCGGGCGCCGCGGCTGCGGGCCAGCCACGGGCGCAGGGCCGCGCCGACGAGCAGCCAGGCCGACAGGGTCAGGGCCAGGCCGAGCGTGAACGCGAGCCACCAGGTCAGCGCGCCGCCGGTGTAGGAGAGGCCGGCCAGCGGGGCGACGTTCGGGTCGCTGCCGCCGGTGAAGGCCACGTGGTAGTACGACATCGGGGAGATCGTGGCGAGCATGAGCGCCGCGCCGGCCGCCGGCCACAGCGCGATCCACCAGCCGCGGGACCCGGCCGCCGGCCGGTCGGGCGCCCGCCGCAGCCGCGCCAGCAGCACGATGGCGCCGATCAGGAGCAGCGCGGCGACGACCGTGAAGGTCCAGCTGAGGCCGGTGCTGTACCAGTCGGCCGCCGTCAGGCGGTACCGGATGCCGTCGGCGAAGCTGATCGCCGGGCCTTCGTTCACGGCCGAGGAGGCCAGGTACAGGGCGAGCACCCCGCCGCCGGTGGCGAGCAGCGCGGGGCCGAGCGCGCGGTGCGCCGGGCCGGACGGGCGCCCGGTCACCGCGAGCAGCAGGGTCATGCCCAGCAGGATGGCGACCGCCTTCGGCATGAGCGGGGAGAAGAACCCGGAGTGCAGCGGCGGACGGGAGCCGTTGCTGCCGAACAGGACGCCGGCCAGGCCGAGCACCAGCACGGCGCCGCACGCGATGAGCAGCGCCTTGGTCTCACTCCGGCCGGGCGCCACCGCGGGCGGGGCGGGCAGCGGCTCCGGCTGGTTGATCGGATGGGGGCCGGCGAGCAGCTCCGGCGCGACCGTCGTGGTCGCGGCGGCGGCCGGGGACACCGGAGCGGCCGTCGTGGCCGCGGCGAACGGCACCACCGGCGTCGGCGAGACCGGCGCGGACGAGATCGGCGCGGGCGAGATCGGCGCGGGAGCGGGTGAGACCGGCGCGGGAGCCGGTGCCGGTGAGACCGGGGCCGCCGTGGCGGGAGGCGGGAACACCGGCGCGGGGACGGCGGGCACCGGGGTGAGCACCGGAGGTACCACCGCGGCATCCCCGGCGGCGGGAGGCAGGAGGCTGCCGAGGGCGACCACCAGCTCCGGCTGCTCGAGGACCACCGGCGGCACGCCCAGCGCCCGGTGCAGCAGGGTCTCGGCCAGCGGGACCCGGCTGCCGCCGCCGACCAGGAAAACCCCGGCCAGGCGGTCGGCGCTGACGCCGCTGGTGAACAGGGTCGCCGTGGTCAGCGTGACCGTGCGGTCCAGCCAGGGGCGGGCCAGGGTCTCGAACTCGTCCCGGGTGAGGTGCAGGTCGACGTCGAACAGCGGCACGGCGATCCCGCCGGAGGAGGCCCGGCTCAGCAGCTCCTTGACCGAGCGGGCGTCGTCCCACAGCGCCTTGCGGTGGCGGCGGTCGGGCGGGCCGGCCGGGCTCTCCAGGCGGGCCCACAGCGCCGGGTCGCGCGCGGCCACCTGGGCGCCGGCCCAGCCGACGATGGCCGCGTCGAGGTCCACGCCGCCGACGTCGTCGAGGCCCTGCGCGGCGGCCACCTCCCAGCCGGCGCCGGCCCGGCGGACCACGCTGATGTCGAACGTGCCGCCGCCGAAGTCGTAGACGACGACCGCGTGGCCGTCGGGGACGTGGTGGCCGAGGACGGTGGTGAAGTACATGGCCGCGGCGACGGGCTCGGGCACGAGCGTCACGGCCGGCAGCCCGGCCCGGGTGGCCGCGTCGAGCAGCAGCCCGCGCCGCTGCGGCCCCCAGCCGGCGGGGTGGGTCAGCACGGTGGCCTCCGGGGCCTGGCCCGCGGTCCGCACCGCCTCCTCGCCGACCCGGCGCAGCACCGCCTCGACGGCGCCGACGACCGGCACCTTCCGGCCGCCGAGCAGCAGCGCGCCATCGTCGATGCGCCGCTTCGGGTGCGGCTCGAACGCGGACGGGTCCAGCCGGGCGCTGCGCTCGGCGTCGCGGCCGGTGAGCAGGGTGCCGGAGGTGTCCGCGTACACCGCGGAGGGCAGCAGCGGCGACGAGTCGAACAGCAGCGCGTCGACCCTGGCGCCGGGCCGGGCCACTACCGCGACCGTGTGGGACGTGCCGAAGTCGACGCCAAGCCTCATGGCCCGCACGGTACGGGGCCTGGTTCCGGATCAGCAGCGGCCGTTCGGCCCTGATGCGGTCTGCCGATCGAGCGACCCGTCCGGTTCCGGGCGGTTCGGCCGCGCCCGCGCGGGGTGAGGGCGCCCTCCCGCGGGCCGGGCTAGCGTTCCAGACATGTCCGACGGAACCTGGCTCGCCGTCATCGTGCTGGCTCTGATCGTGATCGCGTTCGCCATGATGGCTGTCGGCCGGTACCGCCGCTCCCGTGCGCTGCGGGAGCGCTTCGGCCCGGAGTACGACCGGACGGTCGCCGAACGGCCCAGCCGGCGCGTGGCGGAGCGCGACCTGCGGGCCCGGGAACGCCGCCACGCCGGGCTGGAGCTGCGCGAGCTCGAGCCGCACAAGCGGCAGTGGTACGCCGAGCAGTGGACACGCACCCAGGCGCACTTCGTCGAGGAGCCCGAGGTGGCCACCCGCGAGGCCGACCACCTCGTGACCGAGGTGATGGCCGAGAAGGGCTACCCGATGGGCGACTTCGGCACGCTGGCCGACGACCTGAGCGTGGAGCACGCGCAGACCCTCGGCCACTACCGCGACGCCCACGAGATCAACCAGGTGAACGAGCGCGGCCAGGCCTCGACCGAGCAGCTGCGCCAGGCCCTGATGCACTACCGCGTCCTCTTCGCCGACCTGCTCGGCGACCAGCGCGGAGGCGGCCCGGCACCGCGGCCCGGATGACCCCTGGCTGCCATCGTCCGGAAGGCGGGAACGCAATGCGCAAGGACCCCATCGAGACCACGGCGACCGGCGGCACGGGGGCGCAGCCGCGGCCGTACGCTCCGCCCGCGCCCACCCGGTCGGCCCCCACCGGGTCGGCGTCCGCCGGGAGCACGCCGGCGACGGCGGCGGCCGAGACGACGGCCGCCGAGGCGCCCCTCTGGGACGACACGCGGGCCGACGGGTTCCGGCGGCGGTGGCACGAGCTGCAGACCCGGTTCGTCGAGGACCCGAAGGCCACCGTGGCCGAGGCCCGGCAGATCATCGACGACGCCGTACAGGCCCTGGCCGACAACGTCCACGACCGCGAGGAGGAGCTCGCCCGGGTCGGCGCCCGCACCTCCGACAGCACCGAGGGCATGCGCGGCACGGTGCTGCAGTACCACAAGCTCCTCGACCGCGTGCTGTCCGTGTAACCTGCGGTGGATGCCACCGCCACCGGCGACCGGGACCCGCCGCATCGCGTGGGAGGCCCTGCCGCCCCGCGTGCGCTCCGCCCTGGAGGCGGTGCTGGGCGCCCCGGTCGCCGGGGCCGCGAGCCTGCCCGGGGGCTTCTCCGAGGGCGTGGCCGCCCGCCTGCGCCTGGCCACCGGCCAAGACGTGTTCCTCAAGGCGGTCAGCGCCGCCACCGCCCCGGCCATCGCCGGCTTCCACCGCCGCGAGCGGGCCGTCACGAGCCGCCTTCCGTCCGCCGCGCCGGTCCCGCGGCTGCTCGGCGCGTACGACGACGGCACCTGGGTCGCCCTGCTGTTCGAGCACGTCACCGGCGCGCTGCCGGCCCAGCCCTGGCGCCCGGCGGATCTCGGCCGCGTCCTGGCCACGGCGACGGGCCTGGCCGCGACCCTCACGCCGTCGCCGGTCCCCCGGGCCGAGACCGCCCGCCCGCGCCTCGGCGGCTGGTCAGACCTGAGGGGCGCGCCCGGCCTGGCCCGCGTGTCGTCGTGGGCGGCCGGTCACCTGGACGAGCTGATCGCCCTGGAGGCAGCGGCCGCGGAGACGCTGGCCGGCGACACCCTGCTGCACGGCGACCTGTACCCGTTCAACGTCCTGCTCGACCCCGACCGGCCGGGCCCCGGCGGCGTGCACGTCGTCGACTGGCCGCACGCCTGGGTCGGCGCCGCGCACGCCGACATGCTCACCCTGATGGCGAACGCGGTGCTGAGCGGCCTCGACCCCGAGCCCCTGCGCCGGACCAACCCGCTCACGGCGGACCTGCCGCGCGACACCGTCGACGCGTTCCTGGCCGCCCACGCCGGCTTCCTGGTCCGCCTCGCCGTCACCGCCGGCCCGGGCGCGGACCCCAACCTGATCGCGATGGCGACCGCGCTGGGCCGCGCGTCGCTGGAGTGGCTGGAGTCGCGCCGATGACCATGCCGGCCCTGGACGCCTGGGCCGCGTGGCCGCCGCAGACGGTCGCCGCGCGCCTGGCCGGCGTCGGCTTCCCGTGGTACGTGGCCGGCGGCTGGGCCGTCGACCTCTTCCTGGGCACCACGACCCGCCCGCACGAGGACCTGGAGATCGCCGTTCCCGCCGCCCGCTTCGACGCCGTGGCGGCCCGCTTCCCCGACTGCGACTTCTACGTCGCCCACGACGGCGGCCTGCACGAGCCGACCCCGCAGGCCATGCGGACCGCCCACCAGACCTGGGCCTGCGAGCGCTCGGCCATGCTCTGGCGCTTCGACGTGTTCCGCGAGCCGCACGACGGCGACACCTGGATCAGCCGCCGCGACCCGCGCATCCGCCTGCCCTACGACGAGATCATCGAGCACTCCGCCGACGGTGTGCCGTACCTGGCGCCGCAGGTCGCCCTGCTGTTCAAGGCCAAGGCCGTCCGCCCCAAGGACGAGGCGGACTTCACCGCGGCCCTGCCCCACCTGAGCGCGGCCCGGCGCCGATGGCTGGCCGGGACCCTCGCGATGGTCCACCCAGACCACCCATGGCAGCCCCGCCTCGCCGCGGGGCCGCCATGGGTCGACTGAGTCGGTGCCGGGTCAGACCGACGGGGCCCGGCTCGGCTCGGCGGCCGGGCCGACCGGTGCGGTCTGCTGCCGCGGCGCGGTCGCGACCTCCCGGACGGTGCGCTGCACCTGGTCCAGGGTCGGGTTGGCCCGCACCTGCCGCACGCCGTCCACGATCTGCTCGTACTTCGCCCGCCCGGCCCGCGTGCCGAGCACATATCCCACGGCCACGCCGGCCGCCAGGGTCATCAGTCGCATGCGGGTGGTGATGCCCGGCCCGCGGCGGCCCGAAACCCTCCACCGGGCAGGGGTCGCCGCGCTCCCGGGGACGCATGGTCAGCCGGGCCCGCGGGCGGCGCGCACCAGTCGGTGAACCGTCGATCTTCCTGTCCGATCGACGATGGCGCCGAACCGCCTCGTCCATGATGATCCCGGTGTGACCCAGCGCCTCTACGACCGCACCAGCCGGACCATCTCCTACGACGACGTCGACCCTGCCCTGCGGGCCGCCATCGAGCAGCACGCCGAGGAGCGGTTGCTCGGCCCGGTGCGGCCGGTCGCGGTGGTGGACACGCACTCGGTGAACCTGAAGAAGGGCGGGCTGTTCGGGCGGCTGGCCGGGCGCTCCGAGAAGGAGCACCGTACCGTGGCGCTGCTGCTGCCGCAGGCCCTCGTCGTGGTCACCACCGGGGCCGAGCGCGGGGTCGTGGTGATGTCGACGCGGCTGCCCGACATCGCGCGCATCGGCGGCCGCGACCCGCAGCTGATCGTCGACAGCGGCGTGAGCGTCGAGTCGCGCTGGAACGGCCACAACCAGGACATCGTGTCCTACTACGTCGGCCTCGGCGACGACCCGGCCGGCCGCGAGTTCCAAGACAGGCTCCGCGCCGCCGTGGTGGCCGCCCGCCAGTAAGACGTGAACGCCGGACGCGGCGTACGCGCCCGGCCCTCCCCCGTTGCCCGCCTCGGGCGGTAACTGCAGTTGCCACTCTTGATGCGCAATGACAAGCGGCCCGACTATATGTGACCGGTCGGCCCGACTGTCAACCGCTTGAGCCGATCGACATCGACGTGCGAAGCTGCTTGCCACGCCGTTTGGAGGATCCCCATGTCGACTGGCGAGGACTGCGCCGCACAGCCGGGGCGGACCCTGGCGAGCCGGCTGGACTACCTGTTCCGCACGATCCGCAACGGCGACGAGGAGTTCACGCACCGGGCGGTGGCCCGGGCGATCACCGAACGTGGCGGCACGTCGATCTCGCACACCGCGATCGCCAACATCCGCAACGGCATGGAGACCAACCCGAAGCTCGGGACCCTCACCGCGCTGGCCCGGTTCTTCGGCGTCGACGTGGCGTACTTCACCCGCGACGCGGTCGCCGAGGACGTGGCGGCCGAGGTCGAACTGGCCGCGGCGCTCTCCCGGATCCGGGAGAGCGACGAGGCCCGCACGCTCGTGGTGCGCACCCGCGGCCTGTCCGACAGCGGCCTGCGTTCGGTGTTGCAGATCGTGAACACGATCCTGGAGATGGAGCAGTCCGGCCCCGCGCAGCGCGGCACCGCAGGCCCGGGCGGCGGCCCGGCGCAGCGCGGCGGTCCCGCCGGGCCGGACCGTCGCGAACCGTGAACCGGGCCGCGGCGACCCACGCGGCGGGCCGGCCGTGAGCATCAGCATCGAGCACTGGCAGCGAACCCCGCCGGACCCGAAGGACGCCCCCGACGTGACCCTCCGAAGCCTGCGCAGCCGGCTCGAGCGCACGCTCGACGCGATGGCGCTGCCCGAGCCGCTCACCGTCGAACGCCTCTGCGAGTCGCTCAGCACGGCCAGGCAGCGCCCGCTGACCATGCTCGCCATGCCGCTGCCGTCCGGCGGCCCGTGCGGGCTGTGGGTGGCCACCGGCACCGCCGACTACATCGTCTACGAGGCGACCACCTCGCCGACCCACCGCACCCACATCGTGCTGCACGAGCTGGCCCACGTGCTGCTCGAGCACTCCTCGACCAAGGTGCTGACCGACGACGCGACCAGCGTGCTCATGCCGCACCTGGAGCAGGCCACGGTACAGCGGCTGATGGCCCGCACCTGGTTCGACGAGGACGCCGAGCGCGAGGCCGAGGTCGCCGCCGACATCCTCTCCAAGCGCATCCAGCGCCCGCTGCGCGGTGCCGGCCAGGCGGCCCCGCCCGAGGTCGCCGACGTCGTCGACCGCCTGCGCCGCTCGCTCGAGCGCCGATGATCGCGTTCTTCAACGTCGCGTACCCGCTGTGCGCGCTCGCGGGCTACGCCACGGCCGTCTACAAGGTGCGCGACCTGCGCCGCGACCCGGCCAACCCGGCGCTCATCGCGCTCACCCTGGCCCGCCTCTTCCCCGCGCTGTCGTTCACGTTCGCCACCCCGGCGCTCTACCTGGCCTTCGACCGGGTCACGGGCGTCGCCAATCTCGCGAGCCTCATGGTGTACCTCTTGATCGTCGCCAACAGCGTCACCGCCCAGGTGCTGTTGCTGCTGTGGTCCCGCCCCGCCGGCACGGCCCGCGCCGCGGCCCGCCGGCGCCTGGCCGGGTTCGGCGTCGTGATGGCCGCGATGGTCGCCCTGTTCCTCGCCGCCTCCCACCCCGGCGAGCACGCCATCGACTTCGACGTGACCTTCGCGCGCCAGTGGAGCACCGCCACGTTCCTGGTCGTCTACCTGGCCGCGTTCGCCGTCGGCCTGGCCCTGTCGGCCCGGATGACGTGGCGGTTCTCCCGGGTCGTGCCGCAGCGCTGGCTGCGCCGCGGCCTGGTGCTCAACGCCGTCGGCGCCGGCCTTGGCCTCGGCTACGCGGCCGGCAAGATGGTCTCGATCGTGGCCCGCTGGCTCGGCAGTGACGCGCTGGACGTGGTCAACATCCTGTGGGCGCCCGTGGTTGCCTGCGTGGGCGCGATCCTCATCGCGGTGAGCTCCAGCCTGCCCGCCTGGGCGCCGGACGCCGAGGCGGCGGTGGTCCGGTGGCGCCGGTACCGCCGCCTGGAGCCACTGTGGCGGGCGGTCCGCGACGCCAAGCCCGCGGTCGTGCTGGACCCGCGGGCCGGCCGCCTCGACCGCTGGGACCCGCGCCGGCTGGACGAGCGGCTGTACCGGCGGGTCATCGAGATCCGCGACGGCCTGCTGGCCGCCCGCCCCGGGTTCAGCGAGCCCGCCGCCGCGCGGGCCCGCGCCCGGGCCGCGGCTGCCGGCCTGCCCCCCGAGGAGCAGGACGCCATCGCCGAGGCCGCCCGCATCGCGCCCGCCCTGCACCCCGGTCCACAGTGGACGCCCGAGCCGGGCGGGGCGGACACCCCGGTGCTGGCGCCGCCCGGGCCGCCGGTGGCCGACGACGCCGACGCCGAGGCGGAATGGCTGTGCCGGGTGGCGTACGCCCTGGACCGTTCCCCGTATGTCGGCTGAGCCGGTCCGGATCGACACGCCGGACGGGCCGGCGTGGCTCCTGCGCGACCGCGACGACGTGCGGGCCGCGTTCACCGACCCGCGGCTGTCGCCCTGCCCGCGCCACGCGGCCGGCGCCGACCTGCGCGGGTACGACCTGCCGCCCGAGTTCCGCGACAACATCATCAGCGCCGAGCCGGAGGACCACCGGCGGCTGCGCCGGCTCGTCCAGCCGCTGCTGGACCGCGCCGCGGCCGACCGCCTCGAACCGCTGCTGGCCCGGGCCGCGCGCGAGACCCTGGCGGCGGCCGGCGCCGGGCCGTTCGAGGTCGTGCCGGGCTACGCCGGGCCCTACGTGGCCACCGTGGTCGCCGGCTGGCTCGGCCTGCCCTCCGGCGTGCGCGAACCGTACCTCGCCTGGGCGGCCCGGCTCGTCGGCCCCGAGTGGGCGACCCTGCGCGGCCGCGACACCCTCCCCGCCATGCTGGCCATGGTCCGCGACCTCGCCCGCCGCGGCGCCGGGCCGGGCACGCCGGCGGCCGCGCTGCTCGAACACGCCGAGCAGGGCCGAATGACGCCCGGCGAGGCCTCCTCGATGCTGTTCTACCTGCTCTTCGTCTGGTACGAGGTGTGCGTCGACGCCATCGCCACGGCCCTGCTCACCGGCGAGCCGTTCGGTGCCGCCCACCCGCCCCAGCTGACCGCGTTCCGCCGGTTCGCGGTGACCGGCCTGACCGTCGGCCCGGCCACGATCGACGCCGGGCAGACCGTGCTGTACTCGCTGCGCGACTTCCCCTTCGGCCACGGCCCGCACCGCTGCCCCGGCGAGCCGGTCGCCCGGGCGCTCGTCGAGCACGCCCTGGCCGCCGCCCGGGACGCCGGTCTCGAGGTCGACGCCTCGGGCGTGCGCTGGAGCGCCGGGCTGCGCACCGACGGCCCCCGTCACCTGCTCGGCCGAATCCGGCGCTGAGCACCACAAGATGTCGGTCATCAGGCCTGGCGCAAACCCTCACCGAGCAACTATCGTTATCGACGAGACCGGCATCTTCCCCCGTGGATGCCGGTCTCCATATTTTTGGGGGGCACACGGCATGGACCAGCGCGCCATCGAGGCCATCCGCCGCCGCCTGTACCGCGAGGGCCCGCCCTGAATGCGCGCAACCTCGGCCTGACCGGCGTCGACCTCCCGGGCCGCTGCCGCGCGCTGCGCCTCCCCGACGAGCCGCTCGAGCCGCCCTTCGAGGACTTCCTGCCGTTCTAGGCGGGCCCGGTCAGGAACGCTCGGCGCGCAGGGCCTCGGCGAGCACCTGCACCAGGTGGCGGCCGTCCACCTGGGCGAGGTCGGCCGCCTGGGTGCGGCAGGAGAACCCGTCGGCCAGGAACACATCCCCCGCCTGCGCGTCGCGCAGCGCCGGCAGCAGCTGCTGCTCGGCCACCTGCACCGACACCTCGTAGTGGCCGCGCTCGACGCCGAAGTTGCCGGCCAGCCCGCAGCAGCCGCCGAGGCGCTGCACGGTGGCGCCGGCCGCCTTCAGCAGCTTGGCGTCGGGCTCCCAGCCCATGACGGCGTGGTGGTGGCAGTGCGGCTGGGCGATCACCTTCACCCCGGCCAGCGACGGCGGGGACCAGTCCGGGGTCCGCGCGAGCAGCTCGGCGACGGTGACGGTGGCCCGGCTGACCGCCCGGGCGTCGTCGGAGTCGAGCAGCTCGAGCAGGTCGCTGCGCAGCACGCCGGTGCAGGACGGCTCCAGGCCCACGATCGGCACCCCGCGGGCGGCGGCGTCGCGCAGCCGGTCGACCGTGGTGCCGAGGATGCGCTTGGCCGCGTCCAGCTGGCCGGTGCTGATCCAGGTCAGGCCGCAGCAGACCGGTTCGTTGGTGACCTCCACCGCGTAGCCGGCCGCGGCGAGCACCTCGACGGCCGCCTTGGCGATGTCGGGCGCGAAATGGTCCGTGAAGCTGTCGACGAAGAGCATCACGGGCTTGCCGGGGGCTTTCGCGGTACCGCGGAACCACCGCCGGAACGTCTGCGGCGCGAACTCGGGAATGGCCCGGCGGGCGTCGACCCCGGCGAACCAGAGCGCGACCCGGCGCAGCCCCGGCGCGGCGGTGAGCCGGTTGGCCAGCCGCGGCAGCCGGGAGGCCAGCCGGGACCAGCGCGGCAGCCAGCCCAGCGAGTAGTGCGAGCGGGGTCGCAGCCGCCGGCGGTAGCTCTGGTGCAGCACCTCGGCCTTGTAGGCGGCCATGTCGATGCCGGTCGGGCAGTCCGACGCGCAGCCCTTGCAGGACAGGCACAGGTCGAGGGCGTCGTGCACGGCCGGGGCCCGCCAGTCGGGGGCGAGGTCGCCGTCGAGCATCTCCTGCAGCACCCGGGCCCGGCCCCGGGTGGAGTCCTTCTCGGCCCGGGTGGCCAGGAACGACGGGCACATGACGCCGCCGAGCACGGTGGTGTCGGCGCGGCACTTGCCCACGCCCGTGCAGCGGTGCACCGCCTGGTTGAAGTCGCCGTGGTCGGGGTGGTAGGCCAGCGCCAGCTTCGCCTTCACCGGGCGGGCGGCGGCGACCCGGATGGACGCGTCGACCGGGTCCGGGTCGACGAGCACGCCCGGGTTGAGCAGGTTGGCGGGGTCGAAGGCGTGCTTGATCCCGCGGAACAGTTCCAGCGCCTCCGGGGAGTACATCCGCGCCAGCAGCTCGCTGCGGGCCCGCCCGTCGCCGTGCTCCCCCGACAGCGACCCGCCGTAGCGGACCACCAGGTCGGCGGCGTCCTCGAGGAACGCCCGGAACTTCCCGGGGCCGCCCGGCTTATCGAGCGGGAAGTCGAGGCGGACGTGCACGCAGCCGTCGCCCAGGTGGCCGTACGGCATGTTGCTCAGCCCGTGCTGCGCGCACAGGGCGTCGAAGTCGCGCAGGTAGTCGCCGATGCGCGCGGGCGGGACGGCGGCGTCCTCCCAGCCGGCGTGCGCGGGCAGCCCCGAGGGGGCGCGGCCGGCCAGCCCGGCGCCGTCCTCCCGGATGCGCCACAGCGGCGCCGCCTGCACCGGGTCCTCGACGATCAGGGAGTCGATCGCGCCGGCCGCGGCGACGAGGCGCTCGGCCCGCTCCCGCGCGGCGCCGAGGTCGTCGCCGGCGATCTCGACGAACAGCCAGGAGCGGCCGCCGGGCAGCGGGGGCACGCTGTCCGGGCCGCGCCGGGACCGGACGATGTCGACGATGCGCGAGTCGATGCCCTCGCAGGCGGTCGGGTCGAAGGTGAGGATGGTGGGGACGGCGTCGCCCGCGGTACCGAAGTCGGGATAGCCCAGCACCACCAGCAGCCGGTGCGCCGGGTCGACGACGAGCCGGACGGTGGCCTCGGTCACCACGGCGAGGGTGCCCTCGCTGCCGACGAGCAGGCCGGTGAGGTCGAAGCCGCGCTCGGGCAGCAGGTGCTCGACCGCGTAGCCGGAGACCTGCCGCGGGAAGGTGGCGAACTCGGTCCGGGCGACGGCCAGGTTGGCCCGCACGAGGCCCTGCAGGGCGTCGGCGACGTCCTTGGCGCCCTCCAGGGTGGGCCGGTCCCGCTCGTCCCGGCCGGTGGACAGCCGCTCGCCGTCGATGGTGAGCGCGTCGACGCCGACGACGTTGTCCGAGGTGCGGCCGTAGCCGAGGGTCCGCGACCCGCACGAGTTGTTGCCGATCATCCCGCCGATCGTGCAGCGGGTGTGCGTCGACGGGTCGGGGCCGAAGCGCAGCCCGTGCGGCCGGGCGGCGGCCTGCAGGGTGGCGTGCACGGTGCCGGCCTGCACCCGGGCGGTGCGGCTCGCCGGGTCGACGTCGAGGACCTTGTCCAGGTGTCGGCTGAAGTCGAGCAGCACGCCGGGGCCGATCGCGTTGCCGGCCACGGAGGTGCCCGCCCCACGGGCGGTGATCGGCACCCCGAGCGTGCGGCACACCTCGAGCGTGGCCGCCACGTCGTCCTCGGAGCGGGGCCGCACCACGGCCCGGGGCACCACCCGGTAGAGGGAGGCATCGCTGCCGTAGGCGGCGCGGTGGGCCGCATCGGTGAGCACATCGCTCACGCCGGCGCGGCTCAGGCGGGCAACGAGATCGTCACGAACGTGCGGCACCGGGGCCATGATAGTCGTCCCATCAGGCGGACCACGCGGGCAGCCGCACCACGAAGCGGGCGCCGGGCTCCGCCGGCTCGTAGCGGGCGTCGCCGCCGTGCGCCCGGGCCAGCTCGCGCACGATCCACAGCCCCAGCCCGACCGAGCCGGGCGTGCCGCCGGCGCCCGGGGCGTACCGCTCGAACAGCGCCGCCCGCTTGTCGTCCGGCACGCCGGTGCCGTGGTCGCGCACGGACAGGTCGACGGCGGCCCCGTCGGCCGACGCGGCGACCACGAACGGCGCCGCCCCGTGCCGGGCCGCGTTGCCGATGAGGTTGACCAGGATCTGCTCGAGGCGGTCCGGGTCGGCGTCCACGACCAGGTCCGCGGGGACGGCGATGAAGGTGAGCGCGGCGGCCGGGGTGAGCGCGGCGGCGGCCTCGGCGGCGGCCCGCAGCGGCACCGGCCGGCGGTCCAGGCGCAGCGTGCCGTGCTCGATCCGCCCGGCGTCGAGCAGCCCGCCGGCCAGCCGGGTGATCCGGGCCGTCTGCCGCAGCGCGCTGGCGGCGAGGCGGTGCCGGTCGGAGGGCTCCGGCTGCGGGTCGTCGTCGAGCATCTCCAGGGCCATCTGCACCGAGGTGAGCGGTGCCCGCACGTCGTGGGCCAGGGTCACCATGAGCGCCGCCCGCCACCGCTCGGCCGCCTCGACCTGCATCCGGGCCCGGTGCAGCTGGCGGACCCGGCGAGCGATCACCTCGCCGACCGCGGTGGTGACCGGCACGAAGACGACGGCGCTGCCGACCACCTCCGGCGGCTGGTGGGTGGCCAGCAGCGGGGCCACGTAGGCGGAGGCGGTCAGCGGGGCGAGCGCGACCGCGGTCCACGGCGGGTGGTGCAGCCCGACCCACGCGAAGAGCAGCACGAAGAACGGGCCCGTGCCGGCCGCGACGCCGCCGAAGGCCCAGGCGGAGTAGGCCAGGACGACCAGCGCGGCGACGGCCAGCAGCGGCGCGCCCCGCTGCGGCGTCCACCAGGCCACGGCGGCCAGCGCGAGGTCGGCGACGGCGACGACGAGCAGGTCCCCGGCCCGGGCGCCGGGCTGGACCATTCCGGCGAACGCGAGGACGCCGGCCAGCGCGAACAGGCCGCACGCGCTGCGCCCGGCGGCCCGGGTGCGGCCGGGCTCGCCCGGCGGCCGATCCGTCACCGCGCCTCAGGTCAGCTGGCAGCGGGAGACGACGTGCTGCAGCTCGCCGGACATGCGGGCCAGCTCGTCGGCGGCCGACCTGGCCTCGGTCACCCCGTCGGTGGTGACCCGGCTGGCCCGGGCGACGCCGCCGATGTTCTCGGCGATCCGCTCCGCGCCACCGGCCGCCTGGGCCACGTTGCGGGTCATCTCGGCGGTGGTGGCCGACTGCTGCTCGACGGCGGCGGCGATCGTGGTGGCGTACGTGCTGGTCTGGCCGATGATCCCGGCGATCTCGGTGACGGCGCCGGCGGCCGCGGCGGCGTCGTGCTGGATCGCCTCGATGCGGGCGGCGATGTCGCCGGTGGCCTTGGCGGTCTCCTGCGCGAGGTCCTTCACCTCCCCCGCGACCACCGCGAAGCCCTTGCCGGCGTCCCCGGCCCGGGCCGACTCGATGGTGGCGTTGAGGGCGAGCAGGTTGGTCTGCTCGGCGATCGCGGTGATCGTCTTGAGCACGCCGGTGATCTCCGCGCTGGAGCGGTCGAGGCTGGCGATGGTCTCGGTGGCCGAGCCGGCGGTGCTCACTCCGGCCGCGGCGACCCGGGCCGCGCCGGCGGCGGAGCTGCCGGCGAGCGCGACGACGCCGAGGACGGTGACCACGAGCACGAACCTGATGCGTACCGTCCGGTTGGCCAGCCAGCCCGCCATCGCGCCTCACCTCGTGCCGAGAACCACGCCTCCAGCCGCCTCATCGGTTGCCATCCGGTTCCCTTGAGGTTTCCACCCGACGCGGAAGCCGCGGACGAGCAGCAGCGCGCCCAGCGTCACCTCGAACAGGCCGCCGGGGACGCTGAAGGCGACGCCCACGTGCCGGCCGAAGAGCTCGCAGACGGCGCCGGCCTGCAGCAGCGGGTAGCCGGCCAGGCCCCACACGGCGAGCCAGCGCGGGACGAGCCCGGTGCGCAGCAGCGCGCGGCAGAACACGATGCCGGCCGAGCCCGCCGCGAGCATGGCGATCTGGTACGCGTAGTCGTTGCCGGCCCCCAGCAGCTCGCGGACCTCGGGGGCGGCCGTGGCCGACCGGGTCAGCAGCAGCGCCACGCCCGCGGCGCACAGGGCCGCCTCGACCGTGCGGCCGGCGAGGTAGCCGGCGGCGACGCCCTCGCCGTGCGGGCGCAGCAGCGGGAACGCGAGGGCGGCGGTGGCCACGACGGTGACCGAGTTGAGCAGCATCAGGACCGCGCCGGCGGACAGCCGCGGGCCGTGGGCGTCCAGGGCGAGCGCGCTGCCCCCGCCGTACACCAGGAAGGCCAGCAGGTAGAGCGCGCCGACGATGCGGCCGGACGTCTTCGGTGACATGGCGTCGTCCCTCCCCAGAGGCAACCTTACTTAGTACGGCGCGAGCGTACCGTACTAAGTACTACCGGTGGTATGGTCGTCCCCGATATGGACGAACAGACGATTCGGCCGGGTCGCCGCGCGCCCTTGGACCGCGAGCGGGTGCTGCGCGCCGCGATGGCCGTCGCCGACGGCGGGGGCCTCGCCGGCCTGACCATCCGGTCCCTGGCCACGTCGCTCGGGGTCAAGCCGATGTCCGTGTACCACCACGTCGCCGGCAAGGACGAGATCCTGGACGGCATCGTCGACCTCGTGTTCGCCGAGATCGACCTGCCGGTGCCCGGCCGCGAGTGGCGCGGCGAGATGCTCCGGCGGGCGCGCTCGGCCCGGGCGGTGCTCGTGCGCCACCCCTGGGCGGTGGCCCTGCTCGAGTCGCGGACCAATCCGGGCCCGGCGACCCTGCGCCACCACGACGCGACGATCGGCACCCTGCGCGCGGGCGGCTTCCCGGTGCCGCTGACCGCGCACGCCTTCGCGCTGCTCGACAGCTACATCTACGGCTTCGTCATCCAGGAGGTGGCCCAGCCGCTGCGGGCGCCGGAGGAGACCACGGCGGCGACCGAGGCCATCATGGCGGGCTTCGCCGCGGGCGAGTACCCGCACCTGGTCGAGATGGCGACCGAGCACATCCTGCGGCCGGGCTACTCGTTCGGCGACGAGTTCGAGTACGGCCTCACGGTGGTGCTCGACGCGCTGGCCGCGGCCCTCGCCGAGTCCCGGTAGGGGGCGAGGGCCGCGGCGTCGGTCACGGCTTCTTCGGGTCCTCACCGAAGCCGTTGCACTGGCGGCCGCCGTTGATGCAGTACGACACCAGGTAGGCCTGCCGGGCCGGGTCCCAGCCGTTCATGAAGTCGTAGTGGAACGTGTAGCTGCCCCCGGAGGAGTAGGCCAGGCCGCCGGTGTCGCCGCCGTTCAGCGGGTACGGCAGCTTGATCTCCAGCATCGGCAGCGGGACGGGGTGGTCGGCCGGGCAGACGCCGTTCACCGGCCACGCCATGTGGGACTTGTGGTCGGTGGCGTCCAGGTGTACGCCGTCCCAGCAGCTCGGCGACGTGAGCCGGACCTGCAGCGTGGAGCCGGCCGGGCACGACGGCGGGATGTCGCTGCCCTTGTACCCCGTGCACTGCCAGTTGCCCTGGAAGTGCGCCACGTCCGGGGCCTTGGCGTCGCCGACGAGCAGCTTGAAGCCCGCCGGGAACGGCTGGACCGTGCGGTAGTCCTTGACGCCGGACTTGTAGTACACGGTCGGCTTGTCCGGCTGCAGCGGCACGCCGCGCTGCAGCAGGGTCGGGAACCAGTAGCCGGAGGCGTCGAGGGTGTCCTCGCACGAGGTGGCCCCGCCGACCAGCGACTGCGGCGTCGAGCTCGCGTTCGTGGCCGGGTTGCCGATGAACGAGTGGTTGTGCGAGGCGCCCGGCAGGCCCGGGAAGACGATCGGGTCGTCGCTGAGCGAGTGGTTCACGGTGCAGTTGGCGTGCATCTCGTGGTACTGCGCGCGCGGCGGGTCGTCGGCCGCGGCGGCCGGGCCGGCGACCGCGGCGCCGCCGGCCAGGGCGAGCAGCACGGCGGCGATGGTGATGTGCAGGACGCGCGGCCGGAACCGCGGCAGGGTTGATCGGATGCCCATGTCGACTCCTTGGCGGTGAGATCGAGCATCGCTGATTGATGGGAGCGGACGCTACTCCGGCCGATTTCCGCCGGGCAAGCGCTTGCCACGAGTTGCCAAGCCGATCATGAGTCCACAGTGGACTTCTGAGATCCACACGGCAAATCGCGTGGCAAGCGCTTGCCGCGCGGTTTTCACGGTCCTACCGTGCTGACATCCGCCACCCCCTCTTGGAGATGCCATGCATCCGACACCCCGCCGACGGCGCCTGGTGGCCGTCGCGGCCGTCGCCGCGGCCCTGCTCACCGGCGCCCTCGTCACCGTGACCCGGCCCGCCGCCGCGGTCTCGGCCTGCGGTACCACCAACGTCGCCCTCAACCGTCCCGCCACCGCCTCGTCGATCGAGGCGTCCCGGCTCTCGCCGGACAAGGCCGTCGACGGCGACGGCTCGACCCGCTGGGCCAGCGCCCAGGGCGTCGATCCACAGTGGATCCAGATCGACCTCGGCGCCGCCACCGACGTCTGCCAGGTGGTGATCGCCTGGCAGACGTCCTACGCCAAGGCGTTCCGCCTGGAGGTGTCGGCCGACGGGCAGAGCGGCTGGAGCTCGCTGTACTCGACCACGACGAGCACCGGCGGCACCCAGACCATCCCGGTGAGCGGCACCGGCCGGTACATCCGCATGACCGGCACGCAGCGCTCGACCAACTACGGCTACTCGATGTACGAGTTCCAGGTCTTCAGCGGCCCCGGCTCGTCGCCCAGCCCGTCCAGCCCGTCGAGCCCGTCGCCGTCCGGACCGCAGCTGCCCGGCGGCGGCGACCTCGGCCCGAACGTCATCGTGTTCGACCCGAGCCAGTCCTCCACCACCATCCAGACCACGCTGGACCAGATCTTCACCCAGCAGGAGAAGAACCAGTTCGGCACCGAGCGCTACCAGTTCCTGTTCAAGCCGGGCTCCTACAGCGGCCTCAACGCCCAGCTCGGCTTCTACACCTCGCTCAACGGCCTCGGCCAGAACCCGCAGGACGTGCAGATCCACGGCGACATCACCGTCGACGCGGGCTGGATGGCCGGCAACGCCACCCAGAACTTCTGGCGCTCGGCCGAGAACGTGTCGGTCTACCCGGTGTCCGGCGTGGACCGCTGGGCGGTCGCCCAGGCGGCCCCCTTCCGCCGCATCGACGTGCACGGCGGCATGACCCTCGCCTCCCCCAACTGCGGCTGGGCCTCCGGCGGCTACATCGCCGACAGCCGGGTCAGCGGCACCATCAAGCCGTGCTCGCAGCAGCAGTGGTTCACCCGGGACAGCACCATCGGCGCCTGGCAGGGAGCGCTGTGGAACATGGTGTTCTCCGGCGTCCAGGGCGCCCCGGCCACCAGCTTCCCCAGCCCGCCGATCACCACCCTCGCGTCCAGCCCGGTGACGCAGGAGAAGCCGTACCTCTACGCCGACGCGAGCGGCTACCGGGTGTTCGTGCCGTCGCTGCGGACGAACTCCTCGGGTGCGACCTGGATCAACGGGCAGACCCCGGGTACCTCGCTCGGGATCAACCAGTTCTACGTGGCGAAGCCGGGCGTGACCGCGGCGACGCTGAACCA
>NZ_BAAARV010000100.1:0-103266 GCF_039532525.1 Dactylosporangium salmoneum
ATCCGGGCTTCTTCCTGTGCCAGGACGACAACCCGTCGTGCTCGGTCGGTGAACCGCTCGAACATCCCTGCTCCTCACGTGCCGTGTCCGTCGCCGCCGCTTTTACGCGGAACCCCCGTGGGAGGAGGTCGCCACGCCGAAGCTCTGTCGGACGCCAACGTGACCGTGCCATCACTCTATCGCCGCGAGCCGACACCTTGCGGGGTGTGCGGCGTTGCCGCACCCCACATTCGGGCACCGAGACCCACGGTCTGTTGTTGCCTACCCCCCGGGGACCACGTGTACCCGGTGCTTGAACCCAACGTTCGCACCCGCGGGCCTGTTCCAGCACCCCGTCCCGTACGCCAAGAGCGAAATCGGACTCCGAACGCAAGACACCCACCGTAACTGAACCGCTACGATGGGTGTCTAAACTCTCGAATCGCTATGCAGGGAGCAAAACGCCCGCTAAGCCCGAAACGGTCAAGCGGCGCTATCGGCCCGCTTCGGCGTTAAAGCGGTCGACGATTTCCTGCTTGATCCGGCCCCGGTCGGACACCTTGATGCCCTTGTTCTGGGCCCATTCCCGAATCGCCTTGTTCTGCTCGCGGTCCGCGGCGGCCCCACCCCGGCCACGGGCGCTCGCGGCCCGCCCGCCGACCACCACGCCACCCCGCCCGACCTTGGTCCCGGCGGACAGGAAGGGTCCGAACGCATCGCGCAGCTTCGTTGCGTTCTTCTTGGACAGGTCGATCTCGTACTGCACGCCATCGAGCGAGAACTTCACCGTCTCGTCGGCTTCTCCGCCGTCGAGGTCGTCGACCAGCACGTGGATGGTCCGCTTGGCCACTGTCGTATTCCCTTCGAGGAAGCCCGCCCCGGTTGTGCGAAAGCAAAGATAACGCAGTAAGGGCGCGGCTCGTCAACGGTCCGCCGAAACTACCCCGCCAACACCAGCACAAATACCGGCCGGGTCCGGGTGTGCGGAATAGCTCACCAGCAATGCGCGCGTACAGATCCGTGTCGAGCGCCTTGCTATCTGTGACCAAGCCACCACAGATGCCGCAGAATTGGTCGATCACGTACGGTCGGGCGATGGACTTCGCCAAACACGCGTCTTCGTTCGGTCCGGCCGCCGAGCTGTACGACCGAATCCGGCCGCGTTATCCCCGCGAGGCCCTGCTCTGGGCCCTGGGCGAGCGGCCGCGCACGATTGTCGACCTGGGCGCGGGCACGGGCATTCTGACCCGGCTGCTGCTCGAACTCGGCCACCGCGTCATCGCGGTCGAGCCGGACGACGAAATGCGCCGGCAGATCGGTGGCGATGCCCGATCCGGCTCGGCCTCGTCAATTCCGGTGGAGGACGCCGCCCTGGACGCGGTGACGGCCGGGCAGGCATATCACTGGTTCGCCGGGGAGCCCGCGCACACCGAGATCGCCCGGGTGCTGCGGCCGGGCGGTTTCTTCGTGCCGATCTGGAACGTCCGCGACGAGTCGGTGCCCTGGGTGGCCGAGCTTTCCGAGGTGTTCGACGGGAGCAAGGGCCGGGACGTCATCGACGAGCGTCTTCTGCCGGCGGACCAGTTCGGACCGGCATTCGGCCCCTATGAGCTGGGGCTTTTCCGGTGGAGCGCGCCGCACACCATCGACTCGCTGGTGGAACTGATCCGCTCCCGCTCCTATTACCTCGTCGCCGACGCGGCCGGCCGCGCGGACCTCGAGCGCCGGGTCCGCGAACTGGCCGGCCGCACCTTCGCCGAAGACCAGTCGTTCGAAATGCCTTACATCACGTATACCTATCGCGCACCGAAACTCTAGGTATTGCGCTCGAAGATGAGACGCAGGCCGATCAGCGTGAGCATCGGCTCGTGATGGGTGACGCTCTGGCTCTCGCCGATCACGATCGAGGCCAGCCCGCCGGTGGCCACCACCGCCTTGACGCTGCCGCCCAGCTCCGCGGTCACCCCGCGCACCACCCCGTCGACCTGCCCGGCGAAGCCGTAGACGACGCCGGACTGCAGGCACTCCACGGTGTTCTTGCCGATCACCCGCGGCGGCTTGACCAGCTCGACCTTGCGCAGCTGGGCGGCCCGGCCGGCGAGGGCGTCGACCGAGATCTCGATGCCCGGTGCGAGCACGCCGCCGAGGAACTCCCCGCGGGCCGACACCACGTCGAAGTTGGTCGAGGTGCCGAAGTCCACCACGATGGAGGGGCCGCCGTAGAGCGTGTAGGCCGCCAGGGTGTTGGCCACCCGGTCGGTGCCGACCTCTTTGGGGTTGTCGATGGCCAGCTGGACGCCGGTGCGCACGCCGGGCTCCACGATCACGGTGGGCACGTTCCCGTAGTACCGCTGCAGCATCGAGCGCAGCGAGCGCAGTGCGGCGGGGACGGTCGAGCACGCCGCGATGCCGGTCAGGGACACCGCGTCGGTGGCCAGCAGGCCCCGGTAGAGCAGGCCGAGCTCGTCCGCGGTGTCGCGGGCGTCGGTCTTGATCCGCCACGAGTGAACGATCTTCTCGCCCTCGAACGTGGCGAGCACCGTGTTGGTGTTCCCGATGTCGATGCAGAGCAGCACCCCGGAAGCCTATCCGGGGTGCCACTGCATCAATGCAACCGCAGGTCCATTGCGATATCGAGGATCGGCGAGGAGTGCGTCAGCCCGCCGACGGAGAGGTAGTCGACCCCGGTGGCGGCGTACTCGGCCGCGGTGGCCAGGGCCAGGTTGCCCGTCGCCTCCAGCTCGGCCCGCCCGCCGACCGCGGCGACGACCTCGCGCAGCAGCTCCGGGCGCATGTTGTCGAGCAGCAGGAACGTCGCGCCGGCGGTCACCGCCTCGACCGCCTCGCCGACCGTGGTCACCTCGACCTGCACCGGCACGTCCGGGAAGGCCTCCCGCACGCGCTGGTAGGCGGCCGTGATGCCGCCCGCGGCCAGCTTGTGGTTGTCCTTGATCATGGCGACGTCGTAGAGCCCCATGCGCTTGTTGGTGCCGCCGCCGGCGCGCACCGCGTACTTCTCGAGGATCCGCAGGCCGGGTGTGGTCTTGCGGGTGTCCAGGACCAGCGCCTTGGTGCCCTCCAGCAGGTCCGCCCAGCGGCGGGTGTGGGTGGCCACGCCGGACATGCGGCAGAGCAGGTTCAGGGCGGAGCGCTCGGCGGTGAGCAGCGCCCGGGTGGGCCCGTGCACCGTGGCCAGGACGTCGCCGCGGGCCACGCGCTCTCCGTCGCGCTTCCTGACCTCGGCGACGGTACTTCCTGAGGTGGCCTCGAACACCGCGGCCGCCACCCACAGGCCCGCGACCACGCCGTCGGCCCGGGCCACGATGTCCGCCTCGTCGGTCTGCTCGGCCGGGATCGTCGCCACGCTGGTGACGTCCAGGCCGTCGGGGCCGAGGTCCTCGGCGAGGGTGCGCCGCACGATCTCGGCCACGGCCGCCGGGTCGAGCCCGACCTTGCGCAGCTCGGCCTCGGTCTGGATCCTCACTGGTTCCTCACGCGTCCTCCCAGGTTTCGGTGAGTCCGCCGGCGTCGTCGAGGGCGGCGAGGAAGTGCCCCCGGAACACGTCGCTGGCGTCGGGAAAGTCCTCGCGCCAGTGGCAGCCCCGGGTCTCCTGCCGCTGCGTTGCGGCGGCGACCAGGGCACTGGCTACGGTGAGCAGATTGGTGGCCTCCCAGGCGGCCACGTTGGCCTCGGCCCGGTCGGCGGAGAGCTTGGTGAGCGCCTGCGTGGCCTGGTCGAGGGACTCGGCGCTGCGCAGCACGGAGGCGTGGGCCGACATGGCGGCCTGCAGGTGCGGGCGGATCGCCGGGTCGGCCGACCAGGTGGGCCGCTCGACCGTGACCGGCTCGCCCTGGCTCGGCAGGTCGCGCGCGATGTCCTCGGCGATGCGGCGGGCGAAGACCAGCCCCTCCAGCAGCGAGTTGGAGGCCAGCCGGTTGGCGCCGTGCACGCCGGTGCAGGCCACCTCGCCGCAGGCGTAGAGGCCGGGGATGGAGCTGCGCCCGTGCAGGTCGGTGCGCACGCCCCCGGAGGCGTAGTGCGCGGCCGGGGAGACCGGGACGAGGTCCTCGGCCGGGTCGACGCCGGCCGCCCGGCAGGAGGCGACGATGGTCGGGAACCGGGCCTCCAGGAACTCCCGGCCCAGGTGGCGGGCGTCGAGCCAGACGTTGCTCGCGCCCTCGGCCCGCATGACCCGGTAGATGCCCTTGGCCACGACGTCGCGCGGGGCCAGCTCGGCCAGCTCGTGGCGGCCGACCATGAACCGGTTGCCGTCGCCGTCGCGCAGGTAGGCCCCCTCGCCCCGCAGCGCCTCGCTGACCAGCGGCTGCTGCGAGTCGTGGTTGCCCAGGGCCAGGGCGGTCGGGTGGAACTGCACGAACTCGAGGTCGGTGACCCGGGCCCCGGCCCGCAGCGCGAGCGCGACCCCGTCGCCGGTGGAGACGATCGGGTTGGTGGTGGCCGCGAAGATCTGGCCCATGCCGCCGGTGGCCAGCACGACCGCCCGGGCCATGACCGCGCCGACGCCGTCCTCGGCGCCCTCGCCGAGCACGTGCAGGGTGACCCCGCAGGCCCGGCCGGCGGAGTCGGTGAGCAGGTCGAGCACCAGCGCGTGCTCGATGAGCCGGATCCACGGGTCGCGGTGCACCGCGGCGTGCAGGGCCCGCTGCACCTCGGCCCCGGTGGCGTCGCCGCCGGCGTGGATGATCCGGTTGGCGTGGTGGCCGCCCTCGCGGGTCAGCATGAGCGAGCCGTCGCTGTGCCGGTCGAACTCGGCGCCCCAGCGGATGAGTTCGCGCACCCGGGTCGGTCCCTCGCGGACCAGCACGTCGACGGCGGCCGGGTCGCAGAGCCCGACGCCGGCCACCAGCGTGTCCTGGGCGTGCGCCTCGGGCGTGTCGGACCGGTCGAGCACGGCGGCGATGCCGCCCTGGGCCCAGCGCGTGGACCCGTCGTCGATGTTGACCTTGGTGACCACGGTGACGTGCAGCCCGGCCTCGCGGAGGTGGAGCGCGGCGGTCAGCCCGGCCACCCCGGATCCGATGACGACCACGTCGGTCGGCTCCGCCCAGCCGGGCGGTGGCCCGTCGAGGCGGCGCGGGACGATCGGCCCGTTCATGCCCACTGTCATCCCTACAGTCAACATCACTCGCCCGTACGGCGGGTGGTGATGCTCGTCGCTGCGCTCCGCCGGGCGCTCAGGCCGCCGGCAGGGGGTCCTTGCCGAGCCCCTTGACCGTGGCCTTCAGCGGCTTCGGGCTCATCAGGTAGCAGGCGAAGGCCTGGTCGCTGCCGAGCCAGTCGTCCGCCGTCTTGGGCCCGACCGAGCCCGGGGCCAGGTCGTCGCGGGAGCCGTCGTCGGGAAGGCCCAGGTACTTCAGCCCGACCGTCGTGCACCCCTTGCTGGTCGCCGACGCCACCGCCGCCTGGTCGAAGGGCGCCTCGGGCGGAGTGATGATGTACACACCCGTGTACTCACCGTCGTGGGGGTCGGAGCACTGGACGTACCGAAGCGAATCTCCGGTTCTCTTGACACAGGCGATGTCGAACGATCGATCGCTGCCGAGCGCGCCCTTGAGCGAGCCGGTGTGGGGGGCGAACTGGTCGCCGGTCGGACCGGTGACCTCGGCGACCGCGCACCCGAAGAAGCCGTCGGTGGCCGGCTTGATCCACGCCGCCAGGATCTGCACCCGCGAGGCGTGCCAGGCCCCGTCGAGGAAGAGCGGGCCCTGGACCAGGCAGGCGCGGCGGGCCTGGGCGTAGAGCAGCGCCTGGGCGACCTTCACGTCGTCGCCCGTGGCGTCGTCGAGCCGGTGCAACTGGTCCCTGGTCGCCTGGCCGACGTAGAACAGCTCGACGGTGTGCGCGCCGGCGCAGTCGACGGGGTCGCCGGCCCAGGGCAGGGCCGCCTTCGCCCCGTTGGCGTCGACGTTGTAGCAGGTCCCGGCCTTGGGCGCGGATGCCGGAGGGGTGCTCGGGATGTCCCGGCCCTGCCCGCGCTCGTACATCCAGTAGACACCGCCGCCGAGCAGCGCCACGACGGCGACGATGATGGCCACCCGCTTCATGAGGAAGCAGTCTGCGTTACCGGCCGGTAACTGTCCAGCGCCGGCGGTCGCTAGATCTGGGCCGTGCCGATGCCCTTGATCGACTTGCTGGTCGTCTTCTTGTCGAACAGCATCGCGTAGCAGCGGGCGGCCCGGTTGCCGCGGTCCCAGTCCTCCTGGCCGACCATCCAGTAGCCGATGCCGACCTGCGTGTGGTTGGTCAACTGGGTGGCGGTGAGGTTGAGGTACTTGGCGCCGATGGCCTCACAGCCCGGCTTGATCGACTTCTTGCGCGCGTCCTGGGTGTCCGGGAACGGCTGGTCGTTGGCGATGTAGGTGCCGACGTACTCCATGTTGTGGGTGGAGGTGCACGACGTCGGCGTGTAGTCCAGCCAGGACGTGCCGTCGGTGTCGTAGACCTCCGCCGCGCAGGTCAGCGCGACCGGCTTGTCCCCGCTCAGCCCGCCCTTGAGGCTGCTGGAGCGGTTCACCGGCTTGTCGCCGTCGCTGACCACCTCGGCCAGGTCGCAGCGCAGGTAGCGGGCGCCGGCCGCCCACTGGGTGGCCGACGGAACCAGGACCAGCATCTCCAGGCGCCCGTCGTGGTAGTCGCCGCCGAGGAACTTCTCGGCCTCGCTACCGCACTTGGCCCAGCCGTCCTTGAGCGCCTCGCCCTTCGGCGGGGCGGTGGCGCTCGCCGCGGAGCCGGTGAGGTCGCCGACGTAGAAGGTCTCCGACGCGTGGGTGGCGGTGCAGGAATCGGCCAGCTTGAACGAGAACTGCGTGATGTTCTCGGTCTGGAACGTGTCGGCCGTGGTGGTGTAGCAGGCACCGACCGGCGGGGACGGGACCTTCGGCGTGCCGAGCATCGCCCAGTCGTCGATGAGATCCTTGTCGGTGCCGGCGGGCGCGCCGCAGCCCGCCAGGAGGGCCATGGCCATCACCGGCACCAGCGCCGCGGTCAGCTTGCGCGCCATCCTCGTCCGTCCTCCCGGGGCAGTCTGCCCACACCATAGACCGGACCGGCAAGCCCTGCTAACGACGGATGAGGTCACCCCGGACCGGCGAGCCAACCATGCCGGGCACCGCGTCCGCCGCGTCGTCGCCGAGCTCGATCACCCGGTTGTCGGCGTCGACGTGCACGACCCGCGGCCGGTAGGTGCGGGCGGTGGCGTCGTCGAGCTGGGCGTACGAGATCAGGATGACCAGGTCGCCCGGGTGCACCAGGTGGGCGGCGGCGCCGTTGATGCCGATCACGCCGGAGCCGCGGGGGCCGGCGATCACGTACGTCTCCAGCCGCGCCCCGTTGGTCACGTCCACGATCGCGACCTGTTCGCCGGCGAGGAGGTCGGCGGCGTCCATCAGATCCTCGTCCACTGTCACGGATCCGACGTAGTGCAGGTCGGCCTGGGTGACGGTGGCGCGGTGGATCTTGGACTTGAGCATCGTACGGATCACGGTCGGTCCACTCCGAGGTTGTCGATCAGTCGCGTGCCGCCGACCCATGCGGCGGTGAGGTAGCGGTCGTGGGCGTGCACGAGGTAGTCCAGCTTCACCTCGGGCACCTTGGCGTACTCGGCCAGCCCGGCCTCGACGTCGCCGGCCGCGGCGGCCGCCGCCAGCGCCCGGGACAGGACCAGCGCCTGCTCCCGCTCGGCCGGCGAGAGGTAACGGTTGCGGCTGCTCAGGGCCAGGCCGTCGGGCTCGCGCACGGTCGGCACCCCGCGCACGTCGATCGGCAGGTCGAAGTCGCGGACCATGGCGCGGATCAGGGTCAGCTGCTGGAAGTCCTTCTCGCCGAAGTACGCCAGGTCGGGCCGGGTCAGCTGGAAGAGCTTGTTGACCACGGTGAGCACGCCGTGGAAGAAGCCGGGGCGGCTGGCCCCCTCCAGCTGCTCGCCGAACGGACCGGGGGCGACCCGGACGTCGGGCTCGCCGTGCGGGTAGACGACCTCCCGGGCCGGGGCGAAGACCAGGTCGACGCCGCACTCGCGGGCCAGCTCGAGGTCGGCCTCCATGGTGCGCGGGTAGCGGTCGAAGTCCTCGGCCGGCCCGAACTGCAGCGGGTTGACGAAGATCGTCAGCAGCAGCGACCCGGCTTCGGCGCGGGCCCGGCGTAGCAGGGCCGCGTGCCCGGCGTGCAGCGCGCCCATGGTCATCACGACCGCGACGGGCCCGGCGAGGCCGGCCCGGTCCGCGTTCAGCTCCTCGCGGGTGGTTGCCACCTTCATACGGCTCGCTCCTTCGCAGCCTCGCGCAGCACGTCGAGCAGGGGTTCGGCGTCGATCGGGCGCAGCCGGCCGGCCGCGATGACCCGGTCGGCGGTGCGGCGGGCCAGCGCCAGGTACGGCGGCACCGAGCCGGGTGCGACGGCGTCGAGGGCCCGCAGGTGCTTGGCCACGGTCCCGGCGTCGCCGCGGGAGACCGGGCCGGTGAGGGCCGCGTCGCCGAGGCGCAGCGTGTTGTCCAGGGCCGCGCCCAGCAGCGGGGCCAGCACCCGCTCGGGCTCGTGCACGCCCGCGTCGCGCAGCCGGTCCATCGCCTCGCTCACCAGCGTGGCGAGGTGGTTCGCGCCGTGGGCCAGCGCCGCGTGGTACAGCGGCCGCTTCTGCTCGTCGATCCACTCGACGATCCCGCCCAACGCGGCGACCAGCTCCTCGGCCGCGGGCCGCAGCTCGTCGGGGGCGGTCACGCCGAAGGACACCCCGGGGAGCCGGTCGAGGTCGGCCTCGGTGCCGGTGAACGTCATGGCGGGGTGCAGCGCGAGCGGGAAGGCGGCGGCCGCGACGACCGGGGCGAGCACGGCGAGGCCGTGTGCGCCGGAGGTGTGCGCGACGATCTGGCCGGGGCGCAGGGCGCCGGTCTCGGCCAGGCCGGTCACCAGGCCGCCGAGCACGTCGTCGGGGACGGCCAGCAGGACGAGGTCCGCGGCGGCGGCCACCTCGTCGGCAGGCAGGAGGCGCGCGTGGGGAAGGAGCTGCTCCGCGCGGGCGCGGGAGGCGGCGGAGACGGCCACCGCGGCGACCACGGTGTGCCCGGCCCGCTCGAGGGCGGCCCCGAGGACCGCGCCGACCCGGCCGGCCCCGATGATGCCGATGTTTCGCCTGCTCATCTGATGATCCAGTCCTCGTGGTGGGGTACCGGTCGATCAGAAGTATGCGGCACCGCGGGCAAAGCGGACAGGGTTCCGCCCGCTCCGCCCGCTGTCGAAAACGTCACAGGCGGTGGTGCAGGTACTCCCTGATCAGCGCCTTGGCCTCGCCCAGGACCACGGCGTCGCCGTCGACGGAGCGCCGGAACGCCAGCTTGATGAGCGCGTCGGCCGCCTCGACCGCGATCGCCAGCACGAACTGCAGCCGCTGCGGGTCGTCGATGCCGAACCGCTCGGTCAGCAGCGCGGACAGCTGCGAGACGATGACGTCGTTGTTGTCCCGCTCGTCGTCGAGCAGGTGGATGTCGACCACGTCACCGAAGTGCAGGGTGCGGAACCCCGGCACGGTGCGGTGCATGTCGATGTACTCGTCGATCGCCGCGTCGACGGCGTCCCACCAGTGCGCCATGCCCTCGTCGGCCAGCCGGGCGCCGAGGCGCTCCAGGTAGCCCTCCAGGCTGCGCAGCGTGAGCGCCTGCACGATGGCCCGCTTGTCCGGGAAGAACTGGTAGACCGAGCCGATCGCCACCCCCGCCCGCTCCGCCAGCAGGGTCGTGGTGAGCCCGTCGTAGCCCACCTCGTCGACGAGTTCGGCGCAGGCGTCGAGCATCCGCCCGACCCGCGCCACGCTGCGCCCCTGCACCGGCACCCGGCGCAGCGGCTTCGTCCCGGCGCGGGCCACAGTCTGCGTCGCCACCCGGTCTCCCCCCTCTGCCTCGTCGGATCAGGCGGGAGATCCCATCCTGGCCCGCCTTTGAAACCTACTCACGTCAACGAGCGGGCACGATCGACGGATAGCCCATTTCACCCTTGTGATTGACGACGGGCATACGTGAAGGGTACTCAGGTTTTGTGACATCTCCGTGGGCCAACTGGGCCGGCAACCAGCGCGCGAACGCCGCCCGCGTCGCGCACCCCTCCAGCGCGGCTGAGCTGGGCGAAGTCTTCCGCGCGGCGGCCGCCGACGGGCTCCGGGTCAAGGCGGTCGGCAGCGGCCACTCCTTCACCCCGGCCGCCGTGACCGACGGGGTGCGGGTCGAGCTCGACCGGATGGCGTCCCTCGTGCGGGTGGAGGGTGACCTGGTCACCGTGCAGGCCGGCATGACCCTGAAGGTGCTCAACGCGACCCTGGCCGCGCACGGCCTGGCCATGCCCAACCTGGGCGACATCGACGCGCAGACGATCTCCGGCGCGCTGTCCACCGGCACCCACGGCACCGGCGCCGGCTACGGCTGCCTGTCCACCTTCATTGCAGGGCTCACGCTGGTCACCGCCGACGGCAGGGAGCTCTCCTGCTCGGCCACGGACAACCCGGACCTGTTCAACGCGGCCCGGGTCAACATCGGGGCGCTGGGCGTGCTGAGCACGGTGACGCTGCGCTGCGTGCCGGCGTTCACGCTGCGGGCCGACGAGCGCCCGGCCACCCTCGCCGACGTGTGGGCCGGGCTGGCCGAGCACGTCGGGCAGAACGACCACTTCGAGTTCTACTGGTTCCCGTACACCGACCGGGTCCAGATGAAGCGCAACAACCGGGTGCCGGCGGCCGACTCGCCGCTGCCGGGCTGGCGGCGCTGGCTCGACGACGACTTCCTGTCCAATTCCGTGTTCGGCGCCGCCTGCGCTCTCGGAAAGGCATTTCCGGCGACGGTACCGCCGATCAGCCGCATTTCGGCGCGGGCGCTCTCGGCGCGCACGTACACCGCCGCCTCCCACGAGGTGTTCTGCACGCCCCGGCGGGTGCGTTTCGTGGAGATGGAGTACGGCCTGCCCCGCGAGGCGCTGCGCGAGGCGTTCGACGGGCTTCGGGCGATCGTGGACTCGAGCCCGACCAAAATCCAGTTCCCGGTCGAGGTGCGCTTCACGGCGGCGGACGACATCTGGCTGTCCCACGGGCACGGGCGCGACAACGCCTACATCGCCATTCACCAGTACGCCGGCGCGCCCTTCGAGGAGTACTTCCGCCGGTTCGAGGCGCTCACCACGCCGCTGGGCGGCCGGCCGCACTGGGGCAAGATGAACTTCCGCACCGCGGAGTCGCTGGCCCAGGCCTATCCGCGCTTCGCCGACTTCACCGCGCTGCGCGACAAGCTGGACCCGCACCGGTTGTTCGCGAATGCGTACACCGAGCGGGTCCTCGGCTGAGGCCTACTCTTCCTTTTTCTTGCGGGCGGTGGTCGCCTTCTTGGGGGCGGCCTTCTTGGCGGGGGTCGCCTTCTTGGCGGCCGCCGTCGTCTTCTTCGCCGCCGTCGCCGTGGCCGTCGTCTTCTTCGCCGCCGCCGTCTTCTTGGCAGGAGCGTCGGCGGTCTTCTTCGCCGCGCGGGCCTTCTTCGGCGCCGGGCCCTTCGCCCGCTTCTCGGCCAGCATCTCGCTGGCCTCCTCCACGGTCAGGGTCTCCACGCTCTGGCTGCGCCGCAGCGAGGCGTTGAACTCGCCGTCGGTCACATAGGGGCCGAACCGGCCGTCCTTGATGACCAGCGGCTTCTCGGTCGCCGGGTCGTTGCCCATCTCGCGCAGCGGGGGCTTCGCGGCCGCCGTCTTGCGCACCTTGGGCGCGGCCAGCAGCGCGAGGGCCTGCTCCAGGGTCAGCGTGAACAGCTGGTCCTCGCTCTCGATGGAGCGGGTGTCGGTGCCGCGCTTGATGTACGGCCCGTAGCGCCCCGGCGAGGCGAGGATCTCCTGGCCCTCGGCGTCCAGGCCGATCAGCCGCGGCAGCGTGAGCAGCAGCAGCGCCTGGTCCAGGGTCAGCTCGTCCGGCTTCTGGCTGGACAGCAGCGACGAGGTGCGCTCGCCGGAGGAGACGTACGGCCCGAAGCGGCCGGACTTGACCACGATCGGCTCGCCGGTCTCCGGGTGCTCGCCGAGCTTGCGCTCGCCGCCGGCGCCGCCGACGAACAGCTCGTTGACCTTCTCCGGGGTGAGCTCGTCGGGGGCGATGCCTTCGGGCACGGCCGCCCGGTCCCCCTCCTCGCCCTCCGGCGCGCCCGGCGTGGTGCGCTGCAGGTAGGGCCCGTAGCGGCCGACCCGCACCACGACGTCGCGGCCCTCGTCGTCGCGAAACAGCGGGATGGAGTTGACGCCGCGCGCGTCGATCTCGCCGAGGCGCTCGGTCACCATCCGCTTGAGGCCGCCCTGGCGGGCCACCGAGCCCTCGTCGCCGTTGTCGCCGCCGAAGTAGAACGGGTGCAGGAAGGCCACCGTGCTCTCGTCGCCGTTGGCGATCTCGTCGAGCACGTTCTCCATCGACGCGGTGAAGTCGTAGTCGACCAGCCGCGGGAAGTGCTGCTCCAGCAGGCCGACCACGGCGAACGCGAGGAACGAGGGGATCAGCGCCTGGCCACGCTTGAACACGTAGCCGCGGTTGTTGATCGTCTCCATGATCGACGCGTAGGTCGACGGGCGCCCGATGCCGAGCTCCTCCATCGCCTTGACCAGCGAGGCCTCGGTGTAGCGGGGCGGCGGCTGGGTGGTGTGGCCGGCCGGGGTCAGCCCCTGCTCGGTCAGCGGCTGGCCCTTGACCAGCACCGGCAGCCGGCGCTCGGCGTCGTCGGCCTCGGCCGACTCGTCATCGCTGGACTCGACGTAGGCGCGCAGGAAGCCGGGGTCGGTGATGGTCTTGCCGGTGGCGGCGAAGTCGACCGACTCCTGCTGGGCGGTGACCGCGTTGATCCGCACCGAGGTCGAGTTGCCGACCGCGTCGTTCATCTGCGACGCGATGGTCCGCTGCCAGATCAGCTCGTAGAGGCGCCGCTCGTCGGCGTTGAGCTCGTTCGCCACGTCGCCCGGGGTGCGGAAGCTGTCGCCGGCCGGGCGGATCGCCTCGTGGGCCTCCTGGGCGTTCTTGACCTTGCCGGTGTACCGCCGCGGCTGGGCCGGCACCGCCCCGGGCCCGTAGAGGTCGTGGATCTGCTGGCGGGCCGCCGCGATGGCCGCCTCGGAGAGGTTCACCGAGTCGGTACGCATATAGGTGATGTAGCCGTTCTCGTACAGCCGCTGCGCGACGCGCATCGTGTTGGCCGAGGAGAGCCGCAGCTTGCGGGCCGCCTCCTGCTGCAGCGTCGAGGTGATGAACGGCGGGTAGGGCTTGCGCCGGTAGGGCTTCTCCTCGACCCGGGTGACCGTGAACGGCCGGCCCTCCAGGCGCGCGGCGAGGCCGCGGGCGCCCGTCTCGTCGAGGTGGATGACCCCAGCGCCGGGGCGGACCTGGCCGGTCTCGGGGTCGAAGTCGCGCCCGGTGGCGACCCGGTCGCCGTCGATCGCGATCAGGGTCGCGTTGAACGGCCGCGGGTCGTTCTCGGCCAGCAGGCGGGCGAGGATGTCCCAGTAGTCGGCCGAGCGGAACTTCATCCGCTGCCGCTCCCGCTCGACCACGATCCGGGTGGCCACGGACTGCACCCGGCCGGCCGACAGGCCCGGGTTGACCTTCTTCCACAGCACGGTGGAGACGTCGTACCCGTAGAGGCGGTCCAGGATGCGGCGGGCCTCCTGGGCGTCGACCAGCGAGCGGTTGATCTCGCGCGGGTTGGCCACCGCGGCCTGGATCGCCGGCCGGGTGATCTCGTGGAAGACCATCCGCTTGACCGGCACCTTGGGCTTGAGCGTCTCGAGCAGGTGCCAGGCGATGGCCTCGCCCTCGCGGTCCTCATCTGTGGCGAGGTAGACCTCGCTCGCCTGCTTCAGCAGGTCCTTGAGGCGCGTGATCTGGCGGCGCCGGTCGGGCGAGATGATATAGACCGGGGTGAAATTGTTGTCGACGTTCACGCCGAGATACGCCCAAGGCTCGCTCTTGAGCGCCTCGGGCATGTCTTTCTTACCTACCGGCAGATCGCGGACGTGGCCGAAACTCGCCTCGACGAGATAGTTCGGGCCCAGGTAGCCCGAAATCGTCTTGGCCTTCGCCGGCGACTCCACGATCACCAGCCGCTTCGTGTTGGCGGAGGTCGGCACTGTTCTCCCCGGTATGGACGGACAGACGTCAAACGTAACGCGCGCCCCCGCGCCGAGTTGCGCAATGGGGCGCCCCGGCAGTCGGCACGCGACACGCCGATCGGCGCCACGGTACACCCATGCACAACCGCGACCTGCCCGATCTTGCGAACGTGTCGCATCGCCTGCCGTTTTTGTGGTGGTTTGTCGCCCGTCCAGCGCTTCGCTCGGAGACAAATCACGTCACCGGAGTGAAGCCGCCGGCCTACTCGCCGTAGTCCGGCCGCCGGCTGCACGGCCGCGGATTCTCAGGCCGGCCAGGCGCCCGTCGGGGCGGCCGCGGGGGGCTCGCCGACGAGCTCCGCGAGGCGGGTGATGCGCCGCGGTCCCACGATGCGGTACGCGGGACCGCCCGTCTCCGCGCCGACGAGCACGGCGGGTAGACCGACCGCCTCCAGCGCGTCACCGACCGCGATCCAGTTGTCGGCGGCCTGCCGGTCGATGGCGGGCGGCGTCTCTTGCGGCGCTTCCTGCTCGGGCGCCTTCTCGAGCTCGACCGTGGGCAGGTCGGCGTCGGCGGAATCTGCCCACTCGTCCACGTAGAAGTCCTCGGCGTCGGCGAACTCGTCCGGGCCGGGATCGAAGGCTGTGATTTTGCTCTCGCTTTTGCGCCTCCGCACGTTCGGCTGCTCGGGCCGCGGCGCCTTCACCGGCACCGGCGGGGGCGCGGGCTCCTCCTCCGGGAACAGGGGCTCCACCGCCGGGGGCTCCTCCTCCTCGGGCTCCGGAGGCTCCGGCAGCGGCCGCGGGGCGAGGCGCAGCAGGTAGGCGCGCTGGCCGTCGTACTCGCCGGCGGCGGCCACCCACAGCCGCAGCGCCCGGCCGTCCAGCACCAGCCGGCGGGGCGCCACCTTGCCGCCGTCGTCGTCCAGCCAGCGGCCGGCCAGCGGGGCGAGGGCGGCCGAGTAGGCGGTGCGCAGGTGCCAGCGGTCCTCCTCGCCGGTCGGCTCGCAGCTCACCACCAGGCCGCGGGCCTCCAGCTCGGTCCGCAGCACGGCGCACCGCCAGGCGTCGCTGACCACGATCGACACCCGGCCCGTGCCGCCCATCCGGCCGATCTGCCCGGCCCCGGCCAGCAGGCCCTCCAGGTCGACCGGCGCCGGTGCGCGGGCCTCGACCCCGAAGAGCGACAGTTGCCGGCCGCGGGCCGGCGTCACCGGCACTCGGGCACCTCGTCGAAGGCCTGCTGCAGCTCGGCCGGGCCGACGTGGGCCGGGTCGATCGCGCTGTGCTCGTACTCGTCCTTGAGCGTGGCGAACGCCGCCGTGACCTTGCCGTAGAAGGTCTTCGCGTCGGCCGTGGGCAGGCCGGAGACGGTGCGCTTGGCGTTGCCGTACGCGTCGCGAGCCTTCGTCAGCGACGCCGTGAACTGCTCGGCGACCTTCTTGCCGTCCGCCACCCGCGGTACACCGGCGGCATCCACTCCGGCGCGGGCCTTCTCGCTGGCCGTCTCCGCGCCCGAGAGCAGGTCCACGATGTTGGTCTTGGTCGCCTCGGGGGTCTTGGCCGCCCCCAACTGCTGCTGCGCCTTCGCGGTCAGGCCGGCGATGTCGTTGCGCCAGGGGGCGAGCGCGGTGCACACCACCTTGGCCCACTGCTTCGGCTCCACCCCGTCCCCACCGCATCCGGCCACGGCGCACAGCAGGAGGGCGGCGGCGAGGAGGCGGGCGGCACGCATGGTGTGCAGCGTAGAACCGATCGTCTGTTCGAGAAAACACGACGCTCCGGCCGAAACCGGCCGGAGCGTCGCGCGTTTGGTTCGATGCGTCAGGCGGTGACCTTCTCCGGGGTGCTCTCCTTCGCCCCGGTGCCATTGCCCTCGCCGGCGTCGACGGCGACCGGCTTGCGCTTGCTGACCAGCACCGCGACCACGATGACGGCCACCGCGGCGATGGCGATGACGTAGCGGAACGCGTGGTTGCCGTCGCCGACGGTCAGCGTGACCACGCCGGGGGCGATCAGCAGCGCGACCAGGTTCATCACCTTGAGCAGCGGGTTGATCGCCGGGCCGGCGGTGTCCTTGAACGGGTCGCCGACGGTGTCGCCGATGACCGTCGCGGCGTGCGCGGGCGAGCCCTTGCCGCCGTGGACGCCGTCCTCGACCAGCTTCTTGGCGTTGTCCCACGCCCCACCGGAGTTGGACAGGAAGACGGCCATGAGCGTGCCCGTGCCGATCGCGCCGGCCAGGTACGCCGCCAGCGGGCCGACGCCGAGGCCGAAGCCGACGGCGATGGGCGCCATCACCGCGAGCAGGCCCGGGGTGATCAGCTCGCGCTGGGCGTCGCGGGTGCAGATGTCGACGACCTTGCCGTACTCCGGCCGCTGGGTGCCGTCCATGATGCCCGGGAACTCCCGGAACTGCCGCCGGACCTCGAACACCACCGCGCCCGCCGAGCGGGCCACGGCGTTGATCGCCAGGCCGGAGAACAGGAACACGACGGCGGCGCCGATGAGCAGGCCGACCAGGTTGCTCGGGTTGGCCACGTTGAGCAGGTTGTCGATCGACAGCTTCGACTTGGCGTCGTTGAGCGCGTTCTGCATCGTGTCGGTGTAGGAACCGAACAGCGCCGTCGCGGCGAGCACGGCGGTGGCGATCGCGATGCCCTTGGTGATCGCCTTGGTGGTGTTGCCGACGGCGTCGAGCTCGGTCAGGGTGCGGGCCCCGGTCTCGTCGATGTCGCCGGACATCTCGGCGATGCCCTGCGCGTTGTCGCTGATCGGGCCGAAGGTGTCCATGGCGACGATGACGCCCACGGTGGTGAGCAGGCCGGTGCCGGCCATGGCGACCGCGAACAGCGACAGGGTGATCGATCCGCCACCGAGCAGGAAGGCGCCGAAGACGCCCGCGCCGATGACGATGGCCGAGTAGACGGCCGACTCGAAGCCGACGCTGACGCCGGCGAGGACGACCGTGGCGGGGCCGGTCAGGGCGCTCTTGCCGATGTCCTTGACCGGGCGGCGCTCGGTCTCGGTGAAGTACCCGGTGAGCGCCTGGATAATGGCGGCCAGCGCGATGCCGATGATCACCGCGATGATGGCGGTGACGTGCGGGCCGAACGGCGGGTTGTCGCCCTCACCGAGCTTGAGCGTGGCGCGCCAGCCGTCGCCGAGCAGCTTCGTCCAGGTCGTCGGCAGGTAGAACAGCGCGGCCACGGCGACCAGGATCGCCGATACGACGGCGGAGATGTAGAACGCCCGGTTGATCGCGACCAGCCCGTTGCGGTCGGACTTGCGCAGGCGGGTGAGCGCCACGCCGAGGATCGCGATGATCACGCCGATGGTCGACACGATCAGCGGGAAGACCAGGCCGGACTCGCCGAAGGCGGCGCGGCCCAGGATGAGCGCCGCGACCAGCGTGACCGCGTAGGACTCGAACAGGTCGGCCGCCATGCCGGCGCAGTCACCCACGTTGTCACCCACGTTGTCGGCGATGGTCGCCGCGTTGCGCGGGTCGTCCTCGGGGATGCCCTGCTCGACCTTGCCGACCAGGTCGGCGCCGACGTCCGCCGCCTTGGTGAAGATGCCGCCGCCGACCCGCATGAACATGGCGAGCAGGGCGGCGCCGAAGCCGAAGCCCTCGAGGACGATCGGCGCCTTGTCCTTGAAAATGAGCACCACGAGGGCCGCGCCGAAGAGGCCGAGACCCACGGTGAGGAAGCCGACGACGCCACCGGTGCGGAACGCGATCTGCATCGCCTTCTCCCGGCCGCCGTCCTCTCGGGCCGCCGCCGCGACGCGCAGGTTGGCGCGGGTGGCCAGCGCCATGCCGGCGCCACCGATGAAGGCCGAGAAGACCGCGCCGACGACGAAGAACGCCGACCGGCCGATCTTGATCATGGTTTCGTTGTTCCCGGCGTCGTTCACCGGGAGTAGGAACAGCAGCACCACCGCGATGACGACGAAGATGCCCAGGGTCTTGAACTGGCGCGTCAGGTACGCGGACGCGCCCTCCTGCACCGCCCCGGCGATCTCCTGCATCTTGGGGGTTCCCCGACCGGTCGCGAGTACCGCCCTGACGAGCGCCGCGGCAAAGCCCAACGCCACGAAGGCGATGACGAGCGCGACGACGACGTAGGTCAGGTTGCTCCCGGAAAGGGAAATCTCGCCGCCTGCGACGAGTGATACGGACATTCGTTGTCCTCCTGTACCGACACATGACATAGCCGCGAGCGGTCAGGCCGGCGGCGGTTCTCCACTCGGGGAGCCCGTGTTGGACGACCGAGGTACCCAGTGACCTGGGGCGTCATACACGATCGCCGTACTCTAGCCGTCAGGCGTGTCAGTGGTCACACCGACTTGCGCGTTTATACAAATCGCATTCTGTCGATTTGGTCACGCAGGTCGATCGCCGGGGTGCTCCAGAGGCCAGGACATCCGGACCTCGGTTCCGACACCCTCGGATAATTCGGACACACTCAGGTCGTCGACGAGACCCGCCAGCAGGGCGAGGCCCATGCGGGCGGCCACCGCCTCCTCCGCGAGGAGGTCGGGCGGGGTGGTCAGCGGCAGGGCGGGGTCGGACAGCAGGACAACAGCCTCGTCCTGCGGCTCGCGGCTCACCGTCGCGCCGTTGGCCGCCCGGTCGACCACCCGGACAGTGAAACGGTCGCCGTCGGCCATGGCGACGTCGACCAGGGCGTCGAGGCCGTGCGAACGGTGCAGCGCCACGGCCCGCGAGCACGCCTCGCCGATCGCCAGGCGGACCTCCTCGAGCAGTTCCTCGGCCACGCCGGCCCGCCGGGCGACGGCGACGCCGACGAGGCGGGCCGTGCGCACGTGGGCCGGCGCCGGCGAGAAGGAGAGTCGTACCGTCGGCATGGACCTACACCGGGGGTTCGGCGCCCGCGCCGCTCGCGGCGGTCGCGGCGTCCACGGTGTCGTACAGCGAGAACACCCGGTCGAGGGCGGTGATCCGGAAGATCTTGAGCAGGCGCTCGTGCGAGCACACCAGCCCGAACGAGCCGTTCACCGCGCGGAGCCGCTTGAGCGCGCCGACCAGCACGCCCAGGCCGGTGGAGTCGAGGAACTCGACCCGGCTGAGGTCGACCACGACGTGCCGTGCGCCCTGCTCCGACAGTTCCACGAGCTTCTCGCGCAGGCGCGGGGCGGTGTAGACGTCCACCTCGCCGCCGACCTCGAGCACCTTATGGTCGCCGGAGTCGTACGTCGACAACGACAGCTCCATGCGGACCTCCTCCTCTGGCGGCCAGAACGTGCATGCCCTCCACGGGCATCTAACCATCGACGCCCGAGTCAGGCGACGCTCCACCCCCTTTCCCACATCGCGCTGGCGTGTACCACATATCTCGGTTCGAACAGGTGTTTTAGAGTTCTGGGCGTGCTGCTCCACACCGAAACGCTGCCCCGCCGCGAGGGCGTCGTCGTCCCCTGGCCGGAGTGGGTGCCCGAGCCGGTCCGTGCGGCGTTCGGGTTCCGGCCGTGGCGGCACCAGGCCGAGGCCGCGACGGCCGCCTGGGAGGGCACCCACACCGTGGTCGCCACCGGGACCGGCTCCGGCAAGTCGCTGGCCTACCAGCTGCCCGCCCTGTCGCGGCTGCTGGGCGATCCGCGAGCCACGGTGCTGTACGTGGCGCCGACCAAGGCCCTGGCCGCCGACCAGCTGCGCGTGCTCACCGAGCTGGGCCTGCCCGGCGTGTACCCGGCCACCTTCGACGGCGACACCTCCCGCGAGGAGCGCGACTGGGTCCGCCAGCACGCCCGGGTGGTGCTCACCAACCCCGACATGCTGCACCACGGCATCCTGCCCGGCCACGCGAGCTGGGCCCGCTTCCTGCGCGGGCTGACCTACGTCGTGGTCGACGAGTGCCACGCCTACCGGGGCCTCTTCGGCTCCCACGTGGCCCACATCCTGCGCCGGCTGCGCCGCCTGGCCGCCCGCTACCGCGCCACGCCGTGCTTCGTGCTGGCCTCGGCCACGGCGGGCGACCCGGCGCAGTCGGCCCAGCGCCTGACCGGGCTGCCCGCGGCGGCCTTCACCGACGACGCCTCCCCGCGCGGCGAGGTGACGTTCAAGCTCTGGGAGCCGCCCCTGATCACCCCAGACGGCCCGCGCCGCTCGGCCCTCAGCGACACGGCCAACCTCCTGGCCGACGCCGTTGCCCGGGGCGTGCGCACGCTGGCGTTCGTCCGCTCGCGCAAGGGCGCCGAGCTGGTCGCCACCATGGCCCGGCGCCACCTCGACGAGGCCGTCCCCGGCAGCGGCTCCCTCGTCGCCGCCTACCGGTCGGGCTACCTGCGCGAGGACCGCCGCGCCCTGGAGCGGGACCTCCTCGAGGGCCGCCTGCTGGGCCTGGCCTCGACCAACGCCCTCGAGCTGGGCGTCGACCTCACCGGCCTCGACGCGGTGCTCATGGCCGGCTACCCCGGCACCCTCGCGTCGCTGTGGCAGCAGGCCGGCCGCGCGGGCCGGGCCGGCCGCGCCGCCACCTGCACCCTCATCGCCCGCGACGACCCCCTGGACACCTACCTGGTGCACCACCCGGAGTCCCTCTTCGCCCGCCCGGTCGAGGCCACCGTCTTCGACCCGGCCAACCCGCACGTCCTCGCCCCGCAGCTGTGCTGCGCCGCCGCCGACCTCCCGCTCACCCGCTCCGACCTGGACATCTTCCCGCCCGGCACCGAGGCCGTGCTGGAGTCCCTGGTCGCCGCCGGCTTCCTCCGCAAGCGCCCGACCGGTTGGTACTGGACCGAGCGCACCCGCCCGGACGTCGACATCCGCGGCGACGGCGCCGGCCCCGTCTCCGTCGTCGAGTCCTCCACCGGCCGCCTCCTGGGCACGGTCGACTCCGGCTCGGCGCACCACCAGGTGCACACCGGCGCCGTGTACCTCCACCAGGGCGGCACCTACGTGGTGGACAAGCTCGACCTCGCCGACTCCACCGCCCTCGTGCACGCCGAGGACCCGGACTGGAGCACCCACCCGCGCGACGTGACCTCGCTGACCATCCTCGGCGTGCGCGCCTCGCTCGAAGCCGGCCCGGTGACGCTGTCGCTGGGCGAGGTCGAGGTGACCAACCAGGTGGTGAGCTACCAGCGCCGCCGCCTGATCTCGGGCGAGGTCATCGAGACCTGCCCGCTAGAGCTCCCGGAGCGCATCCTGCGCACCGTGGCGGTGTGGTGGACCATCGACCCCTCGGCCCTGGACGAGGCCGGCATCCCTTCCGTCGAGTGGCCGGGCGCCCTGCACGCCGCGGAGCACGCCGCCATCGGCCTCCTCCCCCTCGTCGCCACCTGCGACCGCTGGGACATCGGCGGCCTGTCGACCGCGGCCCACCCCGACACCGCCCTGCCCACGATCTTCGTGTACGACGGCCACCCCGGCGGCGCCGGCTTCGCCGAACGCGCCTTCGAGACCGCCGCGACCTGGCTGACCGCCACGCGCTCGGCCATCACCTCCTGCCGCTGCGACACCGGCTGCCCGTCGTGCGTGCAGTCCCCGAAGTGCGGCAACGGCAACAACCCCTTGAACAAGCCCGAGGCCGCTCGCCTCCTGTCCCTGGTCCTCTCCCACCTGCCGAACCCGGCCTGACGCCTCTCCCCCTCTTCCCGGGCCCTTCGGGGCATCAAGGCTCGGCCGAGCGCCGCGGGGGCAACCTGTGTGCCCAACGACGACCCCTACAGCGCCCGGCCTCACCTACTTGGGTTTCACCTCCTTCCTCATCTCGTGGCTCGTCGCCTCGGTCCGGCCACCCTCGTGCTCGGGGGTGGCCGGACCGGCGCGCCATCCGGTCGGCGCCGATCCGCCGGTCACTCGGCCGCCGCCGGACGTAGCTCGTCACCCGGGTCGGCACCGGACCGGTGTCTCACTTGGTCGGGCGCTGGTCCGCCCGCCACGTGGCCGCCGCCGAAGTCCTCCGGCTTTTCACCCGATCGGCCCCGCCTCTCACTCGGGTCGGCTCTTCACCCGGTCGGCACGGCCCCGCCCGTCGCTCGGGCTGGCCGTTCACCTGGTCGGCACGGCCCCGCATGTCGCTCGGGCTGGCCGTTCACCTGGTCAGCACGGCCCCGCATGTCGCTCGGGCCGGCCGTTCCGTCGGCACGGCTCCGCCTTTCACTCGGGCCGGCCGTTCCGTCGGCACGGCTCCGCCTTTCACTCGGGCCGGCCTTTTCACCCGGTCGGCGTGGGTGCGGATGTCATGCGGTTGCGGCCGGGCCGGCGCGTGCCCTGGCTCGGGCGGCCAAGCCGGTGGGTGCCCGTACCTCGACGGTCACCGTGACGATGGGCCCAGCAACGCTGCAGGCGGCGAGCCGCCCCCCGTTCTCCGCCGCCAGCCGCCCGGCCGCCGCGCACGCCGCCCGCTCACCCCCGGCCGCGGACATCGCCCCCGCGAGCGCCCCGGCGTCGGCCGCGTTCCGGGCCACGTGCCGCGCGACGATCACCCCGCCCGCGGCCAGGGTCGCCACCGTCAGCAGCACCATCGCGAGGACGACGGCGAGCATCAGGATCGACGCCGAGCCGCGGTCGCCGCTGACCCGGCTCACGGCAGTACCGTGACCGGCGGCTCCGCCATCGCCACCGCCTCCTGCTGGACGGTGAACCCGGAGGGCATCGGCGCGGGCACCCTCATCCGCACCGTCACCCGGACCAGATCCCCGTCGCGCACCACCGCCACCTCGGCGTCCTTGCCCAGATCGGGCACCGGCTCGCCGCGGGCCACCGCCCGGGCCGCGGTGCCGGCCGCGTCGACGCAGTCCAGCTTCGTGAACAGCGCCGTGTACGCCGACGCGCACACCACCAGGAACACCAGCACCACCGGCACCATGAGCGCGACCTCGAGCGCCGCCGATCCGCCGTCGCGGCCCTGGCGATGCCTCGAACTCCACCGCCGCCTCCGCACCAGAGACGCCGCGACGATCTCACCCGCCAAATCCTCACCGGCGGCCCGGCCCTCACCCGAGCTCGCGACCTCGCCGGTGTCTGCGGCAACCGCGATCGCGGCCGACGCCGACCGGCGCGATGCCCTGCCCGCGGCCATCTTCGCGAGGTACGTCACCTCCTGCGCCCTCGCCGAGGACGACGACGCCCGCCGCCGTCGCCGCCCGGCGACCGAGGCCGGGGCCCTTCCCGCCGGCGCCGACACCCCCGCCGGGCGACGGTGACGGGCGCTCATCCGACGTTCCGCATCACGAGGGCGGTCAGGTGGGCGCGCATGTCGTCGGAGGTGACGATCGCCAGCAGCAGGCCGGCGAGCATGACACAGACGACCATCACCAGGGCGTACTCGACGCTGATCGACCCTTCTTCGCCGCGACGCACGGCCAGGAGGCGGGACTTGATGTTGAACATTGATGCTTGTCTCCTTCTCGAACGGTTTCTCTCACAGCGCCGCGAGCACGTCGTGGACCACGGCGATGACCACCGGGATGACCCCGGTGAGGACGAAGGCCGGCAGGAAGCACAGGCCGACCGGCAGCACGGCCAGCACCCCCACCCGGCGGACCGCGGCATCGGCGGCGGCCGCCTTCGCGACGCGCAGGTCCGTCGCCTGCCGGTCGAGGGTCCGGGTCAGCGCGAGCCCGTGCTCGGCGCTGCGGGCCGCGGCCCGGGCGAACCGCGCCCCGCCCGGCAGGTCGGCCAGGTGCCCCCACGCCGCCCCGGGCTCGGCCCCGAGCCGCAGCGCCCGCCCGACCCGGGCGAGCCGCGCCCCGACCGGCCCGCCGAGCGCCTCCCCGACCGCGACCGCGGCCCGATCCGGTGGGGCCCCGGCCCGCAGCGCCGCCGCGAGGAGGCCGGCCGCGATCTGCAGGTCGGCCCGCGCCGCCGCCCGCTCCCGCCGCACCCGGGCCGGCTCGACCCGCCCGAGCAGCGCCCCGCACCCGCCGGCCACGACCAGCCCGACCACCACGCCGGCCACTCCGCCGATCGCGAGCGCGATGACGAGTCCGGCGAGCACCGCCACCGGCCACCGCACCCAAGCCCCGATCGCCGCACCGCCGGCCCCGCCGGCGCCGCCGCCCGGGCCGGGCGCGAGGTCGTTGCCGCGGCTGGGGACGCCCACCTCGCCGCTACGGGCAATCACTCCGACACCTCCGTTACGGCGGTGAAGGTCCGGCTGCCGCGCGCCGTGCTGAGGGCCAGGCCGACCGTCAGCGACCGGGGGTGGGACAGGTGGGCGCCGGGAAGGCGGAGGTGGAGCACCGCCGTGTACGTGGTCCGGCCGCCGCCCGCCAGCTCCACGCCGAGACCGGCCGCGATCTCCTGCGGCCGGCGCAGCCAGGCGAGCATCAGCGCACCTCCGCGGTCGCGCCTTGAACCATCCGGCCGGTCCACAGGAACCCGCCACACTGCAGGGTCACCGCGACCACGGCGCAGGCGGCGCCCAGCGGGGTGTGGAGCAGCTGCCGCGCCGGGTGGGTGCCGATGGCTGCACCCACCCACAGGCCGGCCAGCGGCAGTGCGAGCAGGACCACGGTCGTGGCCTGGGCGGCGGACAGCTGGGCCGCCGCCGCGATGCGCAACGCCTGCCCGGAGCGCAGGTCGGCGTCGACCCGGTCCAGCAGGTCGGCGAGGGGTACGCCGAGGGCCTCGCTCAGCCGGCACGCCGCGTCGAGCCGCGCCCCGGCCACCTCCACCGCGGCCCCGGCCCGCCTGGCCCGACGCATCGGGTGCGGGCCGCGGGCGCCCCTCGCCGCCGCGGCGCCGTCCGGGATGATCCCGGCGCGCAGCTCCTCGGTGGTGGTGTCGAGCGCGTCGAGCAGGGCGGCCACGCGCTGCTCGGCCTCCCGCCGGGCCAGGCGGCGGCGCAGGGCGATCAGTGCCATCAGCGCATACAGGGCGGCCACGAGCGCGGCAACCGGGCCGGCCAGCGCGAGCGCCGGGCCAGCGAGCAGCGCGACGACCGCGGCCGTCGCCGGCACCGGACGGCGCAGAAGCACCCGCTCGGCCCGCCGACCGCCGGTCAAGCCGGAGGTCGAGCCGCGAGTCGGGGACTCTTCCGCCGTGACGGCCGCGCGAGTCAGGCGGGCGAGCCGCCGGGCGGCACCGCGGCGGCGCAGCAGGTAGACCGCCCAGCCGGCCGTGAGCGCGGCGCCCGCGGTCAGGGCCAGGTCGACAGGGGTCATGTCCAACCTCCAGCCGGGTTGTAGCGCCGGTACACCTCGGGCTTCGGCACATCGATGCCGCGCCCGGTGAGCAGGTCGCCCAGTTCGCCCGCGCCCGGGCCCGGCCCACTGCCGCGGCGCCAGGCGGTCAGCACGCCCGCGATGTGGCGGTCCCGGTCGGGGGCGATCACGCAGACCTCGGTGAGCTCGCGGCGCCCGGAGCGGTCGCGATGCAGGTGCACGACGACCCGCAGGGCGGAGAGGACCATCGCATGCAGCGCGGCCCGCGGCACGCCGCCCAGCAGGCCCAGGGTCTCCAGGCGGGCGGGCACGTCGGCCGGGGAGTTGGCGTGCAGGGTCGCGGCGCCGCCCTCGTGGCCGGTGTTCAGGGCGCCGAGCAGGTCCACTACCTCGGCGCCGCGGCACTCGCCGACGACCAGGCGGTCGGGGCGCATGCGCAGCGCCTGACGGACCAGGTCGCGCAGGGTCACGATGCCGGCGCCCTCGACGTTGGCCGCGCGGCTCTGCAGGCAGACCACGTGCGGGTGGGCCGGCCGCAGCTCGGCGGCGTCCTCCACCACGACCAGGCGCTCGCCCGGCGGCACGGCCGAGAGCAGCGTGGCCAGCACCGTCGTCTTCCCGGTGCCGGTGCCGCCGGTCACCAGGTACGGCAGCCGCGCCGCCACCACCGCCCGCAGCAGGTTCGCCGCGCCCGGGTCGACGGTGCCGCAGGAGACCAGCTCGTCGATCGTGAAGGCGCGCCGGCGGAAGGTGCGCAGCGAGAGATACGGCCCGCCGATCGCGATCGGCGGCAGCACCGCGTGCATGCGGGTGCCGTCGGGCAGGCACGCGTCGACAAACGGGCTCGCCTCGTCGAGGCGGCGGCCGGCGTTGGAGGCGAGCCGCTTGGCGAGCTTGCGCACCTCCGCCTCGTCACGCAGCGTGCCGAGGACCCGGCGTAGGCCGCCGCCGCGGTCGACCCAGACGGTGACGCCGTTGACCAGCACGTCGGTCACGTCCGGGTCGGCGAGCAGCGGGGCCAGCGGCCCGGCCCCGGTCATCTCGCCGGCGAGGCGCGAGGCGAGTTCGCGCAGCGAGCGCGCGGGGATCTCGGCCGCGCTGGGTTCCAGCCGGACCGCGGCCGCCACCGCCTCCGGGCTGATCTCGATACCGTCGGCCGCCATCCGGGCCTGCACCCGCTCGGTCAGGTTCCGCGCGGCGCTGCCGTACGGCAGGCCCTGTGCGTCGTCCGGGCCGAGCCGGAGGTCGTCGTCGGGACGGTCGGCGGGCAGGATCGCGTCCGGCGTCAGGACCTGGTCCGGACCGGCCTCGGTGAAGGCCCACGGGTTGGGCGGGCCGTCCAGCGCGGACGCCGTGGCCATCCGCGGCCGCCGGCTCGGGTCGCGTGGCGGGACTATCCGGCGCGCGCGGGCACCGGTGCTCATGCCGCCGCTCCGGTCTTCAGGCCGAGGTCGCCGAGGATGCGGCGGCACAGGGCGGCGAGCGGTCCGCGACCGCCCGCGGCGGGAGGGGCGCCGCGCTCGAGCCGGCGGGGCAGCGAGCGCTCCGCGCGCAGCGTGCCGGCCACCGGCAGCCCCAGCGACCGGGCGACGTGCCGGGCCCGCAGCTTCCCGGGCGCCGGCCCGCGCACCACGACGTGCAGGGCGTCGGTGTGCGGCGTGAGCGTCGCGGCCACCCGGGCCGCCGCCACGCAGGCCCGCAGCTCGGCCGGCACGACCAGCAGCTCCCGGTCGCCGGCCCGCAGCGCGAGCACCGCGGCCTCGTCGAGGCGGCGCGGCAGGTCGGCGACGACGAGGTCGCGGCCGCGGCGGCCGGCCTCGAGCGCGGCGGCCATCGCCTCGCCGGGCAGGCCGGCGGGCGCGTTGCGGTCGCAGGACAACACGGCCACGGGGCCCCGGCTGGGCAGGGCGCGGTCCAGGGCGGGCGGGTCGATGGGTGCGGCCGGCCGCCCGCCGACCAGGGCGGGCCAGCGCAGGCCGGCCACGTCCTCCCAGCCGAGGACCAGGTCGGCGCCGCCGCCGAGCGGGTCGGCGTCGACGAGCAGCGAGCGCAGGCCGGCGGCGCCGGCGGTCATCGCGAGGCCGGCGGCCAGCACGGTCGCCCCGGCGCCGCCCCGCCCGCCGACGACGGCCAGGACGCGGCCCTGGGCGGCGGTGACCATGGCCGTGTCGGTGGAGACGCGCAGGAGCTGTCCCGCGAGGTACCGCACCCCGTCCGGAAACCGCACGATGTGGTCGGCGCCGATCGCCTCGGCCAGCGCGACGAGCCGATCCATCCCATGACTGCGGCTCAGCAGCATCACGTTGGGGCGCTCGGGGAGCCGCGCCCGGGCGCAGGCCGGGGCGGACCCGTCCCCGATGAGCACCAGCGGGGCGCCCGGATATCGGCGGCGGGCGGCCTCCGGGCCGGGCGCCACGTCGAGCTCGAGCGCGAAATCGGCGGCCAGGAAGACGACCTCGTCGAGCAGGTCGGGGTCGTCGCAGACGAGCAAAGGTCGGTGCACGGCAGGCTCCACGGTCTGAGCGGTTCGGCAAAGTGCGCGCCCACCCTGACGCCATCCGGCGGTCGTCCGCTCGCCGTCGGGGCCCGATCTGTGGATAACCGAGTGCTTGTGGATAACCTCCACAGGCGAAGTTGATCTGCTATGAAAACCGCGACAAATCCGCCCATGACGGGCATGGACTTGCGGCGGTACCGAATGAAAAAAGTCGGGGCGTGCACGCGCAACCGTGAACGCTCAACAAAGCATCGGGCGTCAATGCTGGCTATCTGCCGCCGTTAGTGGAAAGCCGCCGACCACGATCGAAAGGCCAGGTGGCAGAAATCCGGCAACCTGCACGGAAACGCCCTACAGAGGGGACGACCCCCGCCGGGGGGTGACGGGGGTCGCCGGGGGTTCGGCTCCGGGGGGGTCGAGCCGAACCCTCTCAGCGGTCACGGGGGGTGCAACCGCCGAGGGTCAATAACGAGGTCTCCGTCTAGCCGACATGAAACCGCGTCGCAAACATAAGCATGCCTGAGTCGACCGGCATACGTCGAGTAGGACCGGCCGACAACACGCCCAGGACACCAATCAATATTTCACTCTGGGGTAACGCTGGCGTGACGGGCCGCGAGCCCAGCGTGATCCAGTCGTGCTTTGGACGGTCTTTGGTCAAGTCTTGGCGCCACAGGGCCTCTCGCAACGCTACACTTGCCCGCCGTGGGGCGTAGCGCCGCGTTTTTCGACCTGGACAAAACGGTGATCGCCAAGTCAAGCGCCTTGGCCTTCGGTCGACCGTTCTATCGCGACGGGCTGATCAGCCGCCGCGACGTCATCAAGGGCGCCTACGCGCAGCTGATCTTCCGGGTGGGCGGCGGCTCCGACGAGCAGTCCATGGCCCGCACCAGGGATTACCTCGCCGCGCTGGTCAAAGGCTGGCGGGCCGAGCAGGTGCGCCAGATCGTGCGGGAGACGCTGGACGAGCTGATCAGCCCGTACATCTACGCCGAGGCGGCCGCGCTCATCGAGGAGCACCGGACGGCCGGCCGCGACGTAGTGCTGGTCTCGACCTCGGGCGACGAGATGGTCCGACCCATCGGCGAGCAGCTCGGCATCACCGACATCATCGCCACGCGCATGAACGTCGGCGAGGACGGCTGCTACACCGGCGAGATCGACTTCTACGCCGCCGGCCCCAACAAGGTCGTCGCGGTCAAGGAGCTGGCCGCCGAGCGCGACTACGACCTGGCGGCCTGTTACGCGTACTCCGACTCGGTGACCGACGCCGGGCTGCTCAGCCTCGTCGGGCACCCGACCGCGGTCAACCCCGACCGGGGGCTGCGGCGCATCGCGGTCGAGCGCGGCTGGCCGATGCTCGACTTCCGCCACCCGATCCCGCTGGGCCGCCGGCTGCGGGAGCGGCCCGCCGTGCCGATGGCCGCGGCCGCGCTCGGCCTGGGCGCGGCGGTCGCGATCGGGCTGGCCATCTACAGCAAGTACCGCCGGGCCCGCACCGCGCAACTCGCCGCGGCCGCCACGGGCTGACGCTCACGCTGCGTCGCCACGCGAGCCCCAACAGTCACATTCTGCAAGGCAGGGGTTCCGATCGTGGCCTGTCCGGCGTAGAAAAGAAGAGCGAGGTCAAAACCTCGTGCACGGCCGCCGGGCACCCACGAGCGATCAGCCGCGGTAAGGCGCGTTACAGCGGATCCGCAAGGACCGCTGCCAACGGACTTGAGGTGCACGCTTGGTAACCCGGACGGACGTGGGTGACGGCGCCTCTTCCCATCGAGGCGCCGTCTCTGTGCTCAGGCAGTGATTTGCTCGCAGATCTCGCCGAGCTCCTCCGCGGCCCGCTCGGCCGCCGCCGCGTAGTGACGCAGCCAGGACCGCAGGCCATCGGGGGTGCCGGTGGCGAAGGCGTTGGCCGCGCCGACGTACTCCGGCTCGCGACTGCGGTGCCCCACGTCCATCGCCAGCAGGCCCCGCGGGTCCAGCCCGCCGGCCACCAGCGTCAGCCGGGCCGCGGCCCGCGCCACCACGCCGTTGGGACCGGCGAAGGCCTTCAGGGCCAGCAATTCCCCGTGTACCACGGCCGCCTGCAACAGCACCGGAGCGCTCGTGCCGCCGGAGACGAGGGCGGCCAGGCCGTCCAGCCGGGGCGCCGCGCCCGGGTCGAGCGGCCGGCCGAGCTCGGCGGGGGCGACGACGTCCCGCGCGACCAGGATGTGCAGCTTGGCCAGCACCTGCCGGGGCGCCTTCGGCCAGGTGCCGGTCAGGCCGTCCAGGGCCGCCGTGGCGCGCAGCGCGCCGTGCACGACGGGGTCGGTGACCACCCCGGCCCGCACGCCCTCCAGGTCGAAGCCGTGGGTGTCCAGCGCGGCGCTGGCGACGGAGGTGCGCAGGGCGACCTCCGCGGCGACCGGGCCGCCCGAGCGGCGCAGGGCGCGGTGGCGCATGGCGGCGTCGACGGCCGCCCGGGCCTTCTCGAGGGCCGGGGCCACGTCGGCGAGGTCGAGCAACGGTGCGAGCGGGTCGGATGGCACCCCAAGACGGTATCGTGCCACTACTGTGAACAAAGTTTAGAGAAGAGGCCGCTTCTTTTCTGTCGTACCCCCGAACTAGCCTGCTTGCGAGAGCTGGACCACATCGAGGAGCCATCACCGATGAGCGAGACCTTGGAAAACCTTCTCAACGAAACACGGCAGTTCCCGCCGCCTGCCGAGTTCGCTGCCGCCGCCAACGTCACCGAGGGGGCCTATGCCGAGGCCCGAGCTGACCGCCTCGCGTTCTGGGAGCAGCAGGCGCACAGGCTGAGCTGGGCCAAGGAGTGGGACCAGGTGCTCGACTGGTCCAACCCCCCGTTCGCCAAGTGGTTCATCGGCGGACAGCTCAACGTGGCGTACAACTGCCTCGACCGCCACATCGAGGCCGGCCGCGGCGACAAGGTCGCCATCCACTTCGAGGGCGAGCCGGGCGACACCCGCACGATCACCTACGCCGACCTGCACCGCTCGGTCTGCCAGGCCGCCAACGCGCTCACCGACCTCGGCGTCGTCGCCGGCGACCGGGTCGCGATCTACCTGCCGATGATCCCCGAGGCGGCGGTCGCGATGCTGGCCTGCGCCCGCATCGGCGCCACCCACTCCGTAGTCTTCGGCGGCTTCTCCGCCGACGCCCTGAGCGGCCGCATCGACGACGCCAGCGCCAAGGTCGTCATCACCGCCGACGGCGGCTTCCGCCGGGGCAAGCCCAGCGGACTCAAGAGCATCGTCGACGAGGCCGTGGTCAGGACGCCGAGCGTGGAGAAGGTCCTCGTGGTGCGCCGCACCGGCCAGGACATCGACTGGGACGGCTCGCGCGATCTGTGGTGGCACGAGGTCGTCGAGACCGCCTCCGCCGAGCACACCGCGCAGGCCTTCGACGCCGAGCACCCGCTGTTCATCCTCTACACGTCCGGCACCACGGCCAAGCCCAAGGGCATCCTGCACACCACGGGCGGCTACCTGACCCAGGTGAGCTACACGCACCACGCGGTGTTCGACCTCAAGCCGGACAGCGACGTCTACTGGTGCACGGCCGACATCGGCTGGGTCACCGGGCACAGCTACATCGTCTACGGGCCGCTGTCCAACGGCGCCACCCAGGTCATGTACGAGGGCACGCCCGACACCCCGCACCGCGGGCGGTTCTGGGAGATCGTGCAGAAGTACGGGGTGACGATCCTGTACACGGCCCCGACCGCGATCCGCACCTTCATGAAGTGGGGCGACGACATCCCGGCGGGCTTCGACCTGTCCTCGCTGCGCCTGCTGGGCTCGGTCGGCGAGCCGATCAACCCCGAGGCCTGGATGTGGTACCGCGAACACATCGGCGGCGACCGCTGCCCCGTGGTCGACACCTGGTGGCAGACCGAGACCGGCGCGATCATGATCTCGCCGCTGCCCGGCGTCACCGCGACCAAGCCCGGCAGCGCGATGCGCCCGCTGCCCGGCATCAGCGCCGACGTGGTCGACGACCAGGCCAGCTCGGTCGGCAACGGCGGCGGTGGCTACCTCGTGCTCCGCGAGCCGTGGCCCTCGATGCTGCGCACCATCTGGGGCGACGACCAGCGCTTCAAGGAGACCTACTGGTCGCGCTTCGACGGCATGTACTTCGCGGGCGACGGCGCCAAGAAGGACGAGGACGGCGACCTGTGGCTGCTCGGCCGGGTTGACGACGTCATGCTCGTCTCGGGCCACAACATCTCCACCACGGAGGTCGAGTCGGCCCTGGTCAGCCACCCGAAGGTGGCCGAGGCGGCGGTCGTGGGCGCCACCGACCCGACCACCGGCCAGGCCATCGTCGCCTTCACCATCCCGCGCGGCGGCGTCGAGACCGACGGCGAGGCGGGCGAGGCCCTGATCCAGGAGCTGCGCAACCACGTCGCCAAGACCCTCGGCCCGATCGCCAAGCCCCGCCAGATCATGCTCGTCGCGGAGCTGCCGAAGACCCGCTCCGGCAAGATCATGCGCCGCCTGCTCCGCGACGTCGCCGAGAACCGCAGCCTGGGCGACGTCACCACCCTGCAGGACTCGACGGTCATGGACCTGATCTCGTCCGGCCTGCAGTCGGGCAAGTCGGAGGACTGATCCCCGCGGTCGCGGAACCCGGCCCTGCGCCGGGTTCCGCACCACGACCGCGCAGCACGCCTGCACCAGGACCACGAACCACGATCACGCCATACCGGCGCCGACAACGCGCGGCGAGCTAAGTCGCCTCGACCAACACGCGGGGCGGGGCGCGCTGCCGCACACAACGGCCGTCACACGCAGCGCCGACGCAGAGCGCAACAGCGCTTCCGAGATCATGCGACTGCACGCGCAAAGGTGCGGTCTTGCCTGCTCCGCGGGAGGGAACACCGCCCGGGGCACAGAGCACTCATTCGTGCCTGGGAAACGCCGCCGCAGGTTTTGAGGGGGTTCGGGTGGAGCGAAGCTCCCCCGGCGCGAGCGGAGCGAGCTGGAAAAATAGGGGCGGCCCCCGGGACCGGGGCCGCCCCTATTGGTACGCGTAGGTGGAGCTACGCGTAGATCTTTACCGGTGTGTAGGTCTGGCGCGGGAAGATCTGGCCGACCTCGGCATCGGTCAGGCCGAAGCGGCCCTGTGCGACCGAGCCGAAGACCGAGAACATGTTGTTCATCTCCGGCAGGTCGCCGTTGACCAGCGTATCCAGGCCGTTCCAGGTGCCGAGGAGCTTGCCGGCCAGCTTCTTGCCCGACAGGACGATGACGCCGCCGCCGTGGCCGTGGTCGGTGCCGCCGCCGTTCTCGGCGACGCGGCGGCCGAACTCGCTCGAGACCATGATGGTGACGTTCTGGGAGAGGTCGGGGCCCAGGTCGTCGAAGAAGGCGGCCATGCCGGTGGCCAGCTCGCCGAAGTGCTGGGCCACGTAGCCGCCGCGGGTGCCCTGGTTCTCGTGGGTGTCCCAGCCGCCCATGCCGACGGTGGCGATGCGGACGTTGGCGCCGCCCTTGATGAGCTGGGCGAGCTCCTTGAAGGCGTTGCCCACGCCGGTGTACTTGACGCTGTTCGCCGGGGTGTAGCCCTCCTGCGCCAGCTTGCTGGCCAGGGTCAGGGCGTCGATGCCGGCCTTCACCGGGGCCTCGATCGGGTGGTTCACGCCGGTGAAGAGGGACTTGATGGCGTCGACGGTCGGCTGCTTGAACTTGCCGTCGCCGTTGACGTTCAGGGACGCCACGCTGTTGAGGGCCAGGGCGCCGCCGCCGCCGACCAGGGACCTCGGCAGGGTGGAGCCGATGCCCACCGCGCGGAAGGCCGTGCCCGGGCCGAGCTTGTCGGCCAGGTTGGTCAGCCAGCCCATGCCGCCGGTCTCGGCGGGGAGGCCGCCGAGCTGGCAGATGTCGGTCGCGGCGAAGTGGCTGCGGTCGAGGCGGCGGTCGCTGACGGCGGGGATGAACGCCAACTGGCCGGCGTCGAGGTACTTCTTCAGCGGGGCGAAGGACTCGTTGAGGCCGAAGCCGCGGTCGAGCGGGATCGACGTGTTCTCCGGCAGCGTGAAGCTGGGCCGCACCCGGGTCAGCGTCGCGTCGTTCATCGGAGCGAAGAGGGACAGCCCGTCCGCGCCGCCGTAGAGGAAGACGTGGATGAGGGTGCCCGTCGGGGTGGCCGCGAAGGACGCCTGCGTGGTCAGGAACTGGCTGGTGGCCAGGGCCGTGGTGGTGGCCGCGGCGCCGACGACGAAGCGGCGCCGGGTCACGCCCCGGCCGTCCTCCTGCGCGTCCTCTTCGCGGGAGAGGTCGAGGTACCGATTCCGGACGCTCTTCTGCTCTTCCTGCACCGCGACCGCCTCGGCCCGCAGCGCGGCCTCGAACCGGTTGGGACCGAGCCGCAGCAGGTCCGGGCACTCCGGGTGGAGCGACTTCTGCTTCCGCACTGGCTTCTCCATGATGTGCCGCCTACCGGAGGTGGTGGTGGGGAGTGGCGAAGATCGCGCGCACGACCGCGGCGATACCGCCGTTGAAGGTGGCGTCCACCGGGGTGGTGGCGGTCATCGTCGGGCTGACGATGTGCAGGATCGCGGTCTTGCGATCGTTGTCGAGGGTCACGTTGATGAGCTTCTTGGTGAGCGCGTCGAGGTAGGCCCCCGCGGTGGCCGGCGGGTTGGCGATGAGCGCCTCGGGCTTCTGCCAGGTGAACTGGCGCCGGCCGCCGGTGATCGCGGTGTAGGCGTCGTTCCACTGGTTGACCATCGTGCCGGCCGAGGTCCACGCGACGTACACGTCGGGGTAGCCGTTCGGGGTCGGCAGCTCCATCGGGGCGTGGCCGAACTCCTCCAGCTTGCGCATGATGTCGCCGAGGCCCTGGGCCATCGGGCTCATGTTCGTGTTGTTGGACGTGAAGCTCGCCGGGGCGTCGGCGCCGATGTCGAGCGCGCGGTACGTGGCGGTCAGGTATTCGCCGGGCCGGCGTACCTTCTGGCCGACGGACTCCCAGAACTCCGTCCGGGAAAGCATCGTCATCAGTACGGCGGGGATGTTGCTCTTCTTGTCGACGTACGTCTTCGCCATGGCGTCGACGAGGGTCTTCGGCGGGACGTCGGAGACGAACCGGGTGGCCAGGTTCTGCGCCATGTACCGCGCGGTGTTCGGGTGCAGCGCGATGTACCGGAAGTACGCCTCCTGCACCGCCTCGCCGCCCGCCGCGTCGCCGTTCGGGTGGGAGAAGCCCATGATCTTCACCGGGCCGACGTAGTGCTGCTCGGGCCGGTAGATGTACTGGTTGTCCCGGATGCTGCGGCCGGTCTGCAGCATCGCCGCCTGGCGCACGTCGGTCTCGTTGTAGCCGTTGAACGCGCCGACCGTGTAGAGCTCGAGGTTCTCGCGGGCCAGGTTCTCGTTGATCTGGTCCTTGGTCGAGTCCTGCTGGTCGAGGTAGCGCAGCAGCGCGGGGTGCTTGTTCGCGGCGACGAACATGTCGACGTAGTTGCCCAGGGCGTACTTGCGGATGACGTCGCGGTCGAAGGACGCGCGGGTCAGCTCGTTGCCGTCGTGGAACGCCGCGACGTGCAGGTAGTCGTTGAAGAAGTCGCACATCATCTCGAAGAGCTGCCGGTCGGAGAACAGCTGCTTGGCGATGGTGTACCGGACGTTCTCGTCGTCGGCGTGGATGCCCTTCTTGTCGAGGTCATCGCGCTGCGCCTTGAGCTGGTCGTAGCTCAGCTTGTAGGTGACGAGCTCGGCGTCGGCCTTCTGCTCGCCCCGGGTCAGCGGGATCGTCTCCGGCTTGAGCTGCTTGTCGATCCAGCCGTTGATGCCCAGCTTGTTGATATCGCTGATGACCTTGGTGTTCGGCCCGAACGTGAGCCGGCTGGCCAGGTGGCGGGCCGGGTCCTTCTTCGGCAGCACGGTGTTGGCCTTGACCGTGGCGTTCTTGGCCGCGTCGGACGGGGTGCCGAACGAGGAGCCGGTGGTCGGGGTGTTCTTGCGGATGCCCAGGCCGGCGTTGCCGTTCATGAGGCTCTGGTTCTGGTCGACGTACGCCGGCACGGTGTTGTCGGCGACCGCGTCGGCGGCGTCGGCGCTGGTGCCGGCCGGGTGGGCGCCCTTGCCGAAGAACTGGGTGACGGCGTAGGCGCCGCCGCCGATCAGCGCGGCCGCGCCGCCGCCGATGGCGATCATCGCGGTGCGGCGGCGCCAGTTCGACGGCTCGTCGTCGTAGTCGTCGTCATCGTCGAGGTCGGGCAGGCCGCCGCGGCCGCGGGGCATCGCGCTGGGGTCGTAGAAGTGCGGACCGGAGCCGCCGCGGTCGGCCGGCATCGCGCCGTAGCCGCGCGGGCCGCCCGTGGAGCGGGGATCGCCGGTGCGGGGGTCACCCTGGCCCCGCCGGTCGTAGCGACCGGTCTGGTCCTCGTAGCCGGCCTCGTAGTACGAGTCGACGTACGGGTCGTAACGCTCGTTCATCTACAGGTCCCGATCAGCGCAAGGGGGCGGGCGGTGTCGTCACCGGAAGGTAGTGGCTGCTCAGGAGGCCTTCAACCCATGACTGAAGCGCGCTGATCGAGACTTAAGACTCGGCCGGTGACCCAAGGTCACCAGTGTCTGCGCCGAAGCGTGTAAGCCGTCATTGAACTGCTGAAACATTTGTAACAACAGGCCCGGGGGCAGACATCAGCACAGATACATTTAAGGCTGCGTTGCAGTTGCCGACGCGCCCCGATTCAGCCGGTTTTGCCGACCCAGAGGTCGTGGTACGGCGCCCCGCCGCACGGCGGCCCGGCGGCGATCGACATACGGCGTTCGTCCAGGTCGAGCACGAGCGAGAACAGGGTCTCGGTGCGGTCCGCCTCGGCGGCGCCCGGCTCGTCGTGGCGGCAGATCGACTGCGGGTGGCCGCCGTGGTCGCGCAGCACGGCGTGCAGCCGGGCCTCGTCGATCGGGCCGGGGCCGAGCAGCCGGCGGGCCCGGGCGGCGCGGAAGAACGACGAGCCGCCGATCGCGCGCAGGGTGTCGATCGCGGCCAGCGCCGGCTCCTCGAAGTGGTTGGTGTGCGTGAGGATGCCGTCGACCGGGTACCGGAAGCCGACGTCGTCCGGGGCGACCTCGAAGTCGATCACCTCGCCCGGGGTGCCGTCGCCGAAGGCCTGCCCGACGAGCAGGTTGATGCTCGCGCCGCGCGGCGTGGCGCAGACGACCTTGACGGCGGCGCCGAGGTGGCGGGCCTCCAGGGTGGCGCGGAGCAGGACGTGGTACGGCACGCCGCCGTCGCGACGGTCCTGGGCGCTCGTGAGCATGTTCACGCACACCCCGAGGCCGGCGTCGTTGATCCCGGCCTTGGCCAGCATGCCGGCCTCGGTCAGGGCGAGCACCTCGGCGCCGAGCTCGTCGCGGGTGGCCAGCAGCAGCGCGAAGGGCCGCTGGTCGGGGTGCCAGTCCCAGTTCTGCGCGAGGGTGGTGTGGCCGTCGGCGGAGCGGTCGTCGAGCACGCCGATGGCGGTGCACTCGGAGGCCCCGGTGGCGCCGTAGATCAGCTCGGTGCGGCCGTTGAGGGCGTAGATCTCCTCGGCCGGGACGCCGGCGCCCTCGGCCACGCCGTCGAGCATCTCGGCGACCCGTGGGGCGTGACGGTGGGAGGCGGCGCGGAACAACGCTCCGTACTCGCGGACGCGGTCGGCGCCGAGGCCGGCGACGGCGGCGAAGCGGGCCATATAACTGACCGTATTGGCGGCGATGAGGCCGGCCGCGGCGGCACCGTACGCGATGCCGCAGTCACGGGGAGTACCGGATACCTCGATTAGGGGGATCGGCGGCGCCATGAGCTGAACGTTAGCCGGTCGCATGGCGGGAATTCGACGGCAAAAGCCCTACGCTGAGCGACATGAACCGCTCGGTTGACGACACGTGCGTCATGATCGACGGGCCGTGGTCGCACCGCTTCGTCAGCGCGAATGGCACGCGCTTCCACGTGGTGGAGGCGGGCACCGGGCCGCTCGTGCTGTTCCTGCACGGTTTCCCCGAGTTCTGGTACGCCTGGCACAACCAGTTGCCGGCCGTGGCCGACGCCGGTTTCCGAGCCGTGGCCGTGGACCTGCGCGGCTATGGGGCCAGCGACAAGCCACCGCGTGGTTACGATGGGTACACGATGGCCGGCGACGTCGCCGGGCTGATCCGCGCGCTGGGCGAGCGCAGCGCGATCCTCGTCGGCGGCGGGTACGGCGGGATGATCGGCTGGGCCACCGCCGCCTTCCACCCGAAGATGGTCCGGCGGCTGGTCGTGATGGGCGCGGCGCACCCGCTGCGGCTGCGGGCGGGCCTTGCCGCCGACCCGCGCGGGCAGCTGGCCGCGGCCAAGCCCGTGCTGCGCTTCCAGGTGCCGCGCTTCGAGCACGTGCTGACCCGGGACGACGCCGAGCTGGTGGGCGGGTACCTGCGGCGCTGGGGGGCGCCGGACTGGGTCACCCGCGAGGAGTACCGCGACTACGAGGGGTGCTGCCGCGCGGCGATGCAGATCCCGCAGGCGGCTTTCTGTGCGATGGAAACGTACCGGTGGGCGGTGCGCTCGGCGCTGCGGCTGCAGGGGTACCGCTTCGTGAAGCTCCTGCAGCAGCCCGTGACGGCGCCGACGCTCCAGCTGCACGGCGCGCTCGACCCGGCGGTACTGCCACGCACCGCGCAGGGCTCGGGGCGCTACGTGCTGGCCGAGTACGAGTGGCGGCTGCTGCCGAACGCCGCGCACTTCCCGCACCTGGAGCAGCCGGACCTGGTCACCGGCGAGATCCTCCGGTGGGCCAAGGCCGGATAGCGGTGTGTTCTTGGCACCGCGAAGCTGGCAGGGAGGCCCCCAGGGGCCGACCGATTCGCCCAGTCTGGCTCGATAAGGCTTCGCTCTGATCGACCCAGACCAGGCGCTGACGGGAGCAACGGTCCGCAAGTGACGCGGACCGGAGCCATACATGGCTTCAAACTCGGTATTCGCGCAGCTCACTTACTTCGGCGCGGGGCGCCCAGCCCTGGTAGACGCCGTAGTCGAACTCTTCGAGGCCCAGTTCGGCGGCGACGGGAGCGCGGCCGCCGGTGTACTCCACGCGCAGCCAGCCGTCGTGCTCGCCCAGGACGATGAACGGCTGGTCGCGCCAGAAGCAGGTGGTGCGCACGTAGACGAGGTCGTCGACCTCGGTGCGGTGGACGATGCGGCGGTACCGCCCGGGGCGCACCTCGTCGAAGCCGTCGCTCGCGTCGGGGCGGTAGAGGCGCACGTCGTCGCCGTCGGGGCTGGCCTCGTACTCGGCGCCGTGCCAGCGGGCCGCGTAGCCGTCGCGGATCACAAGTTGTTCTTTCGCCAGAGGGGGCCGTCGGCGTCGAGGCGGGCGATGAGCTCCTGCCGGCCGTCGCGGCGCACGCGCCACAGCTCGGCGTGGTGCGGCAGGCGGGCGCTGTCGACCTTGAACTCGGCGATCACGTCGCCGGTCTCGCTCGGGGCGAAGCCGTTGCCGCGGAACGGCGGGCGCTCGATGACCCAGCCCTCCATGGCCCGCATGGCGTCGTGCGACTGGCCGCCGTAGGGGATGCGGTAGAGGTCGCCGCGGTAGGCGATCCAGCGCAGCACGTAGGCCTCTTCGGCGTCGGGCTTGAACGACGACCCGGCGTAGCCGAGGCCGAGCGCGTTGTACAGCTGCTCGGGCGTCTCGAGGTGGGCGACCTCGCCGGCGCGGTGCACGAAGCCGGAGACGCGGTCGTAGTTGCGCTCGAGGTAGTGCGAGAGCTGCTCGGGCGAGATCGGCTTCTGCATAACCTGCTCGCGGTCCGTCGGCGGCTCGTACGTCGGGCGCGGCGCGGGCTTGGGCTCCTCGCGGTGCGCCTCGACCGGCTGGTCCTCGGGGTCATCGACGCCGAGGCCGAGCTCGGTGGCCCAGGTGGCGAGCTGGACGACCTCGGTGCCGGGCAGGACGGCGCCGGCCGGGGACTCCGGGTTGATGGCGAAGGCCAGCTGGTCGCCGGGCGGCCAGTTCCGGATCAGCCGCGTGAACTTGATCCAGCTGCCCTCGGCCTCCTCGCCGAGCCGCTCCCGCATGCGCTCCGGCGAGGTGAAGACGACCAGGTGGGGCAGGCCGTTCATGTGCTCGGTGCGCCAGTTGGCCGGCTCGACCGGGCCGTCGCCGGTCCAGAACGGGATCAGGACCTTGGCCAGCAGCAGCGTCGACAGGAACCGGTCGGTGCTGTTGGCCTGGACCGCCTCGAACAGGTCCCGCTCCACGTTGTTGGCCGGGGCGAAGTCGGCGGCCTTGGCCGGGGTGACCACCTCGGCGTCGACGATGTCCTCGCGCAGCCGGACCGGGGTCTCCTCCACGACCTCCGGCTCGTAGACCGGCTCGCGGGTCGGCTCCCTGGTGGGCTCGACGTGGTACGTCGCCGGCTCGTACTCCCAGGACGTCTCGGCGGCGGCCTGCTGGAAGTCGGGGCGTTCGGCGGCGCCGTCCTCGAAGAAGGAGCGCAGCTCGGGGGACGGGTCCGGGGTGGACGGCTTCTCCTCGCGGGCGCCGATGAGGAAGAACGAGCCCGTGTTCTCCTTGGAGTCCTCTTCCTCGACCGGCGGGGCCGGCGGGACCTCCGCGGCGGGCGGGATCTCCACAACCAGCGCGATCTCCGCAGCGGGCGGGACCTCCGCGACCGGCTGGGTTTCCGCGACGGGCTGGGCCTCCGGGGCCTGCCGTGCCTCTTCGGCCTCGTCCGATCGCAGGTCGGCCAGGGCGGCGTACGGGTCCCTCCGCTCGGCCACGTCCGGGCCGAGGTCGGCCAGGGCGGCGTAGGGGTCCCTGGGCTGCGGCTCCGCGGCGGCGGGCGGCCGGGAGTCGGCGAAGGCGTCGAAGGCGTCGAACGGGCGCAGCGCCGGCTCGTCGTCGAAGAACGGGCGCTGCTCCTCCTCGCGGCGGGGCGGCTCGGGATCGCGGGGGTCACCGAAGAGGGATCGCTGCGGCTCCGCGGTCTCCTGGAAGAACGCGGACTGTACCTCGGCCCTGCCACTGAACAGGTGCTCCCTGTTCTCGCGGACCTCGGGCTGCGGCGGCTCCTGCTCCTGGCGCGGAGCGAACAGGTCGCGGGGCGACTCCTGCTCCTGACGCGGAGCGAACGGGTCGCGCGGCGGGGCCTGCTCCTCGCGCAGGGCAAACGGGTCGCGGGACGGCTCCTGCTCCTGACGCGGAGCGAACGGGTCGCGCGGCGGGGCCTGCTCCTCGCGCAGGGCAAACGGGTCGCGGGACGGCTCCTGCTCCTGACGCGGAGCGAACGGATCGCGCGGCGACTCCTGCTCCTGGCGCGGGGCGAACGGGTCGTAGGACGGGGCCGGCTCGTCGGCGAAGAAGGGGTGGTCGTCGAGGTCGGCCTTGCCGAAGCCGGCGCTGCGGGCGCCCGCGGCGACGCCGCCGAAGGGCTTCGGGGTCTCGTCCACCTCGGGGTGTTCGACGTCGAGGCGGCTGAAGCCGGGACGGTCGAAGACCGGGCGGTCGAAGGGCAGCGGGGCGGCGGGGTCGTCGTCGCGGAACGGGTCGCCGCTGCGGGCGGCCAGACCGGGACGGCCGGGGCGGACGTCGGCGGAGCCGGTCCAGCCGGGGTTGACGGGCTGGGTGTCCTCGTCGAGACCGGGCGAGAAGAAGGGCGCGGGCTCACCGGAGACGGGGCGCTGCGGGAGCGCGTCGACGGCGGGACGGTACGCGGCAGGCTCACCCGACACCGGACGCTGCGGGAAGGGCTCACCCGAGACGGGACGCTGCGGGAGCGCATCCCCGGCGGGACGGTACGCGGCGGGCTCGCCCTGCGCCGGACGCTGCGGCAGGGACTCGCCGACCGGCCGGAACGGGGACGGATCGCCCGAGACCGGACGCTGGGGCAGCGAGTCGCTTCCGAGGAACGCGGACGGCGGCTCGGCGGCGGCCGGGCGCTGGGGCAGGGCATCGCCGGCCGGGCGCTGCGGGAGCGCGTCCCCGGGCGGGCGCTGGGGCAGGGTGCCGCCCGGGCGGAAGGCCGGCGGGTCGGCGTCGGGGCGGCTGGCCTGCGGCTGACGGGTCGGCAGCGGCGGGCCCGAGGCCAGGGGCAGGTCCGGCGGCGGCTGCCACGCGGCGGGGATGACCGGCTCGGCGTGCTCGGTGTAGATCTCGCCCAGGCTGCGGGCCGGTTCGCGGCGCGGCCAGTACCGGCGCGGGTCGCCGTTCGGGTCCTCGGCGCCGCCTAGCGACCCGCCCTGCGGCCGACCCGGAAGGTCCGACCCGCCCTGCGGCCAACCCGGAAGGTCCGACCCGCCCTGCGGCCAACCCGGAAGGTCCGACCCGCCCTGCGGCCGGCCCGGGAGGTCCGAACCACCCCGCGGGCGCATGGGCAGGTCCGCGCCACCCTGCTGCGGGCGCATGGGCAGATCCGAGCCGCCCTGGGGACGGGTGGGAAGGTCCGGTGCACCGCCGCCGCCGAGCGGCCGGGACGGCAGGCCGGAGGAGCCGACCGGCGGGGTCGGCTGGCGGAACGGGTTCTGCGGCCGGGGCGGCATGTCAGTGCGGGCCGCCGGGGCGCCGCGCTCCGCGCCGGAGAAGAGCTCGCGCTCGCCCGGCACGTCCAGCGACTTGCGGTCCGAGTCGTCGAAGAGCCCGCGCGGGCCGGCGCCCGGGAACGAGGCCCGGCCGCGCGCGGCCCCCGCGCCCGAGGTCGGGGCGCCCGAGGTGGGCGCGCCGTTCTCCGGCGGGGTGGCGGGCGACGCGTACGACGACCGGCCCATCGTCCGCTCGAAGTTCACGGGACGATCGGCGCGGGTCGGCAGGAACGCCCCGGGCGGCGCCACATCGGGCGGCGGCACCTCGCGGCGCGGCGGCACGGTCGACGGCGGCAGGGGCGAGGACGGCAGCCCGGAGCCGGGGTACCCGCCCGCCCCCGGGTACGGCGACCCGGCCGACGGCGGCACCGAACTGGGCGGACTCGAAGTCGGCGGGATGCCGGCGAACGGCGGCGTGCCGGCCGGGGGCATCGCGGAAGGGGGCACGGCCGGCGGGGGCGGCACGGCCGGGCCGGCGAATCCGCCCTGCCCGGGGCCGGAGGGTCCGCCCTGGTCGGATCGCATCCGCTGGCGCTCGATCGGCGTGGGCGCGGGCTGGTTCGGCACGCTGCGCAGCGGCACCTGGGCCACCGCCCGGGTGCGCGACGAAGCCTGCTCGATGCGGGCCCGGGCGCCGAGGGTGCGACCCGGCAGTCGCACGTCGCCGCGGCTGATCTGGGTGACGAACCACGACGGGAGGTACCCCTCGATGGGCAGTCCCGGGTTGACCGCGAGCCACCAGTCGACGTTGGGCCAGATGCCGGCGAGGTCCTGGAAAGGCACCCTGCGGTGCGTGCCCGGGTGGCCCGCGAGGCACTCGTGCAGCGCCGACGGCGACGTGAACGCGAGCACGTGCGTGCGACCCTCGGTCGTCCACGTGCCCCATCCGCCGTCGCTCGACGGTGAGCTCTCGGGGGAGATCGGCAGCAGGACGTCCGTGCGCGCCAGGATGCGGAAGTACTGCTCCTGGTCGTTTGCGCGCAGCGCGTCACGCATGGCGACCTCGGCCTCGGTGGCCGGCTCCCACTCGCTCAACGGCCACCCCCTCTTCGGGCTCGGAAACCGCCGCGTCGCCGAAACCTAACCTATACGGCCAGGGCAATTCGAGGGGTGCGACGCGGGCAAGCGCTCCGGCCAGCATAGCGATCGAAGCCGGTCCGCTGACAGCGCTGTCTCATTCGCGGCACCCACACGGGGGTGGATTCACGGGGCAGCCCGTCGATCGGTCCTCCACCTAGCATGATGCCCATGCCGCGCCGGTACGTGATGTCCGCTTTGGCGGTTTTCGTGAGCCTTGCGGGTCTTCTCGTCGGCGTGCCCGCCTCGGCCCGGGCGCCCGCGGCCTGCCCCGGCCCGGTCCGGCAGCCGGCGCCGGTCCCTTCCGGCACGCCGTGGCCCCTGCAGCGGTACGACCAGACAAAGCTCAACGCCCTCGCGGACGGCCGCGGAATCGTCGTGGCGGTGATCGACTCGGGCGTGGACGGGCGCAACCCGCAGCTGCAGGGCGCCGTGCAGCCGGGCCCCGACCAGCTCGACGGCGGCAACTCGGTGCTCGACTGCGTCGGCCACGGCACCGGTGTGGCCGGCATCATCGCGGCCCGCCCGGCCAAGGACTCCCCGTTCCGGGGCCTGGCGCCGGGGGCGACGATCCTGGCCCTGCGGGTCAGCGAGCTGATCGAGGGCGAGAACGGCACCGCGTCCGGCCGCCAGGGCACCCCCGCCGGCCTGGCCAACGCCATCCGCGACGCCGTGGCCCGGCACGCCAAGGTCATCAACCTCTCCCTGGTCAGCTACCGCGACGACCCGGCCGTTCGCGACGCGGTCGCGGCCGCCGTGGGCAGCGACGTCGTGGTGGTCGCGGCGGCGGGCAACGGGGCCGAGCAGGGCAACCGGACGCCGTACCCGGCCGCGTACGACGGTGTGATCGGCGTCGGCGCCGTCGCGCCGGACGGCCAGCGGGTCCCCTCGTCGCAGACCGGCCCGTACGTGGACCTCGTCGCACCGGGCGCGCAGGTTGTGACGACGACAACTCCGAGCGGCCTGGCGGTCGTGGACGGCACCAGCTTCGCCGCCCCGTTCGTCGCGGCGACGGCGGCCCTCATCCGGCAGTACCGCCCAGATCTCACCGCCGCCCAGGTCGCCGCGCAGCTGACGGCAACGGCGGACGGTGGACGCGCGGGGCCGGGCTACGGCGCCGGCGTGCTCAACCCGTACCGCGCGCTGACCGAGCGCCTCGGCGCCTCCCCCGGGCCGGCCGCGCAGGCCCTTGCCCAGCCCGCCCGCGATCCGCGGGCCGGCACCCGGGAGTCGACCGCCCGCCGCCGGACCGTGCTCATCGCGCTGGGCGGGCTGTCCATCGTGCTCGTCGCGTTTCTGGTCGCGGCGGTACTTCCGGCAGGCCGTCGCCGCCGCTGGCGCCCCGGCCTGCGCGAGCTCCCGCCTCCCACGCCCCCGGACGGGGACCCGGCGGCCCCCGCGTTCGGCGGCTCCTAGGCGAGCGGCGCCCCGCCCCGCGAGGCGTGGGCAGGGCGCCGCGGCGCGTTCCAGGTGGGCGGGCCGGTCAGCCCCTGCCGGGGAACAGGTGCGTGTTGCGTGCCTCGGTCTCGCGGTAGCGCTGCATGGAGTCCTCGACGCCCACCTTGATGTCGCGCAGCATCTGGGCCAGGTCGGCGCCCGCGCGCTCCCAGTTGTCCTGGCGCACCGCGTAGGCGTCCTTGGCGTCGCCCTGCCAGTTGGCGGTCAATCGCTTGCCCAGCGACGAGACCTCCTCAAGGCGGGAGTGCAGCGTGTTGAGCGCGGACTGGATGGAGGCGCTCGCGTGATCGAGCGCGCCGAAGTCGACTACCAGCGTGTCGTCCATGAGGTCCTCCGGTCAGCCGAGGGCGGAAAGGTCGGTGTGGCCGGTGCGGCGCAGCGTGCTGGCCGCCTCGGTGTCGGTGGCGTTGTAGTTCTGGCCCGCCGTGCGCAGCCCCTCGGCCGTATCCATCAGGTTGCGGTTCAGCACACCCTGGTCGTTGTTGAATGCGGCCTTGACCTGTTCGAACGAGCGGCCGCCGGCGCCCTGCCAGCCCGCGCGCGTCACTTCCAATTCCCGCATCAGCGTGTTGAGCATGCTCTGCAGCTCCGCGTTGACCTGCTCGAACCGCTGCGCCGCGGAATTGAGTTCGGCCTGTTGGGCCTGCGTTGTCTGAGCCACCGGCGATCACCCCGTTTCTCGTTAGTGGACGTTGTCGCGGTCAGGCCGACCGTATCGGCAGATGCCGATCGACCACCAGACCCATTCCCGCGCTGTGGATAACTTCCGGCATTTCGCCTTTATGATGTCGGGCATGGCGGAGGGCCGGTCATTCATCAAGTGGGCCGGCGGCAAGACACGCTACGCGGCCGCCCTCGTCGCCGCTGCCCCGTCGTTCACGGGGCGCTACTGGGAGCCGTTCATGGGCAGCGCCGCCGTGTTCTTCGAGCTCCGGCCGGCCAAGGCGGTGCTGTCGGACGCCAATCCGGAGCTGGTCGCCTGCTTCCGCGCGGTCGCGGCCGACCCGGAGGCGGTGATGGGCCGCCTCGACGCGATGCCCAACACTCCCGAGCAGTTCGCGCTGGTCCGCCGCCAGGACCCGGCCGGGCTGGACGACGTGGCCCGCGCCGCGCGGGTCATCTACCTGAACAAGACGGCGTTCCGGGGGCTGTGGCGGGTCAACCGCCGCGGGGCGTTCAACGCGCCCTACGGCGCCTATGACCGGCCGTACTATCGCCGCGAGACGCTGCTGGATGCCTCGCGCGCGCTCGCGGGGGTCGACCTGCGGCAGTGCGACTTCGCCGACGCGCTGCGCGAGGCGGCGGCCGGGGACTGGGTGTTCCTCGACCCGCCGTACCTGCCGGAGGGTGGGTTCGCGGACTTCAAGCGGTACACCGCCGGGCAGTTCCGCGACGACGACCACCAACGGCTGGCGGACGAGATGCGCGACGCGTCGGCCCGGGGCGTACTGCTGACCATGACCAACAGCGACACGGAGGCCACGCGGCGCATCTACGCCGGCTTCCGCACCACGCGGATGGCGACGCGCCGCGACATCAACCTGCGCGCCGCCGCCCGGGCGAGCTTCGATCTGGTCGTCACCAACTACTGAGCCGGCTGGGCCGCGGCCGCCGGGTCCAGCGCCGGGCCGGCGGGCAGCAGCGCGACCATCTGGCTGGGCACCGCGACCGGCTCCTGGCCGCCGTAGCCCAGCGCTCCCAAGGCGTCCGGCACCGGCAGCGCGTGCCGGCGACCCAGGTCGGTGACCAGCGTCAGCACGCCGGTCTCGGTCCGCACGAGGGCGCCCGAGCCCGGGGGCACCACGATCCGGTCGGCCAGCACCGCGCCCTCCGCCGTCGCCGAGGCGGTCTTGAGCGCGCGGGTCAGGTCGGGGCGGGCCGAGCCGACCGTGACCCCGTCGGCGGTGCACACCTCGTCGGGCTGGCCGTCGAGCAGCTCCGGCGGCGCCGCGGGCAGCGCGCCGTCGCCGCCGGGGTCGGGCGCGAAGGGCTTGACCTGCTTGCCCTGCACCAGCCCCGAGAACTCGGCCGCGGTGAGCGGCAGCAGCTGGCCGCCGCCCTGCACGGCCGCGGTCTCGGGCGCCGTGAGCAGCAGCGCGGCCTGCATCGGCGTGACGGAGGCGAGGCCGTCGCCGGTGACCAGGAACGCGTCGGTGCGGGAGCCGGAGGTCACGCCGTACAGCTGCCCGATCTTGCCGGCCGGGACCGTCTTGCCGCGGTCGGGCACCGGCGGGGTGACCAGGTCGGTGCCGGACGGGATCGCGTGGAGCAGGGCCTGCGCGACAGCCACCTGCGGGCGGCCCGACCAGACCAGGGCGGCCAGCGCGGCACCGGGCTCGCGGATCAGGTGCTTGTGCCCGTGCCAGACCAGGTAGGTCTGCGATCCGGGGCCGGTCACCAGCACGCCTTTGTCGCCCAGGGGGGTACCGCCGGAAGGTCCCCCACCGACGAACAGCACCGAGCCCTCGGGGGTGGAGCAGACCGTCCACGCCGCCTTGCGCAGCCCGGACGCGGGCGGCAGCGAGCTCGGCGCGCCGGGAATGCCGAGCGTCTCGCCGCGCGGCGCGTCGGCCAGGGCGGCCCGCGACACGACCACCGTCGGCGCGCCGGCCGAGTTGAGGATGAGCAGCGCCGATGCCTGGTTCAGGACGGGGTGGAGGACCTGGTCGCGGTACACGAACAGGGCCCCCGACTCCTGCTCGACCACGATCGCCTTGTCGTTGCGCCATTTGCCGGACGTCCCGGGGCGCAGTGCCCCGAGCGCGGCCGCCCCGCCGACGCCCAGCGCCGCGAGCAGCACGCCGACCAGGGTCGCGCCGGCGACCCGGCGAAACGGGGGCTGCGCGGGATCGGTGTCCCGCGTCACCAGAGCCGAGACCACCCGCTGGACCGTGAACTGGTACGAGTGCAGCTGGTCCTGCCGCGACGCCATCCGCCCCCCAAAAATGTCACACCGGCGCCCTACGATAAGCCCGTCAACTTCATCGGCGGGGGGCGATATGGCGACGCGGACGCGGATAGTGCTGGCCCAGGCGGCTATCGCGCTCGTGGTCGCGGCCTGGGCGGCGGGACCGGTCTGGGCGATGATCGCGGCGCCGCTCGCCCTGCTCGTCCTGCTCCTCGCGGCCGGCCGGGTGCGCCACCGCCCGCTCGCACGGTGGATCGGCGACGGCCTCCGCTACCTCGGCCGGCGCCGCACGGTGCCCGCCGGCGTCGGCGGCGCGGGCCTGCTCGCGCTGGTCCGCCCGGGCGCGGCCACCTCCACGCTGGACATCGACGGCGCCGACGTCGGCGTGCTCGAGGACACCGACGGCCTGGTCGCGGTGGTGCGCGTGGGCGACCTGTCCACCCTGCTCGGTGCCGCCCTGCCGGCCCTGCCGCCGCTGAGCGCGCTGCTGCCGGCGCCGGCCCGAGACGTGCCGGAGGTGCGGGTCCAGCTGCTGGTCAGCGCGGTCACCGCCCCGTCGCCCTCGGCGACGCCGTCGGCCACCTCATATCGGCAGCTCACGGACGGCCGGGTGCTCGCGCACCAGAGGGTCCTCGTCGCCGTGCGGGTGCGCCGGGCGGGCGGCTACCGGCGGGCCGATCTGGAGGAGTCGCTCGTTGTTGCGGTACGGCGCGTCAGCCGCCTCCTCGCCAAGGCCGGCCTGCCCGCGCTGCCCCTGTCGGCGACGTCGGCCTTGGCCGCGGTGACCGAGGCCGCCCAGCACGACCCGTCCCACCCGATCCGCGAGACGTGGACGGGCGTGCGGGTCGGCGGCCTGCACCAGGCGACGTTCCGCCTGCGCCGCTGGCCGGAGCAGGGCCCGCTGATGAGCCGCCTGCTGACCCTGCCGACGTCGGTCACCACCCTGTCGCTGACCGCCCAGTCCCCCGTCCCGTCGGCGGCCGCCCCGGACCGCGCCGCCGCGGCGGCCCCGCCGCCGGGTTCGGCGCCGCTCGGAGTTCCGGCCAACGGCGTGGTGTCCCCGGTCTACTCCTACGTTCCCGGCCCGGCGGCCGCGTATGGCCCGGGTGTGGGGCCCGCCGCTCATCCGCAGGCCGACCCGGGACAGCGGGCGGCGATCCCCTCGCCGCGGCGGGCGGTCGACGACTTCCTGCCGTTCGACGCCGGGCCGGCGGGAGGCCCTGCGGTGCAGGCCGAGCTCGTGGTGCGCCTCGCGGCCCCCTCGGCGGCCACCCTCGCCCAGGCCACGACCGCCCTGCGTCGCCTGGTGGAGAGCCTGGACGCCAAGGTCACCCGGCTCGACGGCGCCCAGCTCGACGGCCTGGCCGCCACGCTGCCGCTGGGTGGCGGCGCCGCCATGGAGGACGCGGTCCTGGCCGGCCTGGTCTCGGGCCACGAGGGCCTCGCGCTGGGCGGCGCCCGCCCGGCCACCGTGACGCCGCCGCGGCTGTCCGCCGTCGCCCCGCCGGTCGGCGGCGAGGGCATCATGCTGGGCGTCAACCGCCGCGGCGAGCCGGTGGTGATCCGCCTGTTCCGCCCGGAGCCGACCCGGGCCACCCTGATCGGCGGCGTGCGCTGCGCCCAGGTCGTGGTGATGCGCGCCCTGGCCACGGGCGCCCGCGTGCTGGTCCAGTCGGCCCGCCCGCACGCCTGGGAGCCGTTCCAGCGCGGCCTGGGCACCGCCGAGCCCCTGTCGGTCGTGCCCCCGGGCCGCCTGGGCGACCCGCCGCCGGCCACCGCCACCCGCCCCCAGCTGCTGGTCCTCGACGTCGGCGCCATCCCGGGCCGCGCCGCCCCCGTCCAGGAGAGCGCCTGGCGCACCATCCTCTACGTACGCGACGACCTCACCACCGCCGACACCGACCTGCTGACCCGCTCCGACCTGGCCCTGCTGCAGCCCCTGACCCCGCACGAGGCCACCCTGGCCGGCGACGCCCTGGGCCTGGGCGACTCCCGCGGCTGGCTGACCCGCATCTCCCCGGAGATGCTCGGCGTCGTGATCAACCGCCAGACCGTCCGCTGGACCCAGCTGTCCACGACCCCGCTCGAACTCCAGCTCACGGGAGGTCCCGCCCGCTGACCCACGCTCCGCCACCGCCCACCCGCCGCGCCGCTTGGCGGCACGTCACGTCCGCCACGACTGCGGCGCCCTGCCGCCCGGCAGTCGCACCTCGCCTGGGAACCCGCAACACGACATGGCCGCCACGACCGCGGTGCTCCGCCGCCGGCAGCAACGAGCTCCGGCGCAGCTCGCCGGGTCCCAGCGGGGCGGCGCGGCGCGCTGCCGAGCACGGCGGCGCCGCCTGCTCGATCGCCGGGCTCCCCCGCGTCGCGCCGCGACCTTGGCGGCCAGGCGTCGCACCGTCTGCCTGCTCGGACGCCGCTTGTCCGCTCGCCGGCCGCCCGCGCGCCGCACCACACTTCCCGCCGGGCGTCGCACCGCAGGCCCTCTGCCTGCTCGGACGCCGCTTGTCCGCTCGCCGGCCGCCCGCGCGCCGCACCACACTTCCCGCCGGGCGTCGCACCGCAGGCCCTCTGCCTGCTTGGGCGACGCACCGCGCGGCTACTCACCGCACGACGCCATCTCGCACGCCCTCTGCGAGCCGGGTGTCTTGCGCTCGTTCGGGGGTGGACGTTTGTCCTAGGTGGGTTAGGGCGATCGGGTGAAGAAGAGGTGATGGCGGGGTGTCCCGGGCTGGCGAGGACATGGCACGATCACCCACATGGGAATCCTCATCCGGCTCGCTGTGAGTGCGTTCACGGTCTGGCTGGCCACGCTGGTGATCTCGGGCATCACCGTTGGGGGCGACACCGGGCACAAGGTGCTCACGTTGGTGGTCGTGGCGGCGATCTTCGGGGTCATCAACGCCGTGCTGCGGCCCATTATCAAGACGATCGGGTGCTGGGCGTACGTGCTCACGCTGGGGCTCGTGTCCCTCGTCGTCAACGGGGCGCTGCTGCTGCTCACCAGCAAGATCGCTGGGGCGCTGGACCTGCAGTTCAACGTGGACAAGTTCTGGCCGTCCGCCGTGCTCGGGGCCCTGTTCATCGGCATCGTCAGCTGGCTCCTCAACTTCCTCATCCCCGACCGCGGGGACAAGGACCGCAAGCGCAACGACCGTCGGCCGCCGGCGCCGCCTCGGCAGCAGTACGGGGGCGGGTACCAGCAGAACTACCGCGGCTACCGGTGACGAACGCCATGATGTGAGGGGCGGGCATCCCACCCGCCCCTTACGATCGGGGCCTTACGGTGTAGGGCGTGGATCCACTGCGCCGCGGATATCTGTCCGCGCTCACCGCCAACGTGCTGTGGGGCATCTTTCCGTTGTACTTCCACGCGCTGCGGGCCGCCGGCGCGGTCGAGGTCCTCGCGCACCGGATCGTGTGGTCGCTCGTCAGCATCGCGGTACTGCTCGCCGTAGTGCGTCGCTGGCGCCGGCTCGGGGAGCTGCTGCGCAACAGGCGGCTCGTCGCGGGCATCGCAGTCGCCGCAGTGTTCATCGCCGTCAACTGGGGCGTCTACATCTTCGCGGTGAACACCGATCGGGTCGTCGAGGCCTCCCTGGGGTACTTCATCAACCCCCTCTTCGTCATCCTGCTCGGCGTGCTCGTGCTGCGCGAGCGGCTGCGGCCCGCGCAGTGGGTCGCGCTCGGCGTCGGTGCGGTCGCGGTGGTCGTGCTGAGCATCGACTACGGGCAGCTGCCATGGATCGCGCTCACGCTGGCCGGGTCGTTCGGCTCGTACGGGCTGATCAAGAAGCGGCTCGGGCTGCCCGCGGCCGAGGGGCTGTTCATGGAGTCGGGCGTGCTGACGCTGCCGGCGCTCGGGTACCTCGCGTGGCTCGCCGTCAGCGGCCACTCCACCTTCGGCACCGTCTCGACCGGGCACTCGCTGCTGCTGGCCGGCAGCGGGGTGCTCACCGCCGTGCCGCTGCTGCTCTTCGCGGAGGCCGCCAACCGGGTACCGCTGTCCGGCCTCGGCATGCTGCAGTATCTGACCCCGATGCTGCAGCTGCTCATCGGCGTCGCGGTGTTCAGCGAGCCGCTCCCGCCCGCGCGGCTGGCCGGCTTCGCCATCGTCTGGTGCGCGCTGGCCATCTTCAGCTGGGACGCCTTCCGTGCCGCCCGCCGCAGCCGGGCCGAACGCGCGGCGATCAGGGACACCGAGCCGACCAGCCCGAGGGCGGCAGCGCCGACGGCCAGCCCCGCGGCAACCGAAGCCGAGGCCCCGACGCCCGCGGTGTGAACGCCGGCACCGCAGCCGTGGCTGAGGTCGACACCGGCCGCCCGGAGAAAGGCCGGCGCGGCCAGCACAGTGGACGCGGCAGGCCCCGACCCGGGAGCAGCGGCTGGGGACGCGGCTGGCTCGATGCTGCCGGAGCTGCGACTCGGCGGTCGTCGCTGGGATGCGGACGACCGCCGAGCCGGTGTGTGAGTAGAGCGGCGCCTGGTCAGGCGGCGAGGGTCAGCACGGGTGTGCCGTCGCCCTTGCGGATCTCGATGCGCTGGATGTTGGAGCGCTGGATGTGGCTGTGCGCGGTCAGCTGCATCTCGTCGCCGGAGCGGGCGGTCCAGGTGTTGATCTCCTCGGGGTCCCCGGACTTCGGTACGACGACCAGCGTGTAGGTCCACTTGGCGTACTCGTCGCCCTCGCCCGCCTTGTAGGCGCAGCGCATCCGTACGACGGTGCCGTCCGAGTCCGAGTCCGAGTCCAGCGCCAGCGACGCCGTCACCGGGACCGTGGCGGCCACCTCCTGCATGGCCACGTAGTCGGGCTGGCCGATGCCGGCGGCGCGTACGCCGATGACCGCGACGACGCCCAGGAAGGCGGCCACGAGCGCCGTGCCGGCGGTGCGCCAGCGACGGTGGCGGCGGTCGGTGCGCCGGGCGCTGCGGGCCCGGTCGAGCACCCGTGGCAGCAGGGGGTCGCCGGACGCCGGCGTCGAGCCGTTCAGCCGGCCCAGGGACGGGTCGAGGGTCGGGTTGGTCGCCGTCGGGCCGGCCCAGGCGGCCGGGACAGGCGGCGTCGGCGCGGCGGCCGGGGAGGCCGGGGTCGGCGCGGCGCTCGGGGAAGGCGGGGTCGGCGCGGCGCTCGGGGAAGGCGGGGTCGGCGCGGCGCTCGGGGAAGGCGGGGTCGGCGCGGCGCTCGGGGAAGGCGGGGTCGGCACGGCGGCCGGGCCCGGCCAGGCGGCCGGGGAAAGCGGGGTCGACGGGGACGGCGCGGCGGTCGGGCAGGCCCAGGCCGCCGGGGTGGGCTGGGTGGGCGGGATGGGCGGGGGCGGGGCGGCCGTTGGGCCGGCCCAGCCGGGGTTCGGCTCGTCGGGCAGGTCGGACGCCAGGGCTAGCTGCGCGGCGATCTCCGGATCCAGCCGGCCGAGCAGGCCCGGCAGGTCGGAGAACTCCGCCACCTCCGCTCGGCACTGCGCACAATCGGCGAGATGCCGCTCGTATGCCTCGCGCTCGGGCGGCGGCAACGCCCCCAGCACGTAGACGGCCGAGTCATGGAGGCGCTCACACCTCATTGCGTCACCCCCAACTCCTCCAGGACAACCTTCAGCGAACGCAGTGCGTAGTAGGTGCGCGACTTGACCGTGCCGGCCGGCACGCCCAGGCGCTCGGCCGCCTCGGCGACGGAGCGGCCCTGGTAGAAGCACTCGACCAGGACCTCGCGGTGCGGTCGGGACAGGCGGGTCAACGCCTCGGCTATGACCCAGGACTCCACCGCGCGCTCGGTCTCGTCGGCCACCGCCGGCGCCTCCGGCATCTGGTCGGTGAAGACCTCGCCCACCCGCGCGGAGCGCCGCCGCCACGCGTCGATGGCGCGGTTCCGGGCGGTGGTGAAGAGCCAGGCACGGACCGAGCCACGGGCCGGGTCGAGCGCCTCCGGGTGCTGCCAGGCCCGCAGCAGGGTCTCCTGCACGAGGTCCTCGGCCCGTTGACGGTCGCCGCCGGTCAGTCGCAAGGCATGGGAGAACAGTGCGTCTCCGTGCTCCGCATGGAGCGCCTTCAGCAGGTCAGCATCGTCTCTACTCACGCCTGGACATGTTTCCGATCCCTTCCACCACCTTCTACGCACTTATACGCAGAGAGGTTCAGCCCGGGAGCACATGTCGGCGATGCGACATGCATCTCAACCGATGGTGCGCCCGAGACAGGCGGATCGGCCACCCGGCAAGAAGCCAAGAACGGACAAATCGGCCAGCGGCAAGCAGGCAGGGCGGCGGGCAGGCCGAGGACAAGCGGGCGAGCCACGGGCACAAAGCCGAGGGCAAGCGGCGAGCCACGGGCACGAAGCCGAGGCAAGCGGGCAAGCCACCGGCAAGAGGCCGAAGGCGAGCGGCGAGCCACGGGCACGAAGCCGAGGCAAGCGGGCAAGCCACCGGCAAGAGGCCGAAGGCGAGCGGCGAGCCACGGACGCAAGCCGAGAGGGCGAGCGGGCGGAACACCGGCAAGAGGCCGAGGACGAGCGGGCCGGCTACTCGGCGAGGACCGCGGCCAGGTGGTGGGCAGTGGCGAGCAGGCGGGTCCGGACCACCTTGGCCGACGACATCAGCTCGGCCGGCGGCAGCGCGCAGGCCAGCACGACCCGCCGATCCGGGTCCCGGTCGGCCACCACGGTCACCGCGGCGCACGCCAGGCCTTGGCGGAACTGCCCGATCTCGATCTGCATGCCGCGCCGCTCCCCCGCCGCCAGGTCCGAGTCCAGCGCCTCCGGCGAGGTGAGGGTGGCCGAGGTGTAGGCGCGCATGCCGTACTCCTTGAGGAACCGGAACCGCTGGTCCGGGCTCAGGGTCGCCAGCAGCGCCTTGCCCAGCGCCGTCGCGTGCGCGGCCTCGTCGTAGCCGGGCACGAGGTCGTCGAGGGGCGGCGTGCGCGGGCCCTCCGCCATGGCGGTGACCGCGACCCGGCCGGCGACGAAGCGGCCCAGGTAGTGGCTGTACCCGGTCTCGGCCGCGGCGCGGCGCAGCCGGTCGATGACCGCGCCCGGGCCCCGGAAGGCGAGCACCAACTCCCGGTAGCGGTCGGCGATCTCCAGGCCGACGACGTAGGTGCCGTTCTCCCGGCGGATGACGTAGCCCTCGTACGCGAGCGTCCGGACGAGGTGATAGGTCGTGGCGACGGTGAAGTCACACCGCCTGGCGATCTGCTTGACTGTCAGACCGCGGGGCGACTGACCGACCGCCTCCAACACTCGTAAGGCCCTCGAAACGCTTCGGATGAGATCCGAGGGTTCGGCTTGTGGATCCCGCACCCCGCCGCCCTCCCCAGCCGCAGCACTAACTGGAGTCACACCATATGAAATTAGAGAGGGTCGAGGGAACATTCTGATCAGCTATGGCGCCAGGTGGGGGGATTACGACCCTCAGCACATAGCGATGAATGCACCATACTGGACATCATGATCGTGACGCACCTGTTGCGACACGCCATGTGACATAAGTAATCGGTATCGACGGGTCTTCCAGCCTGAGTAAGTAATTGGATCCCCGACGAGTACTTAGCGCGCAAGTGCGCATGGGCCAAGACGGCCCGTCATCACGCCATCGCGACACGTCGTCGGTCCGGGTATCTGCCCACCTTGCATTGAGCAATGTGCACCCTGGCGGCAGAAAACGGCACATCACGTACCGAATCGTGAAAACATTGACCGACATGGGTCAATGTGAAAGGTGGCGATCGGCCTTAGGTCAGTTGGTCCGGTCGGCGATGAAGTCGCACAGCGACTCCAGCGCCGCGCGGGCCGGGGCCTCCGGCAGCACGGCCAGCGAGGCCCGGGCGCGGTCGGCGTAGCCGCGCACGGTCTCCCGGGCCTGCTTGAGGGCCCTCGAGTCGCGCAGCAGGCCGAGAGCCTCGGCGTGCAGGGCCTCGTCGGTGACCGGGCCGGCGGCCAGGATCTCGCGCAGCCGCACGGACGCGGCGTCGTTGTCCGAGGAGGCCAGCGCGTAGAGCACCGGCAGGGTCGGCACGCCCTCGCGCAGGTCGGTGCCGGGCGTCTTGCCGGACTCCGTGGCGTCGCTGGCGATGTCGATGAGGTCGTCGGAGAGCTGGAAGGCGATGCCGAAGGTCTCGGCAAAAGTCGCCAGCGCGTCCACCTGCTCCGGCGGGCAGCCGCCGAACATCGCGCCGAAGCGGGCGCTGGTGGAGATCAGCGAGCCGGTCTTGTGCTCCAGGACCCGCAGGTAGTGGCGGATCGCGTCCTCGCCGTCCAGCGGGCCGGCGGTCTCGTCGATCTGGCCGTGCACGAGCCGCGAGAAGGTGCTCGCCTGGATCTTCACGGCCTCCACGCCGAGCTCGGCGGCGAGGTCGGCGGCGCGCGAGAAGAGGTAGTCGCCGACGAGGATGGCCAGCGCGTTGCCCCAGCGGGAGTTCGCGCTGGGCGCGCCGCGGCGCACGGGGGCCTCGTCCATGACGTCGTCGTGGTACAGCGTGGCCAGGTGGGTCAGCTCGACCACGGCGCCGGCCAGCACGACCTCGCGGGCGGTCGGGTCGCCGAACTGCGCGGCCAGACCGACCAGCAGCGGCCGCACCCGCTTGCCGCCCGCGTCCATCAGGTGCCTGGCCGCCTCGGTGACCAGCGGGTTGGCGCTGTGGACCGAGTCGATCAGCACCACCTCGACGTCACGCAGGTAGGCGGCCATGCCGGCCTCCAGCTGCGGGTCGGCAAGGGTCAGCCCGACCGAGGCGCTCGACTGCACGGTTCCCGTACTCACCACAGCTCCAACGATGCCATACGAACTTCCGACTGCTGATACAGGGACGTCCCCACGTGGGCACCCACGGGGGACGTCACTGTCGTACTGAGAGCCTACCTAGCTGAGGAATCTACCGGCGTTCTGCGTCACTTCGAGCAGCGCGCCCGGCGCCACGCCCAGCACCAGCGTCGCCACCGTGCCGATGACCAGCGCGGCCGCCGTCATGGCGCCCGGGATGGACACGGCCGGCGTCGACTCACCCGGCTCGGACAGCCACATCATGACGACGACCCGCAGGTAAGGGAAGGCCAGGATGGCGGAACTCACCACGCCGGCGATCACCAGCCAGGTCTGGTTGCCGTCCACGGCCGCCGCGAACACGCCCACCTTGGCGGTGAAGCCGCTGGTCAGCGGGAGGCCGGCGAAGGCCAGCAGGATGAAGGTGAAGAGCGAGGCGTACAGCGGCGAGCGCCGCCCGAGCCCGGCCCAGCGCGACAGGTGGGTGGCCTCCCCGTCGGCGTCGCGCACCAGCGTCACCACGCCGAACGCGGCGAGCACGGTGAAGCCGTACGCCACCAGGTAGAACAGCGAGCTGGACAGGCCCTTGTCGTTGAGCGAGATGACGCCGATGAGCAGGTATCCGGCGTTCGCGATCGACGAGTAGGCCAGGAGGCGCTTGATGTCGGTCTGGGTGACCGCAAGGATCGCCCCGACGATCATGGTGAGCACCGCGATCGTTCCGAGGACCGGCTGGATCGTCCACTTGGTGCCCTCGAAGCCGACGTAGACCAGCCGCAGCAGCCCGCCGAACGCGGCGACCTTGGTGCAGGCGGCCATGAGCGCCGTGATCGGCGTCGGGGCGCCCTGGTAGACGTCGGGCGTCCACACGTGGAACGGCACGGCGGCCGCCTTGAAGAGCAGGCCGATCGCCAGCATGGCCAGGCCGACGTACAGCAGGATGTCGTCCTTGCCCCCGGCGTGCACGGCCGTCGAGATCGCCTTGAAGTCGACCTGTCCGGCGTAGCCGTAGACCAGCGCGATGCCGAATAGGAAGAACGCCGAGGCGAAGGAGCCCAGGAGGAAGTACTTCATCGCGGCCTCCTGCGACAGCAGCCGCCGGCGGCGAGCCAGCGCGCACAGCAGGTACAGCGGCAGCGAGAAGACCTCGAGCGCGACGAACATGGTCAGCAGGTCGTTGGCCGTGCTGAACAGCAGCATGCCGCCGAGGGCGAACATCGCCAGCGGGAAGACCTCGGTCGCGCCGCCGACGCGGGCCGCCTGCTCGCGGTCGCGGTCGGTGTTGGCGGTGACCGCGGCCTGCGCTACGAACGCGCCGCCCGGCTCCAGCGTGCGCTCGCCGATGAGCAGCAGCGCCACGATGCCCAGCACGATGATCGCGCCCGACAGGAACAGGCCCGGCTTGTCGATCGCGACCGCGCTCGCGGCCGTGATCACCGGCTTGTCACCCTGGCGGATCACCATGACCAGCGCGGCCACGAGGCCGGCGAGCGCCAGCGTGAGCTGGACGCTGTGCCGCACCCGCTTGGGGACGAAGCCCTCGACCAGGACCCCGATGCACGCGACGCCGAAGAGGATCAGCATCGGGGCGAGGGCCGCGTAGTCCAGATGCGGCAGTTGGAGTTTGTCGTTCACTTGCCGGCCTCCACGGTACCCACGGTGGCTTTCGGGTCGGTCCTGCCGACGTCCTGCATGGTCGCCTTCACCGCCGGGTTGATCACGTCGGTCAGCGGCTTGGGGTAGAAGCCCAGCAGCAGGATCAATGCGATCAGGGGAGCGACCACCACGGCCTCGCGCACCGACAGGTCGCGACCCATGGCCTTGATCTCGGCCAGCTTCGGGTTCGGGGTGCCCTGCGTGGTGCGCTGGATCATCCAGAGCACGTAACCGGCGGCCAGGATGATGCCGGCGGTGGCGATGATCGCGACCGTCTTGTTCACCGTGAACGTGCCGATGAGGACCAGGAACTCGGAGACGAAGGGCGAGGTGCCGGGCAGCGCCAGGGAGGCGAGGCCGGCGATGAAGAAGATCCCGGCGAGCACCGGCATGAGCTTGCCCGCGCCGCCGAAGTCGGTCACCAGGGCGCTGCCGCGGCGGGCCACCAGCATGCCCACGACCAGGAACAGCAGGCCGGTCGCCAGGCCGTGGTTGACCATGTAGAGGACCGCGCCGGTGCCGGCCTGGGTGGTGAAGGCGAAGATGCCGACGCCGATGAAGCCGAAGTGCGCGATCGAGGTGTACGACACCAGCCGCTTGAGGTCCTTCTGCCCGATCGCCACCAGCGCGCCGTAGATGATGCCGACGAGCGCGAGCGTGAGCCCGAGCCAGGCGAATTCCTTCGACGCCCGCGGGAACAGCGGGAGGCAGTACCGCAGGATGCCGAAGGTGCCGACCTTGTCCAGGACGCCGACGAGCAGCGCGGCGGCCCCGGCCGGGGCGGCCCCACCAGCGTCGGGTAGCCAGGTGTGGAACGGGAAGAACGGCGCCTTGATCGCGAACGCGACGAAGAACCCGAGGAACAGCCAGCGCTCGGTGTTGACCGAGAAGTCGGCGTTGACCAGGGTCTGCCAGTCGAAGGTCTGCCCGCCCAGCACCCACAGCCCGACCAGCGCGGCCAGCATGAACAGGCCGCCGAGCAGTGAGTAGAGGAAGAACTTCACCGCGGCGTACTGCTTGTGCTGCCCGCCGTAGGAGCCGATGAGGAAGTACATCGGCACGAGCATGACCTCGAAGAACACGTAGAACAGGAACACGTCCTGGGCGGCGAAGACGCCGATCATCGTGCACTCGAGGGCGAGCAGGAGGGCGAAGTACGCCGGGACCGACCGCTTGCTCTGCTCGGCGTCGTGCCAGGAGGCCAGGATGACCAGGGGCACGAGCAGGGCGATCAGCGCGATCATGACCAGGGCTATGCCGTCCACGGCGAACGTGAACTTGGCCCCCCACTGCGGGATCCAGGTCCACGAGTCGCGCATCTGGAAGCGGTCGCCGTTGGGCTTGAACTGGGTCCAGAGGCCGACGCCGAGGCCGAAGACGACGACCGACCAGGCCAGCGCGGCGCGCTTGGCGAGTTCGGGCTTGTCCTTCGGCAGCAGCGCGACCCCCACCGCGCCGACGAGCGGCGCGGCCGTGAGGACGGTCAGGTAAGGGAAGTGGCTCATCCGAACCTCACCGCAAGCGTGGCGGCCACCACGAGCACCGCACCTCCGAGGATGGACAGGGCGTACGAGCGCACGAACCCGGTCTGGGCCCGGCGCATTCGGCCCGATCCGCCGCCGATGCCCGCGGCAAGGCCGTTGACCAGCCCGTCGATGCCACGGTTGTCGAGGTAGACCAGGGCCCGGGTCAGGTACCGGCCCGGCGCCTCGAACACGATCTCATTGAACGAGTCCGTGTACAGGTTGCGGCGAGCGGCGGTGACCAGCGCACCGGCGGGCTGCTCCTGCAGGGCCGTGCCCTTGTTGAACAGCACGATCGCGAGCGCGGCGGCCACCACGGTGAACACCAGCGACAGCGTGGTGATCAGCCAGTGCGCGATGACCGGCTCGTGCGTGACGTGCTCGGCGCCGTAGACCGGCGTCAGCCAGTCGGGCACCGACGAGGCCAGCAGCCCACCGGCCGCGACCGAGCCGACAGCCAGAATGATCAGCGGGATCGTCATGACCGCGGGCGACTCGTGCGGGTGCTTGATGTCGTCGGTCCAGCGCTCCGGGCCGTGGAAGGTCAGCCAGAACAGCCGCGTCATGTAGAACGCGGTCAGGGCCGCGCCGAGCAGGGCCGCACCGCCGAAGAGCCAGCCCTGCCAGCCCTCACGCTCGAAGGCCGCCGCGATGATCGGCTCCTTCGAGAAGAAGCCGGAGAACGGGAACATGCCGATGATCGCGAGCCAGCCCAGGCCGAACGTGACCCAGGTGATCTTCATGTACTTCCAGAGCCCGCCGAAGCGGCGGATGTCGGTCTGGTCGTGCATGCCGTGCATGACCGAGCCCGCCCCGAGGAACATGCCGGCCTTGAAGAAGCCGTGCGCGAGCAGGTGGATCAGGGCGAGGGCGTAGGCCCCGCCGCCGAGCCCGACGCCCAGGAACATGTACCCGATCTGGCTCACCGTCGACCAGGCGAGCACCCGCTTGATGTCGTCCTTGGCGCAGCCGATGATGCAGCCGATCAGCAGCGTCAGCGCGCCGACGCAGACCACCACGGTCTGCGCGTCGGGCGAGGCGTCGAAGATCGGGTGCGAGCGGGCGATCAGGTAGACGCCCGCGGTCACCATCGTGGCCGCGTGGATCAGGGCCGAGACCGGGGTCGGGCCCTCCATCGCGTCCGGGAGCCATGCCTGCAGCGGGAACTGGCCGGACTTGCCGGCCGCGCCGAGCAGCAGCAGGAGGGCGATCGCCAGGACCGTGCCCTTGCCCAGGCCGTGCACGCTGTTGAACACCTCGGAGTAGTTCACCGTGCCGAGGTACGCGAACATGATGAAGATCGCGATCGCGAAGCCCGCGTCACCGACGCGGTTCATCAGGAACGCCTTCTTACCGGCGGTGGCCGCGCTGGGGCGCAGGTACCAGAAGGAGATCAGCAGGTAGGAGGCGAGGCCGACGCCCTCCCAGCCGAAGTACAGCATCACGTAGTTGTTGCCGAGGACCAGCAACAGCATCGCCGCGATGAACAGGTTGAAGTAGCCGAAGAACTTGCGCCGGCCGGGGTCGTGCTCCATGTAGCCGACCGCGTAGAGGTGGATCAGCGAGCCGACGCCGGTGATGAGCAGGACGAACATCGCCGACAGCGGGTCGAAGAGCAGGCCCATGTCGACGTGGAAGCTCCCGACGCCGATGTAGTCCCACAGCTTCAGCTCGACGCCGTTGCGGTTCTCGAGCCCGCGCAGCGAGAAGAAGTACGTCAGGCCGAGGACGAACGAGACCGCGACGCTGAGCACGCCGAGCCAGTGACCCCAGCGGTCGGCCCGCTTGCCGAGCAGCAGCAGCACTGCCGCGCTGGCCAGCGGGATCGTCGGGAGCAGCCAGAACGAGTGCAGCCACCCCGTCGCCGCCGAGTAGGCGATTGTTTCCACCACCCGCTCCTTTAGTACTTCAGCAGGTTCGCGTCGTCGACGCTTGCCGAGCGCCGAGTCCGGAAGATCGACATGATGATCGCCAGGCCGACGACGACCTCAGCCGCCGCCACGACCATGACGAAGAACGCCATGATCTGCCCGTCGAGCGTGCCGTTGATCCGGCTGAACGTGACCAGCGCGAGGTTGGCCGCGTTCAGCATCAACTCGATGCACATGAACAGCACGATGGCGTTGCGGCGGATGAGTACGCCCACCGCGCCGATCGTGAACAGGATCGCCGCGAGGACGATGTAGTACGTCGGTGTCACTTCTCGGTCCCCTTCGGTGCGACGTCAGCGGACGTCAACTCCCGGGTCGGCAGGATCTTGGAGATGCTGCGGTCGGACGGCGTGCCGTCGGGCAGCCGGGCCGGCGTGGCCACCGAGTCCGAGCCGGCGAAGACGCCGGGGCCGGGCTTCGGGGCCGGGTAGTTGCCGGGCCGGAACCGGGCCAGCATCTGCTCCGGCTGGCTGACCTTGTCTTCCTTGCGCTTCTCGACGTGCGCCAGGATCATCGCGCCGACGGCGGCGGTGATCAGCAGCGCCGAGGTGACCTCGAAGACCCAGACGTACCGGGTGAACAGCAGCCGGGAGATGCCGATGACGTTGCCGGCCGCGTTGGCCTCGCTCAGGCCCTTCGGGCTGACGTCGCCGAGCGCCCGGTAGAGGCCGATGCCCAGCAGCAGCGCCAGGCCGATGCCCAGCAGGCTGGCCGCCATCCGCTGCCCGCGCAGGGTCTCGATCAGCGAGTCCGAGGAGTCGCGACCGACCAGCATCAGCACGAACAGGAACAGCATCATGATCGCGCCGGTGTAGACGATGATCTGCACCATGCCGATGAACGGGCCGGCCTGGAGGATGTAGAACACGCCCAGGGACAGCATCGTGATGATCAGCGACAGTGCCGAGTGCACGGCGTTGCGGGCCCAGACCATGCCGATGGCGCCGAGAACGGCGAGTGGGGCCAGGATCCAGAAGGTGACGGCCTCACCGCCCTTCACGTCGCCGGCCGAGGCCAGCGTGTGCACCGCCAGGTCAGTGGTCACGAGTGGACCCCCTTGTACCGCTCGGCCCCCGCGGAAGTGCCGGGGTTCTCCAGCGAGCCGACGTAGTAGTCCTTCTCGGTGTCGCCCAGGCGCATGTCGTGCGGCGGGCGCTCCATCCCCGGCAGCAGCGGCGCGAGCAGCTGCTCCTTGGTGAAGATCAGGTCGCGGCGGTTGTCGCGGGCCAGCTCATACTCGTTGCTCATGGTGAGCGAGCGGGTCGGGCAGGCCTCGATGCACAGCCCGCAGAAGATGCAGCGGGCGTAGTTGATCTGGTACGTCTGGGCGTAGCGCTCACCGGGCGAGAACCGCTCGTCCTCGGTGTTGTCCGCGCCCTCGACGTAGATCGCGTCAGCGGGGCAGGCCCAAGCGCACAGCTCGCAGCCGATGCACTTCTCCAGCCCGTCCGGCCAGCGGTTGAGAATGTGCCGGCCGTGGTACCGCGGGGCGGGCGGCTTGCGCTGCTCCGGGTACTCCTCGGTGACCACCTTCTTGAACATGTGCGAGAAGGTGACCCCGAAGCCCTTCAGGGTTCCACCAATAGACACGTCAGCTCTCCTTGCCGGTCGGGACGGTTTCCCGCTCGACGATCACGCGCTTGGCCCGCGGGCTGGGCGGCACCTCGAGGTTCAGCGGCGGCAACGGGAAGCCCTTCTCGCCGCCGACGCGGCCGCCCGGGTCCACCGGCGTCGACTCCGCCACCGGGGCGCGGCGCGCCCGCTGCAGGCCGACCAGCACGATCACCAGCAGCAGCAGCGCGCCGATGCCGACCCACACGCCCGTCTTGGTGCCGGCGCTCAGCTCGTTGTGCCCCGTCACGAGCCGGACGCCGGACAGCGTCAGGATCCAGACCAGGTTGGCCGGGATGAGCACCTTCCAGCCGAAGCGCATGAACTGGTCGTAGCGCAGCCGGGGCAGGGTGCCGCGGAGCCAGACGAACACGAACAGCAGCAGCAGCACCTTGATGGTGAACCACAGCACGGGCCACCATCCGTGGTTCGCGCCGTCCCAGAGGGAGATCGGCCACGGGGCGCGCCAGCCGCCGAGGAACAGCGTGGTGCACAGGCCCGAGACGGTGACCATGTTGACGTACTCGGCCAGGAAGAACAGCGCGAACTTCAGCGACGAGTACTCGGTGTGGAAGCCACCGACCAGCTCGGACTCGGCCTCGGGGAGGTCGAACGGCGCGCGGTTGGTCTCGCCGACCGCCGACGTGAAGTAGATCAGGAAGCTGGGCAGCAGCAGGATGGCGTACCAGGCCGGGAGGTCCCAGTGCATGCCGAGGAACTCGGCGCTGCCGTTGCCCGCCTGGGCCGCCACGATCTGCGAGGTCGACATCGAGCCGGACACCATGAAGACCGAGACGATCGAGAGGCCCATCGCGACCTCGTAGGAGATCATCTGGGCGCTCGAGCGAAGACCGCCGAGCAGCGGGTACGTCGAGCCGGAGGCCCAGCCGCCCAGCACCACGCCGTAGATGCCCATCGAGGAGCAGGCCAGCACCAGCAGGACCGCCACCGGGATATCGGTGAGCTGCAGCGGCGTGTGGGTGCCGAAGATCGACACCGACGGGCCGAACGGGATGACCGAGAAGGCGGTGAACGCGGTGACGGTCGAGACGACCGGCGCGAAGAAGAACACCACCTTGTCCGCCAGCCGCGGCATGATGTCTTCCTTGAAGGCCAGCTTCAGGCCGTCGGCCAGCGACTGCAGCAGGCCGAAGGGGCCGTTGCGGTTCGGGCCGGGGCGAACCTGCATCCGGGCGACGACCCGGCGCTCGTACCAGATGGCGAAGAGCGTCATGACGACCAGGAACGCGAAGATCACGATGACCTTCGCGAGCACCAGCCACCAGGGGTCCTTGCCGAACTGGTCCAGGTTGCCGTACGCGGCGAGAGGCGTCATTTTGCGCTACCCCCAGTGCTGATCTCGACCAGCGCGCCCTCGGTGACGCCGAGCGTGCGGCGCAGGGTCGAGCCCGGTGAGTTCGTCGGGATCCACACAACCCCGTCGACCATGTCGGTGACGAGCGCCGGCAGGGTGATCGCACCCCGCTCGGTGCCGACGGTTACCGCGTCCCCGTCCACCACGCCCAGGTCGGCCGCGGTGCTCTTGGAGAGCCGGACCACGGCGGGGCGGGCGGTGCCGGCCAGGTGGCCGTCGCCGTCCTGCAGCGAGCCGCCGTCGATCAGGTGGTGCCAGGAGGCGAGGACCGCCTGCCCGCGGCCCGGCTGGACCGGCTCGCCCGGGGCGACGTCCGGCGCCGTGCCGCGCACGATGCTCGGGTTGCCCGCGCCGATCGTGCCGGTCGAGACCGTGCCCGGCAGCGGCAGCTGCGCGAGCGCCGCCAGCTGCGCGCGGACCGCGGCCACGTCGCCGACGCCGAGCTGGACGCCGAGCTCGCGGCCCAGCGCGTCGAGCACGCGGGCGTCGCTCATGGCCTGGGTCTTCAGCACCGTGCCGAACGGGCGGACCCGGCCCTCCCAGTTGACGTAGGAGCCGGCCTTCTCGACCGCCGGGGCGATCGGCAGGACCACGTCGGCCCGCTTGGACACCGCGCTCATCCGCAGCTCGAGGCTGACCAGGAAGCCGACGTTGTCGAGGGCCTCCTCGGCGGCGGTCGGGTCGGCCAGGTCGGCCGGGTCGACGCCGCCGACGACCAGCGCGCCGAGCCGGCCCTCGCGGGCGGCGGCGACGATGCCGTCGGTGTCGCGGCCCGAGGCGCTGGGCAGCACGCCCGCATCGAGCGACCAGGCGATGGCGACCTCGCTGCGCGCGGCCGGGTCGAAGACCTGGCGGCCGCCGGGGAGCAGGGTCGGCAGGACGCCGGCCTCGACCGCGCCCCGGTCGCCGGCCCGGCGCGGCACCCAGGCCAGCCGGGCGCCGGTGGACTCGGCCAGCCGGGCCGCGGCGGACAGGCCGCCGGGCACGCTCGCCAGCCGCTCGCCGACGAAGAGGATCGCGCCCTCGGCCGAGAGCGCCTCGCGCAGCTGCTCGGACTGGCCGAGCACCTCCGCCTCGGCGCCCGGCGCGGTCAGCAGGACGGTCGCGCCGATCTTGGCGAAGCCGCGGCTCACGAACGGGGCCACCGCGAAGCTCGGCAGGGCCCGCTTGAGGTACGCCTTGCGGGTCCTCAGGAAGATGATCGGGCACTCTTCCTCGGGCTCCAGCCCGACGAAGACCACCGCGGGGGCCCGCTCGATGTCCGCGTAGGTCACCTCGGTCCGCCCGACGACGTGGGAGCCGAGGAACTCGGTCTCCTCCGCCGACAGCGGCCGGGCGCGGAAGTCGATGTCGTTGGTCTCCAGCGCCACCCGGGCGAACTTGGAGTACGCGTAGGCGTCCTCGACGGTCAGCCGGCCGCCGGCCAGGACCCCGACGCCGCCGTTGGCCTTCGCCGCGGCGAGCCCCTCGGCCGCCACCGTCAGCGCCTCCGGCCAGCTGGCCGTGCGCAGCTCACCGGTCTTGCGGTCGCGCACCAGCGGGGTGGTGAGGCGGTCGGTGGCCGTGACGTACTGGAACGCGAAGCGCCCCTTGTCGCAGTTCCACTCCTCGTTCACCGCCGGGTCGTCGCCGGCGAGGCGGCGCATGACCTTGCCCCGGCGGTGGTCGGCCCGCTGGTCGCAGCCGGCGGCGCAGTGCTCGCAGGTGCTGGGCGTGGAGACCAGGTCGAAGGGGCGGGCGCGGAAGCGGTACTGCGAGCTGGTCAGCGCGCCGACCGGGCAGATCTGGATGGTGTTGCCGGAGAAGTAGCTGTTGAACGGCGCGTCCGACTCAGGCGAGTCGGGGTCGCCGCGGAAGACGCCGATCTGCTCGTTGGACGAGCGCTCCATCAGGTCGATGAACTTGTCGCCGGCGATCTCGTCGGAGAAGCGGGTGCAGCGCTGGCACAGCACGCAGCGCTCGCGGTCGAGCAGCACCTGGGTGCTGATCGGCAGCGGCTTGGGGTACTCCCGCTTGTGCTCCACGAACCGGGACTCGGCCTGCCCGTTGCTCATCGCCTGGTTCTGCAGGGGGCACTCGCCGCCCTTGTCGCAGACCGGGCAGTCGAGCGGGTGGTTGATCAGGAGGAACTCCATGATGCCCTCTTGGGCCTTCTTGGCCACGTCGGAGGTCACCTGGGTCTTGACCACCATGCCCTCGGCCACCGGCTGGGTGCACGAGGCGACCGGCTTGCGCTGGCCCTCGACGTCGACCAGGCACTGGCGGCAGGCGCCGGCCGGGGCCAGCAGCGGGTGGTCGCAGAAGCGCGGGATGGAGATGCCGATCTGCTCGGCGGCCCGGATGACGAGCGTGCCCTTGGGCACCTCCACCTCGACGCCGTCGATCGTCAGCTTGACGAGATCGACCTTCGGTGCAACGTCGGTCATCAGTGGGCTCCTACGAGCTCGCCGTGGAACATCGGCGCCTTGCGGCCCTCGATGTAGTCCAGGTAGTCCTGCTTGAAGTACTTGATCGAGGACGTCACCGGGCTGGTCGCACCGTCGCCGAGCGCGCAGAACGAGCGGCCCAGCAGGTTGTCGCACGCATCCAGCAGCGTCTCGAGGTCCTGGTGGGTGCCCTGACCGGCCAGGATGCGGTGCAGGATGCGGACCATCCAGTAGTTGCCCTCGCGGCACGGCGTGCACTTGCCGCAGGACTCGTGGTGGTAGAACGCGATCCAGCGGTAGGTGGCGTAGACGACGTCGTCGAGGTCGGAGAAGACCTGCACCGCCGTGGTGCCGAGCATCGTGCCGGCGCCCGCCATGCCCTCGAAGTCCATCGGCGTGTCGAGGTGCTCGTCGGTGAGCAGCGGCGTCGAGGAGCCACCCGGCGTCCAGAACTTCAGCGTGTGGCCGGGCTGCATCCCGCCCGCCAGGTCGATGAGCTGGCGGAGCGTGACGCCGAGGCCGCACTCGTACTGCCCGGGGTGGTTCACCCGGCCGGAGATCGAGTAGATCTTCGGGCCGGGCGACTTCTCCGTGCCCATGCTGCGGAACCACGCCGAGCCGCCGAGCACGATGTACGGCACGCTGGCGATCGTCTCGACGTTGTTGACGACCGTGGGCGAGGCGTAGAGGCCGTGCGTCGCCGGGAAGGGCGGCCGGAGCCGGGGCTGGCCGCGGTAGCCCTCCAGCGAGTCGAGCAGCGCGGTCTCCTCGCCGCAGATGTACGCGCCCGCGCCGCTGTGCACGACCAGGTCCAGGGAGAAGCCGCTGCCGAGGATGTTCTCGCCGAGGTACCCCTTGGCGTAGGCCTGCTGGACAGCCGCGCGCAGCCGGCGGGCCGCGTGCACCGCCTCGCCGCGGATGTAGATCGCGGCGAAGTTGGCGCGGATGGCGTACGAGGCGATGATGACGCCCTCGACCAGCGCGTGCGGGTCGGCCATCATCAGCGGCAGGTCCTTGCAGGTGCCCGGCTCGCCCTCGTCGGCGTTGACCACGAGGTAGTGCGGCTTGCCGTCGTTCTGCGGGATGAAGCCCCACTTCATGCCGGTCGGGAAGCCGGCGCCGCCGCGGCCGCGCAGGCCCGAGTCCTTGACCAGCTGGATGAGGTCGTCCGGGTGGGCCTTGAGCGCCTTGCGCAGCGCCGTGTAGCCGTCGAGCCGCTCGTACACGTCGATCTTCCACGCGTCCGGCGACAGCCAGCGCTTGGTCAGCACCGGCGTGAGCTTCGACAGCGACTCCTGCGAGGGCTGGTACGTCATGACTTCGCCTCGTCCTTCTTGGCGATGGGCGTCTCCGGGTCGAAGCCCGGCACCGCGATCCCGAAGCGCTCGGCCAGGCGGTTACCGGAGAGCGTCGGCTCCCCGGCCGGCCCGTCGGCGATGACGTCGTCGCCCCGGTCGTCGGCGAAGCCCGCGAGCTGCACCGCCATCTCCTTGAGCGTGCAGAGCCGGGTGCCGCGGGTGGGCTGCGGCCGGTCACCGTTCTGCAGCTGCTTGACCAGCGACAGCGCGGTCTCGTCGGTCACCTGGTCGAAGAACTCGTAGTTGACCGTCATGACCGGCGCGTAGTCGCAGGCCGCGAGGCACTCGGCGTGCTCGAGGGTGATCTTGCCGTCGGCCGTCGTCTCGTCGTGCCCGACCCCGAGGTACTCGCTCAGGGCCTGGTAGGCCTTGTCGCCACCGAGCACGCCGCACATCGTGTTCGTGCAGACGCTCACCAGCCAGTCGCCGGTCGGCTTGCGCTTGTACATGGTGTAGAACGTCGCGACCGCGCCCACCTGGGCCTTGGTGATCCCCAGGATCTCGGCGCAGAAGGCGACGCCGTCCGGGGACACGTAACCCTCCTCCGACTGCACCAGGTGCAGCAGCGGCAGGAGCGCGGAGCGCGAGCGGCCCTCGGGGTAGCGCGCGATGATCTGCTGCGCGCGCTCGCGCGTGACCTCACTGAACACCATTAACGATCACACCCACCCATGACGGGGTCGAGCGAGGCGCCGCCAACGATGACGTCGGCCAGCAGGCCGCCCTCCGCCATCGCCGGGATCGCCTGCAGGTTGACGAAGCTGGGCTCCCGGTAGTGCACCCGGAACGGGCGCGTGCCACCGTCGGAGATCGCGTGCACGCCGAGCTCGCCGCGGGGCGCCTCGATCGGCACGTAGACCTGGCCGGCCGGCACCCGGAAGCCCTCGGTCACCAGCTTGAAGTGGTGGATCAGGGCCTCCATCGACTGGCCCATGATCTTCGCGACGTGCTCCAGGGAGTTGCCCAGGCCGTCGCCGCCCACCGCGAGCTGCGCGGGCCACGAGATCTTCTTGTCGGCGATCATGATCGGACCCGGCTCCAGCCGGTCCATCGCCTGCTGAACGATCCGCAGCGACTGGCGCATCTCGTTGAGCCGGACCTTGTAGCGGCCCCAGGCGTCGCCGGTCGGCTCCGTGGGGACCTCGAAGTCGTAGGTCTCGTAGTCGCAGTACGGCTGCTGCTTGCGGATGTCCCAGCCGAGCCCGGCCGAGCGCAGCACCGGCCCGGTGATGCCCAGGGCCAGGCACCCGGTCGCGTCGAGTACCGCGACGCCCTGCGTCCGCTCGCGCCAGATCGTGTTGCCGGAGAGCAGGTCCTCGTACATGTCGATGCGGTCGGGCATCCAGCCGAGCAGCTCGCGGATCTTGACGATCGCCTCGTCCGTGAGGTCCTGGGCCAGGCCGCCCGGGCGGACGTACGCCATGTTCATCCGCAGGCCGGAGACCATCTCGAAGATGTCGAGGATGTACTCGCGCTCGCGGAACCCGTAGATCATCATCGACAGGGCGCCGAGCTCCATGCCGGTCGTGGCGAGCCAGACCAGGTGGGACGAGATCCGGTTGAGCTCCATCATGAGCACGCGGATCGTCTTGGCGCGCTGGGTGATCTGGTCCTCGATGCCGAGGAGCTTCTCCACCGCCATGCAGTAGCCGGCCTCGTTGAAGATCGGCGCCAGGTAGTCCATGCGGGTCACGAACGTGGTGCCCTGGGTCCAGTTGCGGAACTCCAGGTTCTTCTCGATGCCCGTGTGGAGGTACCCGATGACGGTCCTCGCCTCGATGACGGTCTCGCCCTCGAGCTCGAGGACCAGGCGGAGCACGCCGTGCGTGGACGGGTGCTGCGGGCCCATGTTGACGACGATGCGCTCTTCGGAGCCGGCCTCGTTGACAACCGAGTCCCAGTCCCCGCCGGTGACGGTGAAGACCCGGCCCTCGGTGGTCTCGCGGGAGGCCGCGTAATCGGTGGTCACTGGTAACTCCTCCGCTGGTCCGGCGGCGGGATCTCCGCACCCTTGTACTCGACCGGGACGCCGCCGAGCGGGTAGTCCTTCCGCTGCGGGAAGCCCTCCCAGTCGTCCGGCATCAGGATCCGGGTCAGGTTCGGGTGGCCGTCGAAGATGATGCCGAACATGTCGTACGTCTCCCGCTCCTGCCAGTCGGCGGTCGGGTAGATCTGCGTGACGCTCGGCAGGTGCGGGTCCTCGACGGTGACCGCGCACTCGAGGCGGACCCGGCGGCGGAAGGTCATCGAGGTCAGGTGGTAGACCGCGTGCAGCCGACGGCCGTCGGAGCCCAGGTAGTCCACGCCGGACACCGAGGAGCACAGCTCGAAGCGCAGCGCCGCGTCGTCCCGCATCGCCTGGCAGACCTCGGCGATGCGCTCCGGCACGATGTGCAGCGTGAGCTCGCCGCGGTCGACCACGATCCGCTCGATCGCGTCGTTGAAGCCCGGGTAGGCCTCCTCCAGCGCGTCGACGACCTCGTCGAACTCGCCGCCGAACGGGCGCGGGGAGTCGAGCTCGGCCGCGCGCCGGCGGCGCAGGCCGCCGAAGCCCGAGGTGTCGCCGGTGCCCTGCACGCCGAACATGCCGCGCCCGGCCCCGCCCGACGGCGGCGTCTGGGCGGGGGCGCCGAGCTCGGCGCCGACCGGCTCTACTTCAGTCACTTCGATCCTCCGGACAGGTTCGCCCGCTCTTCCATCCACTTCTGGATGCGCAGCTGCTCTTCGCGACCCGAGGCGGCGGCCTTGGTCCACTCGGCGCGCTTGGCCTTGTCGAAGCGGTAGCTCGACGGCATCGCGCCCGGGGCCACCACCGGCGCGCCCTCGCGCTCGACCCGCGCCTCGATCATGCGGCGGCGCCGGTCACCCAGCGGCTCGGCCATGACCTTGTCGTGCAGGCGCAGGATGGCGTCGATGAGCATCTCCGGCCGCGGCGGGCAGCCCGGCAGGTACATGTCCACGGGGACGATGTGGTCCACGCCCTGGACGATCGCGTAGTTGTTGAACATGCCGCCGCTGGAGGCGCAGACGCCCATGGAGAGCACCCACTTGGGCTCCGGCATCTGGTCGTAGATCTGGCGCAGGACCGGGGCCATCTTCTGGCTCACCCGGCCGGCGACGATCATCAGGTCGGCCTGGCGGGGGCTGGCCCGGAAGACCTCCATGCCGAAGCGCGCCAGGTCGTAGCGCGCGGCGCCGGTCGCCATCATCTCGATGGCGCAGCAGGCCAGGCCGAAGGTGGCCGGCCAGAAGCTGGCTTTGCGCGACCAGTTCACCAGCTTCTCGACGGTCGTCAGCAGGACGCCGGTCGGTACCTTTTCCTCGATGCCCATGGCTCAGTCCCAATCCAGCCCGCCGCGGCGCCACACGTAGGCGAACGCGACGAACACGGTGACGATGAACAGCACCATCTCCACGAACCCGAAGAGGCCGAGCGCGTCGTAGTTCACGGCCCACGGGTACAGGAAGATGATCTCGATGTCGAAGACGATGAACAGCATCGCGGTCAGGTAGAACTTGACCGGGAAGCGGCCCCCGCCGACGGGCTGCGGGGTGGGCTCGATGCCGCACTCGTAGGCGTCCAGCTTGGCCTTGTTGAAGCGGCGCGGCCCCACGAAGGGCGCGACCGCGACCGAGAACAAGGCGAACGCGGCGGCGAGGGCGAAGAGCCCGATAATCGGTACGTACGGCGCGAGCGACATCGTGCTGCTCCGTCCTTTCGGCGAGCCCATGAGGCAGTCAGCCCCGGGGGACCACTCAAGCTGTATGCGGTTTAACACTATTCGGTAATGCCTGGACGGCTTCGTCCGGGGGACCCCAAATGTGGCTTTGGCCAGTGCCTTTAATGATCAGGCGGCTGGCGCCAGCCGGGTCATCGCGTTGATCACGCGGTCCATCGCGTCGCCGCCCCGCGGGTCGGTGAGGTTGGCGAGGAGCTTCAGCACGAACCGCATGAGGGTTGGGTGTGGCATGCCGTGCTTCGTGGCGATCCGCATGACCTGCGGATTGCCGATGAGCTTCACGAACACGTTCCCGAGCCGGTAGTAACCGCCGTAGCGGGCCTTGAGCTCGGTGGGGTAGTTGGCGAGCACCCGCTCGCGCGCGGTGCCCTGCGGGCGGGCCATCGCCTGGACGGCGATCTCCGCCGCCAGCTCGCCGGACTCCATGGCGTAGGCGATCCCCTCACCATTGAAGGGGTTGACCATGCCACCGGTGTCGCCGACGAGCAGCACGCCCCGGGAGTAGTGCGGCACCCGGTTGAAGCCCATCGGCAGCGCCGCACCCTGGGCCTTGCCGTCGGCATTGGCCGGGTCGGACAGGCCCCAGTCGGCCGGCGTGTTGTCCAGCCAGTCGGCGAGCAGCGTCTTGTAGTTGGTCTTGCCGTAGGCGACGCTGCTGTTCAGCACGCCCAGGCCGACGTTGACGCGGCCGTCGCCGAGGCCGAAGATCCAGCCGTAGCCCGGCAGGAGGTTGTCGCCGGACTCCCGGCTGCGCAGCTCGAGCCAGGACTCCAGGTAGTCGTCGTCGTGGCGGGTCTCGCTGCGGAAGTACTGCCGTACCGCCACGCCCATCGGCCGGTCGTCGCGCTTGGCGATGCCCAGCGCGAGGGCGAGCCGGCCGGACACTCCGTCGGCGGCGATGGTCAGCGGCGCGCGGAACTCCAGCGGCGCCTTGTCGGGCCCGGTCGCGGTGACCCCGACGACCCGCCCGGTGCGGTCCAGGATCGGCCCGGTGACGTTCGTCCCGCACCGCAGCACGGCGCCCGCGTCGGTCGCGGCGGTGGCGAGCATCTGGTCGAAGTCCATCCGGGTCCGGGTCAGCCCGTAGTCCGGGAAGCTGGCGAGGTCGGGCCAGTCCAGCTCGAGGCGCACCCCGCCGCCGATGACGCGCAGGCCGCGGTTGCGCAGCCAGCCCTTCTCCTCGGTGGTGTCGATGCCCATCTTGATCAGCTGCTTGACCGCGCGGGGCGTCAGCCCGTCGCCGCACACCTTCTCGCGCGGGAACTCGGTCTTCTCCAGCAGCAGGACCTGCAGCCCGTGGCGGGCCAGATGGAACGCCGTGGCGGAACCGCCAGGCCCGGCGCCGACGACGATGACATCCGCGTCTTTCCTGATGTCGGTCACGTCTGTCACCCCCTTCTGGCCACTCATTCTGCGTTCGTGAAAGTCTTCACAAAGTCATCCGTGGAGCAGTCTAGAACCGTGAACAGCCCCACTGTCGGTAAGGCGACCCTAATTTTTCACCCGGTCGGTCACCATGGCGGGCTTGTCGCCCGGCGCGGGTGAGGTTGTCCACAGGCATAGCTTGTACGTCTACGGACGGTCACCGCACGGCAATCGTGAGTAGGGGCGCTCCTTGCTTTCCGCGGCACTCCGGCCTGGTCAGCCGGTCGGCGACGGCTCTGGACGTGGCGTTCCCCACGTCGGCAAACGCCCGAAAGACGCAGATCGGCTGTTATACCGAAAAGTCGGGCACTCCGTGTCGCGACTTTTCGGACTTTTCGCCTGACAGGTCTTATATCCGGTTTCGAGCGGATTCTCGGGGCCATGCGCGCGCGACGGAAAGCAGGCGGGCCGCGGGTTGAAGGTGCCCGTCCTCGGGCGCCCGCGGCGCGGGCAAACCAGCAGGCCCGGCGGCGCCGGAAGGCAGGGCGCGGCGGAAGGCCGGCGGAGGTTGGAAGGCCGACGAAGGTGGAAGGCCGGCAGCAGTCGAAGGCCAGCGGAGGTCGGAAGGCCGACGAAGGTGGAAGGCCGGCAGCAGTCGAAGGCCAGCGGAGGTCGGAAGGCCGACGAAGGTGGAAGGCCGGCGGCGGTGGAGCGCCTGGCGGCAGTGAAGGGTCGACGACGGCCGACGGCGCCCGAGGGCCCGACTGACCGAGGCGCGGAGGACCCCCGACAACCGGGGCAAGGCAAGCGCCCGACTGACCGAGGCACAGAGGACACCCGACCGACCGACGCACGGAAGGCGCCCGACCGACCGGGGCACGGCAAGCGCCGGACCGACCAAGGCGAGGAGAGCGGCCGACCGACCGAGACACGGAAAAGCCCGAAAAGTCGCGGCGCAAGGCACCGGACTTTTCGGGCAAAGCCCCCGAACTAGATGCGGAAGCCCCGGTGCATGGCCACCACGCCGCCCGTCAGGTTGCGCCAGGCCACCTTGCGCCACCCGTTCGCCGCGATGCGCGCGGCCAGCCCCTGCTGGTCCGGCCAGGCGCGGATGGACTCGGCGAGGTACACGTAGGCGTCCGGGTTGCTCGACACCCGCTTGGCGATCTGCGGGATGGCGCCGACCAGGTAGCCCTGGTAGACGGTCCGGAACGGCCGCCACGTCGGGCTGCTGAACTCGCACACCACCAGACGGCCGCCCGGCTTGGTCACGCGGGCCATCTCGGCCAGGGCGGCGTCCGTGTCGGCGATGTTGCGCAGCGCGAAGGAGATGGTGATCGCGTCGAACGTGGCGTCGGCGAAGGGCAGGTGGAGGGCGTCGGCGGCCAGGAGCGGAACCTCCGGGCGCTTCTCGCGGCCCGCCTGCAGCATGCCGACCGAGATGTCCGCGCCGACCGCGAACGCGCCGGAGCGGGCCAGCTCGGAGGTCGACACGCCGGTGCCGGCGCCCAGGTCGAGGACCAGCTCGCCGGGCTTGAGGTCCAGGGCCATGCGGGTCTCGCGGCGCCACATGCGATCGCGGCCGCCGGACATGACGGTGTTGGTCAGGTCGTAGCGGCGGGCCACGCCGTCGAACATCGCCGCGACCTCGCGCGGCTCCTTGTCCAGGGAGGCGCGGCTCATTTCGAGGCCACCGGGGTGAGCGGGAGCGAGCGGCCCGTGCCGCCGCCCGGGATGGCGATCGAGGAGAAGTGGGACTGCACGCGCTCGTCGGTCGGGTCGTCGGCCTCGGTCCAGTGGACCTGCAGGTGCCGGTACTGCGTGTCGCGCTGCGCCGGGATGCGGTCCGCGCCGCGGATCATCTGGACCAGCTCGGTGAGGCGGGAGCGGTGCCGGGCGCCGGCGGAGGAGATCACGTTCTCCTCCAGCATGATCGAGCCCAGATCGTCGACGCCGAGGTGCAGGGAGACCTGCCCGACGTCCTTGCCCGTCGTGAGCCAGCTCGACTGCAGGTGGGGGATGTTGTCGAAGAAGAGCCGGGCCACCGCGACCAGCCGCAGGTACTCCAGGCTGGTGGCCTGCGTGCGCCCCTTGAGGTGGTTGTTCTCCGGCTGGTAGGTCCACGGGATGAAGGAGCGGAAACCCCCGGCGGTCTTCTCCAAATGAGAAACAGCGAGGTCGGCCTCGACGGAGTAGCCGTTGGCCACGGCCAGGTCCTGCACGTCCCGGATCAGCCCCAGGTGCTCGATGCGCTCGGCGTTGGTCTCGCCGGTGCCCATCATCATCGTCGCGGTCGAGGAGACGCCCTGCCGGTGCGCCGCCGCCATGACCTCCAGCCAGCGGGCGCCGGACTCCTTGAGCGGGGCGATCGCCGTGCGCGGGCGGTCCGGCAGCATCTCCGCGCCGGCGCCGGCGATCGAGGCCAGGCCGGCCGCCTTGATCCGGGCGATGGCCTCGTCGATCGAGACGTCGGAGACCTTGGCCATGTGCAGCACCTCGGACGGCCCGATCGAGTGGATGACCAGGTCGGGGAACTCGGTGTGCACGGCGGAGAACAGCGACTCGTAGTACTCGACGCCGTAGTCCGGGTGGTGCCCGCCCTGCAGCATCACCTGCGTGGCGCCGAGGTCGACCGCCTCCGCGCAGCGGCGCAGGATCTCCTCGGTGTCGTGGGTCCAGCCCTCGGCGTGCTTCGGCGCGCGGTAGAAGGCGCAGAACTTACAGGCCGTCACGCAGACGTTGGTGTAGTTGATGTTGCGGTCGATGATGTAGGTGACGATGTTGTCCGGGTAGCGGCGCCGGCGCACCGTGTCGGCGGCCTCGCCGAGCTCGTGGAACGGGGCGTCCGTGTAGAGCAGCAGCGCCTCGTCCGGGCCGATCCGCCCGCCGTCCGCGGCACGCTGCAGAATCTCGCTGATCACCGGATTCGTCACACCCAGAGCGTACCCAGAGCCGCGTTCCCGTCGAGCGGGCGTGCCTAGGATCACGAGAGTGACTGACATGCACTACCGGCGCCTCGGGCGCTCGGGGCTGACCGTTTCGGTGGTCGGCATCGGCTGCAACAACTTCGGGCGGCGCATCGACGCGGCCCGCGCGGCGCAGGTCGTCGGCGCCGCCCTCGACCAGGGCATCACGCTGTTCGACACCGCGGACGTCTACGGCGACCCGGCCGGCGCCTCGGAGGAGGCGCTCGGCGCCGCTCTCGGCGGCCGCCGCGACGAGGCGATCGTGGCCACCAAGTTCGGCATGGACCCGCGGGGGCAGAACGGGCCGGACTGGGGCGCCCGCGGCGGCCGGCGCTACATCGTGCAGGCCGCCGAGGCCTCGCTGCGCCGGCTCGGCACCGACTACATCGACCTGTACCAGATCCATCGGCCCGACCCGGAGACCCCGATCGAGGAGACGCTTGCCGCGCTCGACGACCTGGTGCGGGCAGGCAAGGTCCGCTACATCGGGCACTCCAACTTCTCCGGCTGGCAGACCGCCGACGCGGCCTGGATCGCCCGGACCGCCCACCTGACCCCGTTCGTGAGCGCGCAGAACCGCTACTCGCTGCTCGACCGCGGCGTGGAGACGGATCTGGTACCGGCACTGGAGCGCTTCGGCCTCGGTCTGCTCCCCTTCTTCCCGCTGGAACTGGGCCTGCTGACCGGGAAGTACCGCCGCGGCGACGCCCCGCCGCCCGGCACCCGCCTGGCCGGCGAGGGCTTCGGGCAGGTCCTGGCCGACGCGCCGTGGGACCGCATCGAGCGCCTCGCCGCGTTCGCCGAGCGGCGCGGGCTCGACCTGCTGACCGTCGCGATCGGCGGCCTGGCCGCCAAGCCGGCGGTGGCCAGCGTGATCGCCGGCGCGACCACGGCCGAGCAGGTGGCGGCCAACGCCGCGGCGGCCGCCTGGCAGCCGACCGCCGAGGACATGGCCGAGCTGGCCGGCATCTAGATCGCGCCCGGGTCCCGGAGCCCCGGCGGGCTCCCGGCTCGGTCGAGGCCGTCAGGCGTCGTAGTCGACCACGACCTTGTCCGTGATCGGCATCGCCTGGCAGGTCAGGACGTAGCCGGCGGCGAGCTCGTCGGGCTCCAGCGCGAAGTTGCGGGCCATCTCGACCTTCCCGGAGACGACCTTGGCCCGGCAGGTCGAGCAGACGCCGCCCTTGCACGCGTACGGCAGCTCCGGCCGGGCCCGCAGCGCCGCGTCCAGGATCCGCTCGTCGTGGGCCATGGTGAGGGTGGTCGCGCGCCCGTCGAGCAGGATCTCGACCTCGGCGCCGGACTCCGGCGTCTCCGGCTGGGCCGGCCGCGGACGGACGGGCGCATCCTCGACGTGGAAGAGCTCCGTGTGTACGGCGGAATCCTCGACCCCCCGCACGCTGAGCGCCACCTTCGCGTCCAGCACCATGCCCTGCGGCCCGCAGAGGAACCACTCGTCGACCGTGTCCGGCGGCAGCAGCGCGTCGAGGATGGCGCCGATGCGCGCCTCGTCCAGCCGGCCGGACAGCAGCGGCGACTCCTGCGCCTCACGGGAGAGGACGTGCGCGACGTGCAGCCGCTGCGGGTAGCGGTCCTTGAGGTCGGCCAGCTCCTCGGCGAACATCACGGTGCCGGCGGCGCGGTTGCCGTACACCAGCGTCACCCGGCTCCCGGGCTCGGTCTGCAGCGCGGTGGCGGCCAGCGACAGCACCGGCGTGATCCCGGAGCCGGCCGCGACCGCCGCGTAGTGCCGCGCACGGTCCGGCTCGAACGCGGTGGTGAAGTGGCCCAGCGGCGGCAGCACGTCGACCTCGTCGCCCGGTGCGAGCTCGGCCAGCGCGTAGGTGGAGAACGCGCCGCCGGCCACCCGCTTGATCCCGACCCGCAGCACCCCCTCGTCGCGCAGCTGCGAGGGGGTGGAGCAGATGGAGTACGACCGGCGGATCTCCTCCTCGCCGGTGTGCCGCCGCACGGTCAGGTGCTGCCCGGCCCGGAAGCCGAACACCTCGCGCAGCGGCGGCGGCACGTCGAACGTGACCGCGACGGCGTCGTCGGTCAGCCGCTCCACGTCGAGCACGGCCAGGCGGTGGAACATGGGCCGGCGCTTGGCCGGCCGGCGGATCTCGGAGACGGTCACAGCGGCTTCACCTGCTCGAACGGCTCGCGGCAGGCCCGGCAGCGCCACAGTGCCTTGCAGGCGGTGGCCCCGAACCGGGACAGTTCCTCGGTGTCCGGCGACCCGCAGCGCGGGCAGCGCACGCTCAGCGTCAGGCTGACCTTGGTCGCCGGGGCCGGCGGCGCGATCCCGGCCGCGGCCAGCTTCTCCCGGCCCTCCGCCGTGATCCAGTCGGTGCTCCACGGCTGGGCCAGCGCCGTCTCGACGGCGACGTCGCGGAAGCCGCCGGCGTCCAGCGCCGCCGCGATGTCGGCGCGGATGGCGTCCATGGCGGGGCAGCCGGAGTACGTCGGGGTGATCGTCACCGTGACCCGCCCGTCGCGCTCGTCGACGCCGCGCAGGATGCCCAGCTCCTCGATGGTGACCACGCGCAGCTCGGGGTCGAGCACCGCCGCCACCAGGTCGCGCGCGCTCACCAGGTCGCCCCGGGGTGTGCGCGATGCAGCACCTGCATCTCGGCGAGCAGTTTGGAAAGGGCCTCCGTGTGTACGCCGTTCCGCCCGCCGGAGGGCGCCCAGCCGTCGGCCGGCCGGTCCAGCGTCGCCTCGTCCAGCACCTTGGCGACCTCGGCCAGCCAGGGCTCGCGCAGCCCTTCGGTCCCGCCGGCGAAGAGCTCGTGGGTGTACGGCCACAGGGCGTCGACCGCCGCCTGCATGCGGCGGTGGGACTCCTCGGTGCCGTCGCCGAGGCGCACGGTCCACAGGGCCGCGTGCTCGGCGTGGTAGGTCGACTCCTTGACCGCCTTGGCGGCGATGCCGGCCAGGCGCCGGTCGTCGCCGGCGCGCAACCGGTCGTACACCAGGCGCTGGAAGACCGACAGGAACAGCAGCTTGACGATGGTCACCGCGAAGTCGCCGTTGTCGAGCTCGACCAGCAGGGCGTTGCGGAACTCCCGGTCCTCGCGCAGGTAGGCCAGGTCGTCCTCGTCCCGGCCGCGCCCCTCCAGCTCACCGGCGTAGGTCAGCAGCAGGCGGGCCGCACCGAGCTGGTCCAGCGCGATGTTGGCCAGCGCGATGTCCTCCTCCATCTCGGGCGCGCGGGAGCACCACTCGGAAAGGCGCTGCGCCGCGATGAGCGCGTCGTCGCCCAGCTCCAGCACCCGCCCCACGGTCGCCGTCATATGTGCTCAGCGCCTTCGGGGACGGAGTAGAAGGTCGGGTGGCGGTACACCTTGTCGGCGGCCGGGTCGAAGAACGCGTCCTTCTCGTCCGGGCTGCTCGCGGTGATCGCCCCGGCCGGCACCACCCAGATCGACACGCCCTCCTGGCGGCGGGTGTAGACGTCCCGGGCGTTGCGCAGCGCCATCTCGGCGTCGGGGGCGTGCAGGGAGCCGACGTGCTGGTGGGCCAGCCCGCGGCGAGGGCGCACGAAGATCTCCCAAAGCGGCTCAGACATGCTGCTTCTCCGCATGCGCGCGGGCCGCCTCGCGCACCCACGCACCTTCTTCATAGGCGCGGCGGCGGTGGGCCATGCGCTGGCGGTTGCACGGCCCCTCGCCCTTGATCACCCGCATGAGCTCGTCGCAGTCCGGCTGCGTGTAGTCATGAGCCCCCCGCTCCTCGTTCCAGCGCAGGTCGGGGTCGGGCAGCCGCAGCCCGAGCACCCCGGCCTGCTGGACGCACATGTCGACGAACCGCTGGCGCAGCTCGTCGTTGGTGAACCGCTTGATCTTCCAGGCCATCGAGCGCTCGGAGTGCGTGGAGTCGCCGTCGGGCGGGCCGAACATGGCCAGCGACGGGTACCACCACCGGTCCACCGCGTCCTGGGCCATTGCCCGCTGGGCGTCGGAGCCGTTGGCCAGGGTGTGCAGGATCTCGTACCCCTGCCGCTGGTGGAACGACTCCTCCTTGCAGATGCGGATCATGGCCCGCGCGTAGGGACCGTAGGAGCACCGGCACAGCGGCACCTGGTTGACGATCGCCGCGCCATCGACGAGCCAGCCGATCGCGCCGATGTCCGCCCAGGTCAGGGTCGGATAATTGAAGATCGAGCTGTACTTCTGGCGCCCCTCGAGCAGCATCTCGACCAGCTCCTCGCGGGAGATGCCGAGCGTCTCGGCGGCGGCGTAGAGATACAGCCCGTGCCCCGCCTCGTCCTGCACCTTGGCCAGCAGGATCGCCTTGCGCTTGAGCGAGGGCGCGCGCGAGATCCAGTTGCCCTCTGGCTGCATGCCGATGATCTCGGAATGGGCATGCTGGGCGATCTGCCGGATCAGCGTCTTGCGGTACGCCTCCGGCATCCAGTCCCGCGGCTCCACCTTCTGGTCCGCGGCGACGATCGCGTCGAAGTACTCCTCGAGCCGGTCGCTGGTGGCCACCGCGCGCGCCGAGGACTCCCGCAGCTCCTGCTCAGCGCTGTCCACCTGCTCGAGCAGCGGGGCGAAGTCGTTGCCGTACACGACTCAAGTGTTACAGCCGCCGACACTTCCTGCAAGAAGCTGTCACATCGCTTCGACGCAACTACCAGGGACTTTTGAGGCCTCCCGGACTGCGGCCTCGGCCGTTGAACGAGAGGATGGGCAGGCATCGTCGCTATTTGAAGGAGGACCTCCGACCTCATGCGCAAGCGAGTCGGGCTGTCCGCGTTCGTGCTGCTCGTCGCCGCCCTGCTGGTCGGTGTGCCCTTCGTCTGGGGCAGCGACATCCTCGACACCACGTCCGACGCCGCCGCGCCGGCGGAGGGGGTGTCGGAGAGCCCCGAGGAGAGCGAGGCCCCGACCCGCAAAGCGGCCCCTGCGGCCCCGACCGCGCCCGCCCTCCCGCTGGCGCTGCTGCACCCGGCCCCGGTGGCGGTGAACGCGACGGGCTTCTGGTCGTGGACGGTGCTGGACCGCCGCACGGGCGTCAGCGCCGGCTCGGCCAACGCCAACGTCGCCCAGCGGACCGCCTCCATGATCAAGGCCTGGCTGGCCGCCGACTACCTGCGCCGCACCCCGAGCCCGAGCAAGTCCAACCTCTCCCAGCTCACCCAGATGATCCGCAACAGCGACAACGCCGCGGCGTCGTACTTCTGGGGCCTGGACGGCAAGTCGGCGAGCATCTCCCGCCTGGTCCAGATGTGCGGCCTGAGCGACTCGAAGGCCTACATCGACTGGGCCAGCACCCTGGTCTCGGCCCGCGACGCCGCCCTCATGGGCGCCTGCATCGGCGACGGCCGCGCCGCCGGCCCGAAGTGGACCGACTGGCTGCTCAACGAGATGCGCAACGTGGCCAAGGACCAGAAGTTCGGCATCACCCCGGCCCTGCCCGCCGCCGACCAGGCCTCCACCGCCGTGAAGAACGGCTGGATCGCCAGGAGCGACGGCAAGTGGCACGTCAACTGCATGGCGATCGGCACGGACTGGGTCCTGAGCGTCCTGACCGTGTACCCGGCCTCAAAGGGCCAGGCCTACGGCGAGAACATCTGCGCCAGCGTGACGAAGCAGCTCCAGGCCTGAGCCTTCACCGCCCCGGTCAGCCCTCGAAGAAGGCCGGGCCGCCGGTGGGCAGCGGGGGGACGGTGCCGCGCTCGGCCGCTCGCCGCGCGAACTCACGCACGCCCGCCACCTGGCGCTCGCCCAGGGAGAAGTCGAGCACGCGGAAATAGGTGGCCAGGGTCTCGGCCGAGAGGGTCTCCCAGCGGGCCGCCGCCGCGGCCACCTCGTCGAGCTCGGTCAGGCACAGCTCGCGCGAGCGGAGGAAGGCCTCGTGGACGTCCTTGACCAGGCCCGGGTGGGCGGCGGCGAAGTCGCGGCGCACGGCCCAGGCGGCGAAGACCATCGGCAGGCCGGTCCACTCGCGCCAGGCCAGGCCCAGGTCGGTGACCTGCCAGCCGTGCTGCGGGGCGTCGTGCATCGCCCGGAGGGCCACGTCGCCGATGATGACGGCGGCGTCGGCCTCGTCGAGCATGCGGGCCAGGTCGGGCGGGCTGTTGAAGTACTGCGGGCGCACGCCGACGCGCGACTCGAGGTACATCTGGGCCAGGAGCACGCCAGTGCGCGAGGTCGCGCCGAGCGCCACCCGGCGGCCGTCCAGCGACTCCAGCGGGCCGGTGGAGACCAGGTTCACCGACAGGACCGGGCCGTCGCTGCCGACCGCGAGGTCGGGCAGGAGCAGCAGGTCCTCGGCGTTGCGGAGGTACTCGACCAGGGAGATCGGCCCGATGTCGAGGTCACCGGCGACGAGGGCCGTGTTGAGGCGCTCCGGGGAGTCCTTGTGCAGATCGACGTCGATCAGCGCGCCCGACCGCATCAGGCCCCAGTAGATAGGCAGGCAGTTCAGGAACTGGATGTGGCCGACGCGGGGCCGCTGCAGTGCAGGCACATCGCCCATGTTGCCCCAACGAGCGGCGGCCACACGGGCGGGGCGGCCATTGTCACAGCGGATACCCTCTTGGAATGCGACGCCCCCTCGCTGTGCTCGCGGTCGTCCTGCTGCTCGTGGCCGGGTGCGAGAAGCACGCGGAGAACACTCCGGTCTCGGTCAACGCCTCCCACGTGCCGTCGGACGTCGCGAGCGAGACGGCGGCGACGAGCCCGAGCCCGACCGTGGCCGGACCGCTGTTCACGCCCACCCAGACGGTCACCATGAACGTCAAGGGGTACTGGTCGTGGGCCTACTACGATCTGAAGGCCGACCAGTTGTACGGCTCCCAGCCGTACACCACGAGCGACACGGCGTCGATGGCCAAGGCCTGGGTGGCGGCGGACTGGCTGCGCCGGCAGGGCGACATGAACAAGCAGCCCAGCAGCACGGCCCTGGCGGAGCTGACCCGGATGATCCGCGACTCGGAGACCGAGAACACGTTCAAGTACCACGTGGAGAACGGCAATCTCACCTCCATCAAGCGCATGATCACCACCTGCGGCCTCACCGAGACGAAGGGGACGCAGAACTCCTGGAGCCTGACCCAGATGTCGGCCCGGGACGTCGCCCGGCTGGCCAAGTGCATCGGCGACGGCCGCGCGGCTGGGCCGAAGTGGACCGGATGGCTGCTCAACGAGATGCGCAACGTGCGCGGCCCGGGCCGGTTCGGGCCGATCGAGGTGCTGCCGGCGGACGTGCAGAAGACCACGGCGATCAAGAACGGCTGGCTGGCCCGCGACGACGGCCAGTGGCACATCGCCTGCATGGCGCTCGGCGACGGCTGGAGCATCGGGATCATGGCGCACTACCCGAGCTCGCTGGGCAAGGACTACGGCGTGAAGACCTGCCGGGACGTGACGAAACAGCTGCTGACCCAGCACTGAGCCGATCGCGATCTGTGACCCTTCAGACGATCAAGAAAACCCCGGCGTCGCGTACTCTTTGGCTCCCCGCCGCAGAGAGGATCGCCAGGTGCGAGTACGAGGGTATGCCCCCGCCACCCCGTGCTGGTCGGTGCTGAGCAGCGGCGACCCGGCCGCCGCCGAGGCGTTCTACTGCGACGTCTTCGGCTGGACGAGCACCCGCACCGAGGACGGCGCCACCGTCTTCCTCCTGCGCGACCAGGTCGTCGCCGGCCTGGCCGACTCGGGCGGCAACCGCACCGCCTGGCTGACGTACATCGCCACCGAGGACGCCGACGCGACTGCCGCCCTGGTCGCCGAGCACGGCGGCACGGTCCTGCAGCCCTCGGCGGACATCCTCCCGCGCGGGCGCGCCGCCCTGCTGGCCGACCCGGCCGGCGGCGTCTTCGGCGTCTGGCAGCGGGTCCGCTTCGCCGGCGCCCAGGTGGCCAACGAGCCCGGCGCCATCTGCTGGAGCGAGACGGTCACCTGGGACGTGGCCGCGACCGCTGCCTTCTACGGCAAGATCTTCGGCTGGATCGAGCAGGACGGCACCGCCGACGTCGACGCCCACTACCACGAGTGGATCGCCTCCAACCGGGTCGTCGGCGGCATCAGCCCGATGGGCGAGCAGTACCCGCCGGGCACCCCGCAGCACTGGCGCACGATCTTCTCGATCGAGGACTGCGCGGCGTTCATCGCGCGCACCCGCGAGCTGGGCGGTCAGGTCCTGGCCGGCCCGGTCGACGCCGGCATCGGCCACGCCGCCCACGTCATCGACCCCACGGGCGGCGCCTTCCTGGTCATCGAGCTCCTCCCGGAGCTGCGCCACCTCCTGGGCTGATCCCGGCCCGCGGCTTCGGTGCGCTCGGCAGCCTCGCCGAAACCATGACCAACCGCGACATAACCGCTACTCGGTGGCCCTGATGTAACGCTGACCCGCCCGACGGCGCTCGTTCACGAACGTTGTGTTTACAGCGCGACGTCGATCGAACAGTCCGAAAACGGAGGGGTTCAGCGTGAGACTATCCCGTCGCAAGGTGCTGGCAGCGGCGTCCGCCGCCGCGGTCGGTGCCGGCGTCCTGGCCGCCGCAGCGTTACCGACGCAGGCTCTGGCAGCCGGACCGGAAAGCACGTACCTCGTGCTCGCACCAAACGGCCAGTCGACGGCCAAGGCGGCCAACCGGGTCGCCGCGGCCGGTGGCACGGTCGTCGCGAACTACAGCCAGATCGGCGTGCTCGTGGTCCGCTCGACCAACCCGGCGTTCCAGACCGCGGTCGCGGGCGCGGGCGTGGACGCCGTCGCGTCCACGGCGGGCCTCGGCAGCGCGCTCGACGACGGCGCCACCGTGGAGGTCACCGACCCGGCCGTGCTGGAGGCCGCCGGCGACGCGACCAGCGAGCCGCTGGCGGGCCTGCAGTGGGACATGGCCCAGATCAGCGTTCCGCAGGCGCACAAGGTGACCATCGGCAGCCCGAACGTGGTCGTCGGGGTCCTCGACAGCGGCATCTCCAGCACGCACCCCGACCTCGCCACGCAGATCGCGAAGGACAAGAGCGCGTCCTGCATCGGCGGCGTGGTCGACACGTCCGAGGCCGCCTGGAACCCGACCACCTCCGACCACGGCACGCACGTCGCCGGCACGATCGCGGGCGCCATCAACGGTGTCGGCATCGCCGGTGTCGCCCCCGGCGTGAAGGTCGCCTCCGTCAAGGTGGTCAACGACGACGGCTTCATCTACCCCGAGGCCGCGGTGTGCGGCTTCCTGTGGGCCGCCGACCACGGCATGCGGGTCACCAACAACAGCTACTACATCGACCCGTGGGAGTTCAACTGCCGTAACGACGTGCGCCAGCGCCCGGTCTGGATGGCCGTGCAGCGCGCGATCCGGTACTCGCAGAACAAGGGCGTGCTCAACGTCGCCTCGGCGGGTAACTCCAACGTCGACCTGCAGCACAAGTTCGTCGACAGCGGCAGCCCGGACGACAACAGCTTCCCGGTCGAGGACCGCACGATCACCGGTGCCTGCCTCGACCTGCCGGCCGAGGCGCCCGGCGTGGTGACCGTGTCGGCCGTCGGCCCGACCCGGGCGAAGAGCTACTACTCGTCGTACGGCCAGGGGGTCGTGGACGTCGCGGCGCCCGGTGGCGACACCCGCTTCCGGACCCTCGGCGCCTCGTCGACGTCGGCCGACGGTGTCCTGTCGAGCACCTTCAACACCGTGACGAAGACCAACGGCTGGGGCTACAAGCAGGGCACGTCGATGGCCGGGCCGCACGCGGCCGGCGTCGCCGCGCTGGCGCTCTCCGCCCACCCCAACATGCAGCCGGGCGCCCTCGCGTCCTTCCTGGAGCGGACCGCCGACGCGCTGCCCTGCCCCAGCGGCGTGTACAACCCAGTCCCTCGCCTGCAGGGCTACGAGGCGACCTGCTCGGGCGGCAACCGCAACGGCTTCTACGGCGCGGGTGAAATCAACGCGTACAACGTCGTGCGATAGCACCTAAAGGTGGGGTCGCCGGCCCACAAGGCCGGCGACCCCGCCCCCTACGCGGTCACCGCGTTGCCTCAGCGGGTCGTCAGCCACGCGCGCAGGTTGCCGACGAGCAGGACACATGCCGCGAGGATCAGCACCGCAGCCGCGCCGGCCCGCCAGTTGCGGACCACGACCTCGACGGCGCCCAGGACGGCGAACACGGCGGCGCCGACCGCGGCCATCGTCGCCGCGAACCGCACCAGCCGGCCGCGGGCGGCCGCCTCGATCGCGAGCATGAGCGCCATCAGGCCGGCGAACGACCAGAGCAGTCCGATGGGTGGGCTGATCACCACGAGCGCGACGCCGGCCAGCATGACCGACACCGAGGCGGCCGACCATATCGCCAGAAACCGCTGGCGTGGGGCGTCGGCGGTGAGCGGAAGAGCGCGGCGGCGCAGGTGGGCGTGCGGGGCCTCGACGGGCGGCTGGCTTCTCGCGCGGACGATCGCGTCGAGTTCCTCGCGGAGCCCGGTCTGCTCGGCGTGCAGCCGCGCGATGGTCTCCCTGCCGTCCCGGGTCCTGTCCCGGCGGCCGGCCTTGTCCGCACCGGCGCCGCTCGCGTAGGCCGTCCTGGCCCGGTCACTGGCCCGCAACTCCCGCGACGCCCGCCGGCGGACGTCGATCTCGGCGGCGATCTCGGCGAGGCGGCCCTCCAGCCAGGTCGCGCGGCTCTCCCGCAGCACGGCGCCGTGCTCGGCGGTCGGGTACTCCTCGTCGAGGCCGGCCCACGCCACCGGGTTCGCCCAGCCCGGCCGGACCGTCCCGTCGCGCTCGTACCGGGGCCCGGCCGGTGCCCGCTCGCCGCCGAAGTGGTCCCGCGTGTCCAGGCCCCACAGGCCTCGGTAGTCGCGGACCCAGGCAGTATCGTCGTCGACCAGCACGGAACGCCAGGCCCGGTGCTCGCCCACACCGATGCCCGGGCCATCGCCGCGGTGGTAGTCGATGAACGGGATGCCGGCGGTCGTCTCCGGCGTGTTCCTGGCCCAGGGCAGCAGGGTCCGGACCACCCGCCGCCACCCGGCCGCGAGGCGGTTCGGCCACTCCAGGGGGACGGTCGTCACGTACTCGCCGGGTAGGTAGGCGCCGGCGTGCGATCCGGCCCCCGCGTACACCACCGGATGCGTGCCGACGAACTCGATGTCCGGATCGTCCCAGCGCCGGCGCAGGTCGTCGCCGACCTCGTCGTGGGCCGAGAACGCCACCCAGGCCGGCCGCAGCGAGCCGTCGAGCGTCTCACCGAGGAAGATCGTCACCTGCTCCCAGTCGGCCTCGTGGTCGTTGAGCCCGCTGAACGTCGAGCGCCAGTCGTTCATCGGGTAGAAGTACCAGTACTGTAAGGCGACATAGCCGCCGTCGCGGGACACTCTCGCGTAGTAGGGGTGATCGTTCGCCCGCATACGCGTGACGTACAGGCGGTGTGCCGCCGCCCGGGTGCCGCCGGGCACCGTCCCGCGCAGGAGAAGGGACAGCCGGAGCCCGGCGTCGACGAGCCGCGCGAACAGCCCGACGGCCGCGAAGCGGCTACTCGGCCGGAACGACGGCTGCGCCCCCTCGCGGCGCCACCGCCGGTACTCGGCACCGTGCATCGGGCTGTCGACGAGGCGCAGGTACAGGCCGTCCCCGGCGAACCGCTTGCCCTCCGCGGCCAGCCGCTCCAGCGTCACCTCACCGGGCCGGGCCAGGCATTCGTCGCGCCGCTCACCCGGGCGCCGGCGCCACAGGCCGGCCTGGCCGACGTAGGCGTCGACGGCCGTCGGCAGGAACAGCTCGCCGGCCGTGTACCGGATCACCGGCTCGTACGCCCGCAGCAGGGCCAGGTCACCCTCACGGGTACACGGCACGACGTCATCCACGTCCACGGAAAGCCTCTGACCGGAACCTCGGCGATTATTCGGTGGTGGGCCGCTTGACGCCGCGGTGAGGCTCGGGTCTGAGACGGAAGTGCCACCGCTCCGCTCGGAGCGGTGGCACCTGTTCGGATCCGGTGTGGCCAGTTAGGGGGAGGGTCAGAGGAGGATGCGGGCCAGGAGCACGGTGTCCTGGCCGTCGCGGGCCGTGGTCAGGCCCATGGACTTGATCGGGGCCGTGTCGGCGGAGCCGGGCACGTAGATCGCGGCCGTCGGGTTCTGGAGGGCACCCTGCATCGTCTGCTTGAAGAGCGGGGTGGAGGAGAGGGGGGTCTGGGCGCCGGCGTACCTGGCTGTGCGCAGGACCAGGTGGTCGCCCTGGACGGTGCAGGTGGCCTTGGCGGTGGTCACCACGGTGTCCAGGTCGTTCTTGAGCTGGGTGGCGGCGGCCGCGCTGGGGAGCTGGAGGTCCAGCTGGACCGGGAAGCCGTGGTCGTCGCTGTCCGGACCGGCGACGGTCAGCGTGAAGGACTTGGCGGTGGGGAGGGCCTTGGCCAGGGACTCGCCGCCCTTGAGTGCGGCGGGGTCGCCCATGGAGCCCTTGAGGAGGTCGGTGAAGAGCTCGGGGTGCTCGTTGAGGTACTTCTCGACGGCCTCGTCGTCGTTCGGGTCGATGTTCGGCGGAAGCTTGAACGGGAACTCGTCGGAGGCGGTCGGGTCGTCGGCGCCCATGAGGGCCTCGGGGAACAGGAACGCGGTGAGGGTCATGCCCTCGGCGCCGAACGCGGACAGGTCGCCGGAGAGGCTGTCGGCCGCGGCGACCATCCGCGCGTCGGAAGGGAGCGCGCCGAGGTTGGCGATGAGGTCGGCACCGTTGCCCGTGCCGGTGAAGGGGACGTTCTTGGTGTTGATGAACCGGGCACGCAGTTCGAGCGCGTCGTCGGTGGCCTGCAGGCCGGCGATCAGGGTGCCGGACATCTCGGGCATGGGTGCGGCGCTCGGGGTGGCCGTGAGCTCGCCCGGCCCGCCGAACGGTGCGCCCGGGCCGCCGAGGGACTCGGCGAAGACCAGGTCGGAGACGGAGGACTCCAGGGCGGCGGCGCGGCTCAGGTCGGCCCAGGCGAGGCCGGGCTGGTCGGCGGGGAGCTTGGCGAGGGCGGCCGTGAAGGCCGGGTCGGCCGACAGGTGCGGGGCCTTCGCGGCGGCGTCGGCGGCCTGCTGAGAGTCCTTCTTCGCGAAGGCGAGCAGCGCGTAGCCGTCGAGCATGGCGAAGCCGAAGTGGTCGGATCCTTGCTTCTGCTGTACGGCGGCGAGGCTCTTCTTCGCCTTCGCCGAGTCCTTCGCGGCGACGGCGGCGAGCACCGTGGGCTTGCCGGCGGCGTCCGGCCAGACGGCGATGCCGATCCGGTCGTCGAACCAGGCGGCGACGTCGTCGTAGGAGATCGGGGCACGGAGGTCGCCGAACGCCTGGCGCTTGGTCTCGTCGACCGACTTCGGGCCGCTGCCGCCCGCGCGGCGCAGCAGGGCGTCGAACTTGACCCGCTGTCCGATGCCGGGCGCCAGGTCCAGGCGGGCGAACGCGGCGACCGAGGCCGGCATGACCGCCTCGGGGAGGGTGCCGACCGGGCCGTTCCAGTAGCGGACGACGGCGAACGCGCCGCCGGCCACGAGCACCGCGGCGGCGACGCCGGCAGCGGCCAGGATCGCGCCGAGGCGGCGGCGGGGCTTGAGTGGGGCCGGTGCGAGGCCGTCCTGCAGCGGGGCTCCGTCCGCGAGCATCACCCCGGCGGACACGGGAACGCCGGCGAGCAGGGTCGCGTCCACCGGCGCCGGACCGTCACCGACCGCGAAGCCGTCGCCGGACGGCAGGTCGGCGCCGGGAAGGGCCGGGTAGTCACCCGGCGCCGGGGCAGCAGCGGCCTGCGAAGCAGGAGGACCCTCAGGAGTTTCGGAACCGGGCATGGACATGCGACATTGCCTCCCCCGCGGAATGTGAATCGGCATCATAGCGAGGAACGCCCATGTCCGAGGTCCCCCGAACAGCCACGTGTCAGCTGATGACGGGCCGAGCCAGCATCACCGTGTCGGCGCCGCCGGGCGTCGTACCCAGCCCGAACGCCTCGCCGCCGACGTGGAAGCGCGCGGGAGCAATCGTGATTCGGTGGAGCGGCGGCCGCGCCGCGTAGAGTGAATGGCCGCTTGACGGCCGCGGTGAGGTAGCCACCGCAGCGGACGTCCCCACGCGCCGGGTGCACAACCCCCGGATACGCGAGCGAGCCGACCCGGACCTCCACGAGGATCACCGTGCCCGCACTCGAAACCGAGCTCGCCGCCGAACGAGCCCACTTCGACCCACTACCGCAGGGCTCTCGTCAGGCGACCTTGAGCTGCTCATCGCCGAAGTCGGCGATCAGCTTGAGCGTGCCGCCGAGCGCCTCGATGTACCGCGCGAGCACCTCCTGCGTGGAGACGCTGCCGGCCTCGATCTGCGACACCCGGGCCACCGAGACACCCATCCGGGATGCGACCTGGTCCTGCGTCATCTCACGCCGCTTCCGCAACTCGGCCAGCCGCCAACCCCGAGCCTCGTCACGCATCGCGCCGACCGCAGTGTCGAACGCCTCGGGGCCGCCTGCGGTTTCGATCGCACGCCCCAGGTGATCGGTATCCCGCCACCGCTTAACGCCGCTCATCCCCGATCTCCCCCTCTCGCTCCTTCAAGTATGTGGCGTAGAGCTGCTCCGCTTCCGGTATGGCCTCCCGATACCACCGGCTCCATTGACCGGACTTGTCACCGGCGACGAGCAGGATCGCGGATCGCGGATCGAAGACGAACAGAATCCTGATCTCGCTCCGTCCGGTCGAAGGCGGCCGCAGCTCCTTCATGTTGGTGATCGCTGAGGCGGTGATGCTGTCGACGAGCGGCCGGCCCTCGCTCGGCCCGTTCCGCTCCAACACCAGGATGGCCTGATTGACCAGGCGATGTGTGTCCCTGTCGACGCTGTAGATCGCGTCGAGGAACTCCTCGACCTGCGCGGTCATCAGGATCTCCCACTCCACCGCGACACCACCTCCAGGTTAATAATATCCTTAACCTCCGGGCGACGCGGGGGCGTCCATAAATTCGGTGGAGGCCGGCGGCCGCGCCGCGTAGAGTGAATGGCCGCTTGACGGCCGCGGTGAGGTAGCCACCGCAGCGGACGTCCCCACGCGCCGGGTGCACAACCCCCGGATACGCGAGCGAGCCGACCCGGACCTCCAAGAGGATCACCGTGCCCGCACTCGAAACCGAGCTCGCCGCCGAACGAGCCCACCTCGACGCATCACGAGAAGCGCTGCGCCGCATGCGTGAACGCGCCGAAGACCTCTTCGCCACCGGAGACCAAGTGGCCGGCGACCCGTTCGCCGCCGAGACACTCGGACGAACGCTCGCCCGGCGCATCGCCGACCTCGCCGACAACCCCGACACGCCACTGTTCTTCGGGCGCCTCGACATCGAGAAGCACGAGTACCACGTCGGGCGGCGGCACGTCACGGACACGGCCGGGGAACCGATGGTGCTCGACTGGCGGGCGCCCCTGTCGCGCCGGTTCTACCAGGCCAGCGCCGCCGACCCCCAGGACGTCGACGTGCGCCGGCGGTTCGGGTTCGTCAAAGGCGAGCTCACCAGCTTCGAGGACGAACACCTCGGCCGGGGCGAGGAACAGGGCACCAGCCAGATCCTGCTCGACGAGATCGAACGACCCCGCGTCGGGCCCATGCGCGACATCGTCGCCACCATCCAACCCGAACAGGACGCACTCGTACGGGCCGAGATCGACGAGTCGGTCTGCGTACAGGGGGCGCCCGGGACCGGGAACCCCAACCCCGGAATTTGACGCACTTCCGGGGCTCCCAGGAACGTCACGTTATCGGCGACGTAGCAGGGCGCGAGTGTCGATTTCGATCGCGAACGGACCGTCGGCGGTCAGTGACTCGCCGTCCTTCGCGACCGCATGCTCGACGTAGTGCTGGCCGTCAAGGCGCAGCAGCCGCAACGTCACCGAGTCCGGCTGCTCGGGCTCGACAAGCAGGTACCACTCGATCCGCGCAGCGGCGTAGAGCTGCATCTTCAACAGCCGGTCGGCACCCGCGTTGCCAGGCGAGACAACCTCGCCTACCAGCGCAACATCCGGTGCGTCGATCATCGTAACGTTCTCGATGGGCGTCACCACGAGATCGGGAATGAATATCCGTCCACTCGCCAGGCGGACGTTCACCGCTTCGTAGACCCAGAGACCAGCCGCGTCGGCCGGCGTATCGATCAAGTTGGCCAGTCGCCTGGAAATGTGCTGATGGCGCGTGGTCGGTGCCGGGCTCACCAGCAGACTCCCGTCGAACAACTCGATCCGATTCGTGGTCTCGCCGAGTGCGAAGTATTCGTCCTCGCTCCACGGACCGACATGCTCGAGCACGGCCACGCTCATCGGCGACTCACCCCCTGACGGATCCTGCCACAAGGGTGCCACGCCGGCCGCCCCGAAAGGGAGCAGTACCGGTTCAACCAGGCGACCGTGTAAATCGGTGGAGCCAACCCCGCAGCAGCGCGTAAGCTGGTGGGCCGCTTGACGGCCGCGGTGAGGTAGCCACCGCAGCGGACGTCCCCACGCGCCGGGTGCACAACCCCCGGATACGCGAGCGAGCCGACCCGGACCTCCAAGAGGATCACCGTGCCCGCACTGGAAACCGAGCTCGCCGCCGAGCGCGCCCACCTCGACGCATCACGAATAGCGCTGCGCCGCATGCGTGAACGCGCCGAAGACCTCTTCGCCACCGGAGACCAAGTGGCCGGCGACCCGTTCGCCGCCGAGACACTCGGACGAACGCTCGCCCGGCGCATCGCCGACCTCGCCGACAACCCCGACACGCCACTGTTCTTCGGGCGCCTCGACATCGAGAAGCACGAGTACCACGTCGGGCGGCGGCACGTCACGGACACGGCCGGGGAACCGATGGTGCTCGACTGGCGGGCGCCCCTGTCGCGCCGGTTCTACCAGGCCAGCGCCGCCGAACCGCAGGACGTGGACGTGCGCCGGCGGTTCGGGTTCGTCAAGGGCGAGCTCACCAGCTTCGAGGACGAACACCTCGGCCGGGGCGAGGAACAGGGCACCAGCCAGATCCTGCTCGACGAGATCGAACGACCCCGCGTCGGGCCCATGCGCGACATCGTCGCCACCATCCAACCCGAACAGGACGCACTCGTACGGGCCGAACTGGACGAATCCATCTGCGTACAGGGGGCGCCCGGGACCGGGAAGACGGCGGTCGGGCTGCACCGGGCCGCGTACCTGCTCTACCTGCACCGCGAGCGGCTGCGCCGGGCCGGGGTGCTCATCGTCGGGCCGAACAGCGCATTCCTGCAGTACATCGCCAGTGTCCTTCCCACCCTCGGGGAGCTCGAGGTGCGGCAGTCGACGATCGACGGGCTGCTGGGCACGCCCGTCAAGGGGGTCGACGCCGACGCGGCGGCCGCGGTGAAAAACCACGAGAAGATGGCACTGGTACTGCGAAAGCGCCTGCTCAGCAAGATCCAGAGGCCCGAGGAGCCGCTCACCGTGGCCGACGGGTCGTACCGGTGGCGGATCTCGGTCGACGCGCTGCGGCGGGTCGTCGACGACGTGCGGCGGGAGGCCCCGCCGTACGCGATCGGGCGGGAGCGGGTGCGGGCGCGGATCGTCTCGCTGCTCATGCGCCAGTCGGAGGCGCGGCGCGGGGACTCGCCGAGCGAGGGCTGGCAGCGGCGGATGGGCAAGTCGGCGCCGGTCGTCGAGGTGCTCGACCACGTCTGGCCGGCCTGCACGCCGGAGCAGCTGGTCTTCGAGGCACTGAGCGATCCCGACCCGGACGACGAGCTGCTGGACGAGGCCGAGCGGGAGGCGCTGCGCTGGGCCAAGCCGCCGAAGTCGGCCAAGTCGGCGAAGTGGAGCGCGGCCGACGCGGTGCTGATCGACGAGGCGGCCGGGCTCATCGACCGGGTGCCGTCGTTCGGACACGTCGTGGTCGACGAGGCGCAGGACCTCTCCCCGATGCAGGCGCGGGTGCTGGCCCGGCGCAGCGAGCACGGGTCGATCACGCTGCTCGGCGACCTCGCGCAGGGCACCGCGCCGTGGGCCGCCCGCGACTGGGGCACGCTGCTGTCGCACCTGGGCAAGCCCGGGGCCCGGGTCGTGCCGCTGACCACCGGCTTCCGGGTGCCCGCCGCGGTGGTGGCGCTGGCCAACCGGCTGCTGCCGGCCCTGGGCGTGGACGTGCCCGCGGCGCGCTCGCTGCGCACGGACGGCGCGCTGACCCTCAGTACCGTCGCCGAGATCGACAAGGCCGTCGTCGACGCGGCCCGCGAGGCGCTGGGCCAGCCGGGCTCGGTCGGCGTCATCGCGGCCGACGCGGCCGTGGACGGGCTGACCGAGGCGCTGCGGGGGGCGGGGATCGCGCTCGCCGGGCCGGAGGACACGGACGGCGCCGCCAGGGTCACCGTGCTGCCGGCCGGGCTGGCCAAGGGCCTGGAGTACGACCACGTCATCGTGGTGGAGCCGGCCGACATCGTGGCGGCCGAGCCGCGCGGGCTCAACCGGCTGTTCGTCGTGCTGACCCGCGCCGTCTCCCGGCTGGACGTGCTGCATTCGCGTCCGCTTCCCGCTCCACTGGACGGATTGTCCTGACGCGCGAGCGGATGTCAGGATCTCCGACATGCGAGTTCGGGGTTACGCGCCTGGGACGCCGTGCTGGGCGGAGCTTGTCAGCCCGGATGTCGAGGCGGCGGCCGAGTTCTACACCGGGTTGTTCGGCTGGGCGCGCAACGCCGACGGGCACTTCACGCTGAACGGGCGGGCCGCCGCGGGTCTTCGGGCCGGGCGCCCGGACCGGTCTGCGGCCTGGCTGATCTCGATCTCCACCGACGACCCGGCCGGCACCGCGGCGGAGGTCGAGCGCTGCGGCGGCGCCGTGCGGGTGCCGCCGGCCAGCGTGCGCGACCTCGGTACCGCCGCGACCTTCTCCGACTCCGGCGGCGCGCTCTTCGGCACCTGGCTGCGCAGCCGGTTCGGCGGCGCCCAGGTCTCCTTCGAGCCGGGGGCCATCTGCTGGTACGAGCTGGCCACGCACGACCTCGAGGCGACCGGCGCCTTCTACAAGGAGGTCTTCGGCTGGCACACGGTCGAGGCCGACAGCGAGGGCGAGCCGTACTTCGAGCTGCACCACCTCAACGACACCGTCGGCGGCCTGGTGCCGATCGACCACCGTTTCCCGCCGGGCGTGCCCGACCACTGGACGGTCTGCTTCATGGTGGAGGACTGCGCCGCCGCCTGCGAGCGGGTGGTGGAGCTGGGCGGCACCGTGGCCCGGCGCCCGCAGGCGGCCTCGGCCGGGTACTACGCGCGGGTGGCGGACCCGGCCGGAGGCCACTTCGCGGTGATCGAGTTCACCGAGGACTGGATGCTTTAGCAGTACTGCTCCTGCTTGCCGATCACGCGGAAGGTGCACTCGCCGTACTCGGCCAGCAGCAGGCTCGCCTCCTTGTTGCGCGCGGTCTGGGCGGCCAGCACGCTCCCCGGCGGGTAGAAGCCGCCGTTCTCGGGCGAGGTCGGGTACATCTCGATGGTGAAGGCCCAGATGCCCTGCGTGGCCCAGAGCCAGTCGATGACGGAGCCGTCGGTGATGTACAGACTGCTGGACTGCTCCGGCGTGTAGCCGTTGCTCTTGGCCATGAGCGCGCCCAGGGCCGCGAACGTCCGCTGCTGGTCGGCGTTCAGGCCGGGAGCGGTCGCGTCCTGGGTGTACCCGAACGGCCAGAGGACGAGCTCGGAGTACGAGTGGAAGTCGATGGCGGCCGTGATCTGCTGCTTGCCGCCGATGCGCCGGCTCAGCACGAAGTCGCGCAGCCGCTGCGTCTCGGGCGCCCAGAACGCCGACGGCCCGTGGTAGATCTCCGAGGCCACGTTCGACGAGGAGCCCTGGCAGCAGCCGAACTTGTAGCCCCAGTTGCGGTTGAGGTCGACGCCGTAGTAGCCCTGCCCGAGCGGCTGCCGGTTCTTGCGCCAGTTGTGGTAGTGCCCGCCGGCGATGTCGAACTCGCCGCCGTCGGGGTTCAGGTCCGGCACGATCCAGATCTCGCGGCTGTTGACCAGGCGGGTGATCCGGGCGTCCTTGCCGTAGTTGTCGGCGAACAGGTGCACCAGGTACAGCGCCATCTCGACGGTGATGTGCTCGCGGGCGTGCTGGTGGGCGCCGTACAGGATCTCGGGCTCGTCCTCGTCGACGGCCACGTTGTCCGAGATCTTGATCAGCGGCATGTCCCGGCCCTCGTACGACTTGCCGAGGCTGAGCTTGCGCACGATCGCCGGGTGGGCCTTGACCACCTTGTCCAGCTCGGCGTTCATCTCCGCGTAGTCGTGGTACGCGGAGTCGGCGAGCGGGAAGCCCTCGGTCCGCACCCTGGTGACCCGGTAGCCGAGGCGCTCGATCTTGCGGGCCTCCGCCGGCGTGGCCGTGATGTTGGCGCGGCCGTCCTCGACGCTGTCGATTGCCGCGCCGGTACGGCCGATCCTCACGCTGTCGCCCTGGTCCAGGACGCCGACGACGACGTATGATGCCGATTTTTGCGCATAAATCGGACTGGTCGGACTTGCGCCTGCCGAGGTGGCCGAGACGAGCGTCACCGCTCCCACGACCGTCAGCGCCAGCATCGGAAGGATCCTGCGACCCATGAACAAGCCCCCTTGGACTGTGGCGAGCACCATCCAAGGATTAAGTGGCTTTAGTCCGATTTGGTGGCGCTTTCACCCCCATCATCATCCCCATTGAGGGCGGCGCGCAGCCGTTCGCGCTTATCGGAGCGCTGCTGGGAGATCCCCACGACGTGCTCGGCCGCCTGCGCGCGCAGGCCGGCCAGGAGGAAGTAGGCCAGCGGCGCGGTGATCAGCAGGGCGATCATCAGCTTGAGGAACACGCTGATGTCGAGCGGCACGACCAGCATCACGCAGGCGACGAGGCCGAACAGCCCGAGCCGGGCCAGCGAGTATTTCAGAAACGGCGACATGATGTACCCAGGGTAACGTCAGGCCCAGACCTGCTGCGGCTCGGCGCGGCGCTGCGCCTGGGGGGTCGGCTTGTCGTACTCGCGCACGATCTCGTACTTCGTGTTGCGCTCGACCGGCTGGAAGCCCGCGTCCCAGATGAGGTTGAGCAGGTCCTCGCGGTGCATGGTGTTGGGCGTGCCGTAGCTGTCGGCGTCGTGCGTGATCTTGTACTCGACCACCGAGCCGTCCAGGTCGTCCACGCCGAAGTTCAGCGACAGCTGGGCCACCGACAGGCCGTGCATGACCCAGAAGCACTTGACGTGCGGGACGTTGTCGAAGAGCAGCCGGGAGACCGCGAAGGTCTTGAGGCTCTCGGCCGGCGAGGCCATCTTGGTGCGGGCCTGCAGCCGGTTGCGGATCTTGCCGTCCGCCGAGTCGACGAAGTCGTGCTGGTAGCGCAGCGGGATGAAGACGCTGAAGCCGCCGGTCTCGTCCTGCAGCTCGCGCAGCCGCAGCACGTGGTCGACGCGGTGGCGGGGCTCCTCGATGTGCCCGTAGAGCATGGTCGACGGCGTGCGCAGGCCCTTGGTGTGGGCCAGCCGGTGGATGCGCGACCAGTCCTCCCAGTGGGTGGCGTGGTCGACGATGTGCTGGCGGACCTCCCAGTCGAAGATCTCCGCGCCGCCGCCGGTCAGCGACTCCAGGCCGGCGTCCATGAGCTCGTCGAGGATCTCGTCGGCGGGCAGGCCGGAGATCTTCTCGAACCATTGGATCTCGGTCGCGGTGAACGCCTTGAGGTTGACCCCGGGCAGGGCGCCCTTCAGCTCGCGCAGGACCTTCGGGTAGTACTTCCACGGCAGCGTCGGGTGAAGGCCGTTGACGATGTGCAGCTCGGTGAGCTGCTCGCCCTCCATCTCCTTGGCCTTGGCGACGGCCTCGTGGATGCGCATCGTGTACGCGTCCTTCTCGCCCGGTTTGCGCTGGAACGAGCAGTACGCGCAACTGGCCGAGCAGACGTTGGTCAGGTTGAGGTGCCGGTTGACGTTGAACATCACCCGGTCGCCGTTCTTCTCGGTCCGCACCTGGTGGGCCAGGCGCCCGAGCCAGACGAGGTCGTCGCTCTCGTAGAGGGCGATCCCGTCCTCTCTGCTGAGCCGCTCCCCGGCGGTGACCTTGGCCTCGAGTTCGCGCTTCAACCCTTCATCCACGTCCGCCAGCGTACGTCGGCCGCCCCGTTCGTCTCGCATTCACCCACCTTCGACGAAGCTGACATTGATCACCCCTCGACGCATGTTGCATTCGTGCGGTAAGAAAAAGTGGGCAGGAACACGGTCGGGCGGCAGACCGACTGATCGATCGACCACGATCGACCATTGGCATGGCTGACCGACTGGGGACGGTGGCGATGAGCGGGCTGGTGCTGAGGGCGGCTTTTCCGGGCGATATCCCGGAGTCACCGCCACGGCAGGAGCGGGCTGAGCAGCAGGTTGTCCGGACGCGCGCGTTCTCGGGGATGCGGCTGCGCCGCGGCCCGGTGATGACCGCTGCCGTCGTCTGCACGATGCTGTGCACGCTGATCGCGCGGCCGGCCTACGCCGACCCGACCGGCGACGTGCCCGACACCGGCTCCCGCCCGGTCGCCTCCGGCCAACTGACGCTGCCTGGCACCGGGGCCACCGCCGCTCCGCCGGCCACCACCACGGGCGCCCTGAGCGGGCCGAAGGCCGCCGAGCTGGCCCAGCTCGAGCTGGTCGTGGCCCAGCTGGGGGAGAAACGCAACCGGGCCTCCGAAGACCTCAGCGCCGCGCAGAACTCGCTGACCGACGCCCAGGCCAAGCTCGCCGCCGCGAGCCAGAAGGTCGCCGACCTCAAGGAGAAGGCCGACTCGGCCGCCGCCGAGGCCTACAAGCGCGCCACCGGCCTGGGCCCGCTCGACAGCTACGCCAACGACCTGCACCAGTTCGGGCTGCTCGCGCCGGGCCTGGGCAGCCAGGGCGGCGACCAGCAGGCCGCCCGCGACCTGCTCTTCGCCCAGCAGACGGAGTCGGCCGCGCGCCAGGAGCTGCAGGCCGCCCAGTCCGCCGCCGAGTCGGCCCAGACGACGTACACGCCGATCGACACCGACTTCCAGGCCCAGAACACGAAGTACGTCCAGATGCGGGCCGAGAACGAGGCCCTGGTGCTGCAGCTCGAGGCCCAGCAGGACCGCGCCGAGCAGGCGCTGTCCCCCGGCCTGGTCGACAGCCCGGTCATCGACGGCATGGTGGCCAACCCCAACGCCATCCGGGCGCTCAACTTCGCCCTCAGCAAGGTCGGCATCGCCTGGTACGTCTGGGGCGACGAGGGCCCGGACACGTTCGACTGCTCGGGCCTGGCCTACTGGGCCTACGGCCAGGTCGGGGTGCGCGTGCCGCGCGTGGCCGCCGACATGTACCACGGCACGCACGCGATCCAGCCGAGCAAGAAGAGCCCGGGCGACCAGCTGCTCCCCGGCGACCTTGTGTACTTCGCCACCAACATGAACGACTGGCGCTCGATCTACCACATGGGCATCTACATCGGCGGCGGCAAGATGGTCAACGCCCCGACGAGCGGCCAGAAGGTCAAGATCGCCGAGGTCCGCTGGTCGCGCCTGTTCGGCGCCACCCGGATTTTCGACGCCGTGCCGGCCCCCGGAACGACGCACACCACCCCGCCGACGGGTGGCGGCTCCACCTCGGCGTCCCCCACGGGCTCCGCGTCGCCCACCGGCTCCGCGTCCCCGTCGGGCAGCGCCACGCCCACGCCGACCGCGACCAGCAGCGGGACGCCTTCGCCGGACCCGACCACGCCTTCACCGGACCCGACGACGCCTTCGCCGGACCCGACCACGCCGTCGAGCCAGCCGTCCACCGGCGAGTCCAAGCCGCCGTCGAAGGAGCCGAGCGACCCGCCGCCGGCCCAGACGTCGACCTCCGCGGCCGCCGAACACTCCGCCGTTGCCAGCACGAGCGCCAAGGCCCAGACCTCGGTGAGCGCCTCCGGCAACTGACGTTTTTCGGGCGCCGACCCCCGGCTCGGTGGCCGACGGCCAGACGGCTCTTTCTCGCGGTTCCAGATCCAAAACCCGACGCACTCCGATCCAGCGTTGCGTGACTTGATGTGGCACCGTGGACCCGTTGACCGACGGAGCGGGGGCCCGCCGGTCGCGCGACGATGCCCGCGAGGGCACCCGGTTCTGGAGGCGAACGATGGACGAACGGGAACCCCGGTACGGCGCCTACGGCGAGGCGGTGCAGCCCGGCTCCTCGTCTTCTTCCGCTTCTCCGGCTGCTCCTTCTCCGGCTGCTCCTTCCCCGGCTGCTCCGGCGGCCGGCTCCCCGGCCGGGTGGTCCGCTGAGGCCTCGGCCGAACCGGGGGACGCCGCCGACCTGCCGCCGCTGCCGCCACCGCCGCCGGTCGGCGCCGAGCTCCCGCCGGAGCCGGGCGACGATGAGCTCCCGGACCGGGCCTACGAGCCGCCGCCGACGCCGGTCGACGGCGCCCTGTGGCCCGGCGCCAACCCGTTCGAGTCGGCCGGGGGCTCCGGCGAGGAGGACGACCCGGAGGTCGCGGCCCTGATGGCCGCCTTCTCCGACCCGGGTCCTGCCGCGCCGCCCCCTGCCCCCGCACCGGTCTCCTCGGCGCCCGTCTCCCCCGCGCCGGTTTCCTCCGCGCCTGTCTCTTCCTCGCCCGTTTCGTCCGAACCTGCCGCCGACGCGCCCTCGCCGTTCACGGTCCCGACCCCGGAGCCCTTCGCCGGCGCCCAGCCCGGGGCCCCCTCGTCGTCGGGCTCGTCCTCGGGCTCGTTGTGGGGCTCATCGCCTGATTCGACCGCGGACCCGGACGAGGCCGTGATCTCCGCGTCGGTCGACGACGCCCCGGCCTTCCAGCTGCCGAGCCTGGCGCCGGCCGCGGACGTGTACGGCCCGCCCCCCACCGACCCGACCCCGCCCCCGGTCTCCCCGCCGGCCCCGCGCGGCGAGGACGAAAATTCGGGTGGTCTGGCCGACCCGTTCGGACCCGCGCCCGTCAGCGGCTTCGCCCCGGCCGCGGACCTGGACTCCGACTCCCCCTCCAGCACCCCGCTGACCCCGATCGTGGGCCGCGCGACGGTTGCCGGCATCAGTGCCCCGCAGGATTCCTTCCCAGAGGCACGCCACGGGGCCGGCACCTACCGCGCCGGCGTCTACTCCGCGGACGCCGCCGACACCCCGGGCGGCTCACCCGATTCGGGCGACCCCGCCGCCTCGAGCACGTCGCCGGGCGACGAGCCCACGCCGCTGCCGAGCCGCGTGCGCGCCCCGCGCCCGCAGGCCGAGTCCTCCTGGGACGCGTTCGCCCTGCCGTGGACGGCCCAGGCCACCCCGTCGGCCGCCCCGGAGTCGTCCGCCGAGCCCCCGGCCGCGTACCCGCTGCCCGAGCCCCCGGCCGTGCCGGCTCCGGCCGCGTACCCGCTGTCGGAGCCCCCCGCCGTGCCGGCTCCGGCCGCGTACCCGCTGCCCGAGCCCTCGGCCTTCGAGGCTCCGGAGGTCCCGGCCCCGGCCGCCTACCCGCTGCCCACCCCGGAACCGTCGGCCACCGACGAGCCGCCGGTGGTGCCCGCCCCGGCCGCGTACCCGCTCCCCGAGCCGTCGGCGCCCGAGCCCCCGGCGATCCGCCACCCGTTCGCGGCGCAGGGCCGGCCGGCCCAGCCCGCGACCCCGGAGCCCGCGGCCGCCGAGCCGCCGGCGTTCCCGGGCACGTACCCGCCGCCGGTGGCCCCCGAGCCCCTCGCGGCCCGCTCCTCCGGTCTGCCGCCGGCCTCTGACCCGTTCGTCCCGGCCTCTGACCCGCTCGCCGCAGCCTCCGACCCGCTCGCCCCGGCCGCCGGCGCTGAGCCGCCGGCCGGCCCGGACGCGTCGTTGCCGGGCGCCCAGTCGAGGGCCGGCATCGCCGCCGGCTTCATCGCCGGGGCCGGCGCGGGCGCCGCGGCCGCCCGGGCCAGCGCCTCGGTCCCCGGCCTGCACACGGTCAGCGCCGAGGAGGCGGCCCAGGCCGCCCGCGCCGCGACGGCCACCCCGACGGTGTACCGCGCGGGTGGCACCGACCCGTCGGCCGTCGGCACCACCCCGCCCGCCGCCGACCCGGGCTCACCCGCCGCGCCGTGGGCCGCACCATCCGCCGGCGTCGGCTCGCCGTCCGGGCCGCCGTCCTCTGCCGATCCGTGGGCCGCGCCGTCCGCCGCCGACCCGGCCTCGCCCGCCGCTCCGTGGGCCGCACCGTCCGCCGGCGCCGGCTCGCCGTCCGGGCCGGCGCCCTCTGCTGACCCGTGGGCCGCGGCGGCCCTCCCGGCTGACTCGGCGCCGCCGGCCGAGCCGGGCCGTGAGCCGGAGCCGGAACCCGACGAGGACGAGCCCGCCGATCCGGCCATCCCGGGTCCGGCCCCGTCGCCGTTCCCGGGCCCGGAGCCGATTCCGACGCCGGAGCCCACCCCGTTCCCGCCGTCGCCGGCGCCGGAGCCGATCCCGCACCCGTACCCGCCGGCGCCCGAGCCCGAGCCCTTCCCCCAGCCGGAGCCGACCCCGCACCCGGAGCCGACGCCCGGACCGTTCCCGCGTCCGGAGCCCCAGCCGCTCCCCCAGCCGGAGCCGCCGCCGCGCCCGCAGCCGTTCCCGTCGCCGTCGCCGTTCCAGCCTGGTGGCCCGTTCCAGCCCGGTGGCCCGTACCAGCCCAGCCCGTTGCAGCCCGGTTCGTTCCAGGCCGCGGACGCTCCCCCGGCCCCCGCGTACGGCGTCCCCGACGCGCCGCCCGCGTCCCCGTTCGGAGGGGTGCAGCCGCCGCCCCTGCCCGGGTCGGCCGCCACGCTGCCGTCGCTGCCCGGCACTCCTCCGCCGCTGCCCGGATCGGTCGCCACGCCGCCGCCCCTGCCGGGCTCGGCCACGCCGCCGCCCCTGCCGGGCTCGGCCACGCCGCC
>NZ_BAAARV010000101.1:0-3247 GCF_039532525.1 Dactylosporangium salmoneum
CGCCGAGGCCGCCCGGCGGCTCGAGGAGGAGCTGCCGGCCGAGGCGGCCCGGCTGGCCGAGGAGCGGGCCGCGTACGAGCGCGACCGGGCCGTGCTGGACGCCGAGCGCGTGCCACTGCTCGCCGAGCTCGACGCGCTCGGCGCCGACCCGCGGCTGACCACCCTCGCCGAGCAGGACCGCCTCGACCCGGTCGGCGAGCACCGACTCCTCGTCGACCTGCTCACCGAGGCCGTCATCGCCGCGGACCGGCAGCGCATCCAGCTCGCCGTGGCCGACGCCGAGGACGACCGCGCCCTGCAGGCCCTCGCCTCCGCCCGGGGGCTGCTGCCGGCCGCGCTCGACCTGGCGCGGGCCGGGGACGCGCTGGCCGCGGAGCGGATTCCCGCCACGACCGGGTGGCATTTCCTGGCCGATTCGGTACCGCCCGAAGCCTGGCCGGCGGCCATCGCCCACGCGCCGCACCTCGTGGGCGGGCTGCTCGTCGACGACCCCGCGCTGCTGGACCGGGCCCGGTCCGTGCTCGAGGCGGCGCGGCTCTTCCCGACCTCGGCCATCCAGGTCGCCACGACCGCCGAGCTGCGCGAGGTCGCGTCCCGCCCGGTGGACGGCTTCGTGCTGGCGCCCGCCGTCGCGATGTACGACCGGACGGCCGCCGCCGGGGAGGTCGAGCGGCGCAACGCCGGGCGTGCGGAGCGCAACCGGCGGGTGCAGGACCTGCTCGACACCCGCGACGGCGACATGCGCCTCAAGGGCCGGCTGCTCGACCTCGCCGAGCGCTGCCCGCCCGGCCACCGTGAGCACCTCGACGCCGAGCACGAGCGCCTCACCACCGCCCTGCTTTCGGCCGAGCGGCGCCTGGGCGAGCTGCAGGCGACCCGGGAGACGCTCGACGGGCGGGCCGCCGCGCTCGACCGGGACCGGCGCGACCTCGCGGAGGAGCGCCGCCGGCAGGCGAGCCGTATCGCCGCCCTCGCCGGCCTCGAGCAGCGCGCCCCCGACGCCGAACGGCTGCGCCGCGACCTCGCCGAGCTGCCGAGCCGCCGGGCCGACCTGCAGGAGCAGCTCGCCGAGGCGGAGACCCAGGAGCGCCTCGCCGCGGCCGCCACGAGCCGGCACGGCACCGAGGCCGACCGCGACGCCCAGACCGTGCGCGAGTACCGGGCCCGGTGCGAGGAGCTGCAGCGCATCGCCGCCGCCTGGTCTGCGAAGCCTCATCGGGCCAGACCGGGCGAACCGGCGCCGACCGGCCCGCTGCCGAGCCTGTCGCAGGCCACCACGGCCTACCAGGCGGCCAACGACGCGTACACCCGGCAGTCCTCGGCCTCGGCGCTGGAGGCCACCATCGCCGAGATCGAGCGCAGCCTGGCCGCGCTGGAGCGGGAGATCCAGCGCTTCGACCCGGCCGAGCGGTCCTCGGCCACGGCGCTGCTGGACGGCACGTCGCTCGTGGAGGCTTCCGCGGTACAACGGGAAATCGAGGACGCCGAGCGCGCCTTCCTCGACGCCCAGCGCGACGCCACCCTGGCCGTCGCCGCTCTCACGGCGGCCCGGCGCCAGCTCGACGCGTGCCCATCTGTCGGCCTCGATCTCGATGAGGTCGCGGAGGTGCAGGACGCGGAGCGCCTCGCCCAGCGGGCCGAAGAGCGGCTCGGGGCGGTGCGCGAGGCCGAGCGGGCCGCCCGCGATCGCGTCGTCGCGCTCGGGCAGGCTCGGGAGGCGGCCCTGCGCCGGGCCGACGACCTGCGCGAGCTGGTCACCGACCTGACCGAGGACGTCGGCGCCCTCGAGGTCGACGGTTCGGCTTTCGCCGGCGACGTGGACGAGGCCCGCGAGTCGGCCCGGGGCGCGCGACGGGCCCTGCAGGCCGCGGACCGGGCCCTCACGAGCGCGCGGGCGAAGCTCGGCGGCGAGGGGCACCGCATCGACCGGTGGGCCGCCGAGGAGCGCTTCGCCGCCGTCAGCCCGGAGGTGCGGGGCCGCTTCCGCGGTGACGTGTCCACGGTGGACGCCCGCCTCGCGGAGCAGCTGCAGCTGTACCGCCACGGCCTCGCCGGCGAGCTCGACGCCGTCGAGAAGGACAAGCACCTGGTGGTGACGGCCCTGTGCGCCGAGGTGCGGGAGGGGCTCAAGACCCTGCAGCGCGCCCAGCACCACGCGCAGCTCCCGCCCGGCCTCGCCGACCACCTGCGCAACCGGCGGTTCCTCGACGTGGGGCCGCGGGCCAGCGTCGACACGAGCGACGCCACCGTCCGCAGCCGGGTCGAACGGCTCGTCGACAAGCTGGTGGCCGGCGGCGACGCCATCCCCGACGGGCTGGCCCTGGCCTGGGAGGCGATCGCCGCGGTGGTCGGGCGGGGCAACTTCGTGGCCCGCGTGCTCAAGCCGTCCACCGAGATCACCGACGACCGCCAGCCGGTCGAGCTGATGAGCAAATGGTCCGGCGGCGAGAAGGTCACGATCGGTCTTCTGCTGTTCTGCATGCTCGCCCGGCTGCGGGCGGCCAACCGCGGGGGCGACGTGCCGGGGCTGGGCGTGCTCCCGATGGACAATCCCCTCGGTACGGCGAACTACGTGGCCTTCCTGGACCTCCAGCGGCGGGTCGCGGCGGCCAACGGCATCCAGCTCATCTTCCTGTCGGGGCTCGGCGACATGCGCGCGGTCGGGCGGTTCCCCAACGTGGTGCGGATGCGCAACACCCACAACCGGGGCCGCAACTATGCGCGGGTCATGGAGCGGGAGCTCAACGAGGAGCAGATCCTGGAGGGCATCACCGCTGCTCGGCTCACGTTTCCGGCGCAGGGGACGCTGCTGTGAGTCCACTGTGGATGTGGGCGCGGTCACTCGATTTGGTTTCTCGCGACGGGCTCCTGTAACGTTCCGTGTCGCAACACCGGGACGACGCCCCGAAGACACCGGAAAGACCAGAAACACTCGGTTGACACGGTGGCTAGGACCGGGTAAAGTAACACGGCCAGCAGGGACACGGACGAGTCGCGAAGCGACAATCGGCCGGCCTGCAAAGCCAATCCGATTCCGAAGCCCATTCAACAATGGGTAGCTGGTGTCGGGCGCAAGTTCGAGCGATGCGGTTCAAATCCCCGGATTTGGAATTGCGAAGTCGATCGAGTAGATTAAGCGGTAACAGCCCCGAGGGTCAGCGCCTGAAACAGGCGAGGGTCGACGGTGTGTGTTGGTTGTTTGAGAACTCAACAGGGTGCTTGTTAAGCCAGTGCCAAATGATTATTA
>NZ_BAAARV010000102.1:0-114180 GCF_039532525.1 Dactylosporangium salmoneum
GGCTCCTGACCTGGGCCGGCGGCGCGCGGCCGATCAGTTGCGCGGCAGGTAGCGGCCCCGCGGGGACCCGGTGACGGCGCCGTCGGCGAGGATCGGCTCGCCGCGCAGGAAGACGTCGGTCACCTTGGCCGTCATGTCGAAGCCCTCGAACGGGGTGTACCCCTGGGTCGACTCCGAGTCGGCGGCGCGCACCGTCCACTCAACCCGCGGGTCGACCAGCGCGACGTCGGCGTCGTAGCCCTCGGCGATGCGGCCCTTGCCGGTCAGGCCGTAGCGGCGGGCCGGGTTGTCCGCCACGAGCGCGGCGACGCGACCCAGCGACAGGCCGCGCCGGGTGCCCTCGGTGACGAGGCCGGGCAGCAGGTACTCGGTGCCGCCGAAGCCGGAGTGTCCCACGAAGACGTCGTCGCGGTCCCCGCCGAACTTGACCTCCTCGCGGCAGCAGGCGTGGTCGCTGACCACCCAGTCCACGTTCCCGGCCAGCACGTGCTCCCACAGGGCCTCGACGTCCTCGCGGGGCCGGATCGGCGGGTTCACCTTCGCGCCGTTGTCGGGGGCGGTGTCCACGTCGGTCAGCAGGTGGCCGATGGTGACCTCGCGGCGGAAGTCGACGTGCGGGAACGTCGACTTCATGAGCATCGCCGCCTCGAACGCCTTCGCCGAGGACAGGTGCAGCAGGTTGATCGTGGGCAGGCCCGTCTCGTGGGCCAGGTAGGAGGCGATGGTGACGGCCAGGCCCTCCGAGTGCGGCGGGCGGGCGTCGCTGTAGGCGCGCAGCCCGCGGTCGGTGCGCTCGCGCATGACCTGGTCGGTGTAGGCGCGCATGATCTCGGCGGTCTCGCAGTGCAGCGACAGCGAGATGCGGTCGGCCAGCTCCGGGAAGCGCCGGCGGGTGGCCTCGATGCCGCGCATGACGAACTCGAAGTGCGCGATGTTGTACGGCTCGTCGGGCGGGGTCATGAGGAACTTGGCCTGGTCGTCGGAGCTGCCGTGCAGGCCGTGCCCGCCGTAGAACATGAAGATCTTGAAGGAGGTGACGCCGTGGCGCTCGACGAGCAGCGGGATCTCGTCGATGTGCTGGCGCAGGATCGGCGCGACGTGGAAGCCGTAGTCGACGTGGGCGCGGCCCTGCACGGCGGCGAGCACGTCGGGGAACATGTCCTCGTACGGGCCGCTGCGGTTGAGGTAGTACTGGCCGGTGCGGAAGTACGTCAGGCCGGAGGTGACCCCGCCCTGGGCGCAGGCGCGGCTCTCGGTCTCGGCGTCCTCGCTGAGCGGGTTGTAGATGCCCCAGTGCTGGTGGGCGTCGACGACGCCGGGGAAGGCGAGCTTGCCACCGGCGTCGTGCACGACCCGGGCCTCCCCGGTGACGTCGCCGACGGCGGTGATCTTCCCGCCGTCCACGGCGATCGACGCGGCGACCGGCTCGTCGCGATCGGGCGAGACGACGAGTGCGTTGGTGATGATCAAGTCATGCGGCATCGTGGTGCACCTCTCGGCGGGCGTCGTAGCAGGGGGTCATCGGTCTGGGGCCGGTGACCGCCTCGACTTCATCGTCAAGACGGCCACCGGAGCTCATTCGCACCCAGCTCTCGCCGGCATCCACCGCGGACGCGGTCACGCCGCCACGCCCCGCTCACGCAGCGCGGCCAGCGTCTCCGGCTCCACGAGACCCTCCAGCACCTCGTCGGTGTCGGCGTACGGCGCACGGCCGGTGAACCGGATCGAGCCCGGCGTCTCCGACAGCTTGGCGACCACGTTGGACATGCGCACCGGCCCGAGGTCAGGGTCGTCCACGGTGGTGATCATGTCGGTGGCCACGACGTGCGGATCGTTGACGAGGTCGGCGACGTCGTAGATGGGCGCCACGGCGACGTCGGCGGCCTCGCACTGGGCGAGCACCTCGTCCCGGGTGCGCTCGGCGACCCAGGCGCCGACGTAGCCGTCGAGCAGCTCGACGCGCTTGGCCCGCTCGGCGCCGGAGGAGAACCAGGGCTCGTCCACGACCTCGGGGTGTCCGACCAGGGACAGCAGCCGGGCGGCGATGCTGTTGGCCGAGGTGGAGATGGCGACCCAGCGGTCGTCCTTGGTGCGGTACGTGTTGCGAGGGGCGTTGTTGGCCGAGCGGTTGCCGGTGCGCGCGGGCACGATGCCGAGCTGGTCGTAGGCGATCGGCTGCGGGCCGAGCACCTGCACCAGCGGCGCGAGGATGTTGAGGTCGACGACCTGGCCGCGCCCGCCACGCGCGTCGCGGTGGTAGAGGGCGGCGAGCACGACGCCGAAGCCGGTCGTGCCGGCGACCGCGTCGGCGAGGCCGAACGGCGGCAGGGTCGGCGGCCCGTCGGGCTCGCCGGTCATCGCCGCGAAGCCGCTCATCGCCTCGGCCAGCGTGCCGAACCCGGGGCGGCGGGAGTAGGGGCCGGTCTGGCCGAAGCCGGTGACCCGCACCAGGATCAGGCGGGGGTTGACCTCGCTGAGCACGTCCCAGCCGAGGCCCCAGCGCTCCAGCGTGCCGGGGCGGAAGTTCTCCACCAGCACGTCAGCGGTGGCGACGAGGTCGAGGAAGACGGCGCGTACGTCCGGATCGCCGAGATAGAGGCCCACCGTGCGCTTGTTGCGGCCGACCATCTTCCACCACAGCCCGTGGCCGTCCTTGCGATGGCCGTGCGTGCGCATGCTGTCGGGCTTGGCCGGGTGCTCGATCTTCACCACCTCGGCGCCGTAGTCCCCGAGCAGCTGGGCCAGCAGGGGGCCGGCGAGCACGGTGGACGCGTCGATCACGCGCAGACCGGTCAATGGGCCGTCGGTCATGTAAGCCTCCCCGAAGCTGTTCCGGTTTGGGGAACAGCGTTCCTGCAACGCACTCTAGGGGCGACGGCGGGCGGGGTCAATGCCTTGCGAATGCTGATTGACCTGCCGGAATCCAGGACGGTACCGTTCTGCGGAACAAAAGACCGATTATCGGTACACGCTGGGGGAGGTCGAACGGGTGGCCGACATCCTCGGCTCGCGCAGTCGATGAAGCGCCGGGCCGTAGAATCCCGGTGCACGACGCTTGACGTTCCCCTCGACGAGGAGCCGGCCCGCATGCCGAAGAGCGCCCCCGCCGAGCAACGCGCGCCGGCCAGCACGGTCGACCGCGCGCTGGACGTGCTGCTGCTGTTCAGCACCGTGCGCGCGGCCACGCTCGGGGTCAGCGAGATCGCCCAGGAACTCGGCATGTCCAAGCCGGCCGTGCACCGCGTGCTCACCACCCTGCGCAGCCGCAACCTCGTCGAGCTCGACGAGGAGTCCCGCCGCTACTCTCTCGGGCTGCTCGCGGTCAGCATGGGCGTGCGCTATCAACGAGGCCTGGTCGCCGCCGACGCCGCCATCCCGGCGCTGCGCCCGCTCAGCGACGAGTGCCAGGAGACCGCCACCCTGTCGGTGCGCTCGGGCGACCGGCGCTACTACGTCGAGCAGGTCACGCCGGACCGCCCGGTCGTGATGATGGTGCAGCTGGCGGTGCCATTCCCGCTGCACGCCGGCGCGTCGTCGAAGGCGATCCTGGCGTTCCTGCCAGAGGCCGAGCGCGACCGGTACCTCGCCGGCCGGCTCGATCCGGTCACCCCGCACACCCGTACCGACTCGCGCGGCCTGCGCCGCGAGCTGGAGACGATCCGCGAGCTGGGCTACGCCCGTTCGTCCTCGGAACGCCAGGCCGGCGCGGCCGCCGTCGCCGCGCCGATCCTCAAGGGCGGCGAGGTCGTCGCCGCGATGAGCGTCTGCGGCCCCGAGGCCCGCTTCGACGCCGACGCGCACGCCGAGCGCCTGCTGGCCACGGTCGCGCGCATCACCGCCGAGCTGGACGCGGCCGCATGACGGACACGACCGACGTCGGCGGCACCGCCGCGACCGTCGAGCGCGCCCTGGACGTGCTGATCTGCTTCGTGCGCAGCGAAGCGCCGGACCTGGGCGTGACCCAGCTGGCCGAGAAGCTGTCCCTGTCGAAGGCCGCCGTCCACCGCCTGCTGACCTCCCTGCGCGCCCGAGGCATGGTGGAGATCGACGAGACGACGCACCGCTACCGCCTCGGCCCGACGGCGCTGACGCTGAGCCACTCGTACCTCTCGCGCCTCGACGTGACCGCGCTGGCCGCGCCGGAGCTGCCGTGGCTGTGCCGCGCCACCGACGAGACGGTGACCCTCTCCCGCCGCGCCGGCCTGACCCGCTACTACGTCGAGCAGGCCCTGCCCGACCGCGACGTGGTCCGCCAGGTCACCGTCGGCGTGCCCTTCCCCTTGCACATCGGCGCCAGCTCCAAGGCCTTCCTGGCCCACCTGTCCCCCGCCGACATCGAAACGGTCCTGGCGGCCCCGCACGACAACCTCTCGCTCGACCCGGACGCGCTGCGCGCCGACCTGGCAGAGATCCGCGCGCGCGGCTGGGCACACTCCGAGAGCGAGCGCGATCTCGGCACCGCCTCGGTGGCCGCCCCGATCCTGGACTACCGGGGCGAGCCCCGCGCGGTGATGAGCGTCTGCGGCCCGGCAGACCGCTTCCGCCCGGAGCCCTGCGCCGCGGCGCTGCTCGAGGTCACTGCCCGCCTCTCGCGCCGGATGGGCCACGGCATCCTGGCCTGAGGCTCACACGCGGCCGCCGCTACGGTCCCTGGAGGTCGACGGCCACCTCGTGATGACTGACCCGCTCGTCCCAGCGGCTCAGCGCCTGCCGCGCAGTCTCCTCGACGACGGCGAGGTCCGGATCGTCCCCGGCGAACCCGCGCACGTCGTCCATGCTGCCGAAGTACGTGACCGAGGTGAACAACACCTCACCCCCGTCGGCGGACCGCAGCAGCCGGGCCCCGCGAAACCCCGGCACCCGCCCGAGATGCGAGGCAACCTCGGTCTCGTAGTGCCGCTGATAGTCATCCGCCGTCGCCGCCGGCGCCCACCCCCGCCACACCCGCGCGATCATCGCCGCCCCCGTCCGTAGGTGATCCCGGTGCGACACTAGCAACACATCCATCGATGGGACGGAACAAGAGTCCGAGCCGGCGTACGTCGCGTCGGACCACTCCTTCTACCAACTGCCGAAGTGAGATCACGGTGCACCTTGAGATTGACGGGCTGAACATCCACAGCGCCGCAGACGCGCACAAGGTACTCGCCGAAGCGTTCGACTTCGGCCCGTACTACGGACACAACCTGGACGCCCTCTTTCTCAGCACCGAGGTCGCCCGCCCGACAGAGGTGATCTGGCACCACGCCGGCGCAAGCCGGGCCGCAATCGGCGAGGAGGCATTCAACGGCCTGATCCGCGTCCTGCGCCGCGCCGAAGACGAAGACCGCACCAAGAACCCGCCCAAACCGATTCACGCTGACCCTGCACGACTGACAGAGCAAGCCGGCCCGCCAAACCACAGACACCCCGCGAAGAACAACCACCAAATCGCAAGAGCCGATGCCGACCCCCTGAGGGCGAGCGAAGCAAGCCCGAAAAGCCCCGAACGGGCCGCACCTCTTCGGACCAGCGCAAGCCAAGAGGGTTGGAGGGGGTTTGGGTGGAGCGAAGCTCCCCCGTTGGGGAGCGGACAGCAGCAGCGAATATGCTGTTGACGCTATATTGGAGGAGTACTGATCGACTGGTCGAGCGAGTTCGACAGGTGGCTGACCGAGCTCGAACGTCGAGCCGACGCTGCACACGGCTGGGCGCAGGAACAGCTCGACATCGTTGCTGCGCAGCTGGAGTACTTACAAGACCTCAAAGAGCCGCCGACGGACGACACCCCGACACTGCGGCGAGTCCGCCAGTCCGGCAGGTATCAGGTCTGGCGGCTGTCGCACCCGTTCCGGGATGGCATCGCGATCCGCCTGATCGTCTGGTTCCCGCCCGACGCCCCGCCGGTGATCGTGTTGTTCGGCAACGACAAGGCCCAGATGGGCGACGTGTTCTACAACAGTGTCGGCAGCCGCGCCGACCAGGTGATCGCGGCCTACCTCAGACAGACCGATGGAGGCGACGATGACTAACCAGCCCGCCCACTCCGAGCCCACCACGTTCGTCGGCACCGAAGCCACACAGGCACGCATCACCCGGCTTCGAGCGCGGCGTGGCGCCGCTGAGCGCGTCGATAGCATCCGCGCCGAGATGGCCGAAGCCGACCGCGTCTACGCCGAGAACCTCGCCGCGGTACGCAAGGCAGCAGACCTCACACAGGTCGAACTCGCCAAAGCCATGGGCGTGGCACAGTCTGAGATCAGCCGCATCGAGAGCCGGCCCGACATGCTGCTGTCCACACTCGCCAGCTACCTGGCCGCAGCCGGCGACCGCCCCCGCGTAGTCGTCACAATCGCCGGCCACGACGTCGAAATCGACCTCACCCCCTTGATCAGGCACTGAACAAGCGAGCCCAAAAAGCCCCGCACAAGCCGCAAGCATCCGACAACCACAAGCCGCGGCGGCCGGAGGGGACGCGGGTGAGCGAAGCTCTCGACCGAGCGAAGCAAAGCGAGCCCAAAAAGCCCCGCACAAGCCGCAAGCATCCGACAACCACAAGCCGCGGCGGCCGGAGGGGACGCGGGTGAGCGAAGCTCTCGACCGAGCGAAGCAAAGCGAGCCCGAAAAGCCCCGCACAAGCCGCAAGCATCCGACAACCACAAGCCGCGGCGGCCGGCGGGGACGTGGGTGAGCGAAGCTCTCGACCGAGCGAAGCAAAGCGAGCCCGAAAAGCCCCGCACAAGCCGCAAGCATCCGACAACCACAAGCCGCGGCGGCCGGAGGGGACGCGGGTGAGCGAAGCTCTCGACCGAGCGAAGCAAAGCGAGCCCAAAAAGCCCCGCACAAGCCGCAAGCATCCGACAACCACAAGCCGCAGGGGCCGGCGGGGACGTGGGTGAGCGAAGCTCTCGACCGAGCGAAGCAAAGCGAGCCCGAAAAGCCCCGCACAAGCCGCAAGCATCCGACAACCACAAGCCGCGGCGGCCGGAGGGGGTTTGGGTGGAGCGAAGCTCCCCCATTGGGGAGCGAGCGAAGCGAGCGCGAAAAACCCACCCATCGCAACGCGAAAAAGGCGCACCCGCCTTTGAGCAGGGTGCGCCTCCGATGGGTGGAGCCGAGGGGACTCGAACCCCTGACCCCCACACTGCCAGTGTGGTGCGCTACCAGCTGCGCCACGGCCCCATCTGGTGTTTCACCCGCTCTCGCGGGCACTCAGGAATAGTACACACACTGGCGGAGAGGGGCGAACGGGTACCCCCCTCAGTTCTGCGTCGGGTCCGCCGGATAGTGCGCCACGGCCGCCATCAGCCCGCCCTGGCGGCGTAAGACCATCTGCCACAGGTCGTCCGGGCGGGGGGCGAAGGCGTCGCTCGGCAGGGCGTCGAAGACGAACCACGAGCCGCCCTCGATCTCGCGCTCCAGCTGGCCCGGGGACCAGCCCGCGTAGCCGGCGAAGACGCGCACGCCCAGGACGCCCGCAACCAGGAGGTCCGGGTCGCCCGAGAGGTCGACCGTGCCCACGGCGCCGGAGACGCGGTTGAAGCCGGCGAGGTCCTCCACGCCGGGGCGGGTGCGGGCCAGGCAGATGGCGGCCTCCGGCTGCACCGGGCCGCCCTCGAAGACCACGGGTGGCTCCCCCGCGAGCGCGCCCCAACCGCCGAGGACGTCGGCCACCTGGACCTCGGTCGCACGGTTGAGCACGACGCCCAGCGCGCCGCCCTCCTCGTGCGCGACCACCAGGACGACGGTCCGCTCGAAGTTGGGGTCGCGGAGCGCGGGCGTCGCCACCAGCAAGCGCCCGGTCAACGACTCCATCGCCCTCCCTCGCCGCTGTCTGGACGTGCCTCGGCCGGTGCCCGAAGAGCCGGGGCGCGGTGAGCCGCGGCCCGTTGGGGGCTGACCGGACGAGTGTCCTTCCATCCCACCGAGATCCCCGTGCATGGACATCAGCCCCACCAGCAAACATGACCGACCGGGCGGCCGATGATCGGGCGCGCCGGGTGGATCTTCGCGAGGCGGGGTGCGAGGGTCATGTCTCGCACCATAGCCTGACCCGCGCGTCCCGGTTAGGGTCTGTTCCGTGACCTCACTCGCGGACGTTGCGGTGATCGGCGGTTCGGGGCTCTACGCACTGCTCGACGACGCCGAGGAACACGTGGTCGACACGCCGTATGGCCCACCGTCGGACCCGATCACGGTGGCCACCGTCGGCGGGCGGCGCACCGCGTTCCTTCCGCGGCACGGGCGCGATCACCGGTTCCCGCCGCACCGGATCCCATACCGGGCGAACCTGTGGGCGCTGAAGGAGATCGGCGTGGCCCAGGTGCTGGCGCCGTGCGCGGTGGGCGGCCTTCGCCCCGAGCTCGGGCCGGGCACGTTCGTGGTGCCGGACCAGCTGATCGACCGGACGTCGGGGCGCGTCCAGACGTACTACGACGAGGGCGCCGTCCACGTGAACTTCGCCGACCCGTACTGCGCGGTGGGCCGGGACGTGGTCACGAAGGTGGCCGCCGAGCACGGCATCGAGGCCGGCGACGGCACGATGGTGGTGGTCGAGGGGCCGCGCTTCTCGACCCGGGCCGAGTCGCGGTGGTTCACGGCGATCGGCGGCGCGGTGGTGAACATGACCGGGCACCCGGAGGCCGTCCTGGCCCGTGAGCTGGCCCTCTGCTACACCTCGATCGCGCTGGTCACCGACCTCGACGCCGGCGTGGAGGGCGACCACGGCGTCACCCAGGAGGAGGTCTTCCGGGTGTTCGGCGAGAACACCGCCCGCCTGCGCCGGGTGCTGCTCGACGTCATCCCGCGCCTGCCGGGGCGGCCCGATGACCCATGTCAGCACGCGTTGGACGGTCTGCGGTAGGCAGCCGCACCACGAAGCGGCAGCCGGCACCCACGTTGTCCGCGGCGACGGTGCCGTGGTGGGCCTCGACCAGGCCACGCACGATGGCCAGGCCCAGTCCCCCTCCGGCGTTTTTCGCGGGTGTACGCGCCGTGCCCCCACGAAACGCCACGTCGAAGACCCGGGGCAGGTCGGCCTCCGGGATGCCGCCGCAGGTGTCGCTGACCGCGAGCCAGCCGCCGGTGTCGTCCTGGCCGCCCGTGACCGTGACCGTGCCGTCCGGCGGGGTGTAGCGGATGGCGTTACGGATGAGGTTGTCCACGACCCGCGAGAGCTCGGGCACCGAGCCGCGCACGACCGGCCAGCCCGAGGACGGCTCGGCCACGATGCTGATGTTCCCGGCGGCGGCGAGGGGCGAGGCCGAGGCGATGGCGTCGGAGACCACGTCGCCCAGGGGCACGTCGGCCAGCGACAGCCGCAGCGCCCCGGCGCTGATCCGGGACAGCTCGAAGAGGTCGTCGACGAGCGCGGCCATGCGGTCGGTCTCGGCACTGATCCGGCGGTGGTAGTCGGCCACGGTCTCCGGGTCGGAGACGACCCCGTCGTCGAGGGCCTCGGCCATGGCCCGCAGGCCGGCCAGCGGGGTACGCAGGTCGTGCGAGACCCAGGCGACCAGCTCCCGGCGCCGGGCCTCGGCCTCCCGCTCCCGCTCGCGGGCCTCGGCCTGCCACATGCTCGCCCGGGCCAGCCGCCGGCCCGACCACAGCCCGACCGCGAGCGACACCGTGGCCGCCGTGCCGACCACGATGAGCAGGACGTGCAGGTCGTGGTCGGAGATGAACATGCGCATGGCGGCGCCCAGGATGCCGGCGAGCACGCTGAGCACGGTGACCAGCAGGAGCACCGCGATGTGGGCGGTGACGGACCGGCCGCGCAGCGCGCGCAGGGCGACCAGGCCGGCCACGGCGACGGCCAGCGCCCCGCCGAGGGCCATCAGGAAGGTGTGCAGGTCGTCACGCATATTCGTACCGGTACCCCACGCCCCAGACGGTCAGGATGCGCTTGGGCTCGGCCGGGTCGTCCTCGACCTTCTCCCGCAGCCGTCGCATGTGGACGGTGACGGTGGACTGGTCGCCGAAGGTCCAGCCCCACACCTGCTCCAGCAGCTCGGCCCGGCGCAGGACCCGGCCCGGGTTGCGCATGAGGAACACCAGCAGGTCGAACTCGCGCACGGTGAGGGCCAGCTCGGCGCCGCGCAGGGTGGCGATGCGCCGGGCCACGTCGATGCGCAGGTCGCCGTCGATCAGCTCGCCGGCCTGGGGCGGCGGGGGCGCGGCGCGGCGCAGCACCGACTGGACCCGCAGCACCAGCTCCCGGGGCGAGAACGGCTTGGTGACGTAGTCGTCGGCGCCGATCTCCAGGCCCAGCACCCGGTCGGACTCCTCGCCCAGCGCCGTGAGCATGATGATGGGCAGCCCCGGGTCCTGGGCCCGCAGCCGGCGGCAGACCTCCAGCCCGTCGATGCCGGGCAGCATGAGGTCGAGCACCACGAGGTCGGGCCGCTCGGCCCGGTAGGCGTCCAGGGCGGCCCGGCCGTCGCCGGCGAGGCGCACGGCGAAGTCCTCCCGCTCCAGGTACCGCCGGACGACGTCGCTCACGGTCGGGTCGTCGTCCACGACGAGCACGCGCTGCCCCATCGTTCGAGCGTAGAGCGCGAGGAACCGAGCACCATGCGCGCGAGCGGGCCGTAAGCGAACCGTCAGGTCTCGCCGCCGATGTCCGTCTCGTAGGCCTCGTACAGCAGATCCGCGCCCTTCTGCCGGTACTGCCACACCTCCTGGATGAGGCGATCGGCCTCCCAGCGCAGGTCCTCGCCCGCCCCCGGGTCGCGCAGCCGGTCCTCGAACTCGTCCAGCGCGGTCCACACCGACCGGTGATGGCCGACGAGGTCGTCGAGGTCGTGGGCCAGCCGAGGCGCGTCGTCGAGCACCTTGGCGTAGAGCCCGGAGTCATGTTCGGCGAACGCCGCCTTGAGCTGCGCCACCGCGCGGCTCATCGCGGGCCGCCACGCCGGGTCGCCGACCGGCGTCTGGATAGCGTGTTCCATGCGTTGAATGCCGCCGAGCAATTCCATGCCGCACCTCCCGCCCACTCCATGATGTGACGCGAGACACACTCAAGGCAAGATCAGAGGGTCGGTATCTCTTCGCCGCCCGCTGCCGCCCCCTCGGTCATCCGCCTCAGCCAGGCGTTCACGACGGCCAGCTGGTCCGGGGTGAAGCCCTGACTGAGGCGCCCCTCGACGGCCTGGACGATCGGCAGCGTCTCGCCCAGACGGGCCCGGCCGGCCTCGGTCAGGAAGATCTGCTGGGAGCGCCGGTCGGTCGGGTGCGGGCGCCGCTCGACCAGGCCGGCCCGCTCCAGCCCGCCGAGCATCTCGTTGGCCGACTGCCGGGCGGTGGAGACCCTGCGGGCCACGTCGGCGACGGACATGCCCGGGTCCTCGTCGAGCATCAGCAGCGACGCGAACTGGGCCACCGACAGGTCGTGCTGGACCAGCGCCTCGGCCACGTGCCCGCGCAGGGCCAGCCAGGCATGGCGGACGAGGAACGTCGAGCAGGCGTCTTCGGTCGTCACCCGACCATTGTGCGCGCGTGCACTATTGACAGGGACCTGACGATTTTGCGAGTGTGACGACATGGCCGTCAGGGACCTGTCAATCAGTCTACCGAACCAGCGCCGGGTGCTGTCGGTGCTGGTGTTCGCCGCGGTACTCATCTGGATCGACACGACCATCCTCGGCATCGCGCTGGAGCGCATCGCCGACCCGCGCGCCGGCCTCGGCGCCACGCCGGGCCAGCTGCAGTGGGCCGTCGGCTCGTACGCGCTGCTCTTCGCCACCGCGCTCTTCGCCGCCGGCGCGCTCGGCGACCGCTACGGCCACCGCACGATCCTCGTGCTGGGCCTGCTCTGCTTCGGCGCCGCCTCGGTGTGGGCGGCCTGGGCCGGCGACGCCACCGGCCTCATCCTGGCCCGCGGCCTGATGGGCCTGGGCGGCGCGATGATGATGCCGACCTCGATGGCGATCATCGGCGCCACGTTCCCGCCCGAGCGGCGGGCCGGGGCGATCGCCGCCTGGTCGGCCTCCAGCGGCGTCGGCGTCGCGCTGGGCCCGCTGCTCGGCGGGGTGCTCGTGGACCACTTCTGGTGGGGCTCGGTGTTCCTGGTGAACCTCCCCGTCGTGGCGCTGGCGCTGATCGGCGTCGCGGTGGCGGTACCGAATCCGAAGCTCGCGCAGCGTCGGCGCCCCGACCCGATCGGGCTCCTGCTGTCCACCGCCGGCCTGGCCGCGCTCGCCTACGGGCTGATCGAGGCCGGCCAGGACACCGACTGGGCACGCCCACAGGTGTGGATCCCCGTGCTGGCCGGCCTGGCGCTGCTCGCCGCGTTCGCCGTCTTCGAGTGGCGCTCCCCCGAGCCGTCGTTCGACCCACGGCTGTTCCGCAACGGGCGGTTCAGCGCCGGCAACCTCGCGCTGGCCGCGCTGTTCTTCGGCATCACCGGGCAGATGTTCTACGGCAACTTCTACCTGCAGGGCGCCCGCGGGATGAGCGCCCTGGACACCGGCCTGGCCTTCCTGCCCGGCGCGCTCGGGGTGGCGGTCGGATCCCCGCTCGGCGCCCGGCTGGCCAGGCGCTTCGGCGTCGGGCCGGTCAGCGGGGGCGGCCTGCTCGTCGTCGCCGCGGCGTTCCTGGCCAACCTGCTCTTCGACGTGGATACGCCGCTGTTCTGGTTCTGCGCGGTGGGCTTCGTCAGCGGTACGGCCATGGGCCTGACCATCGCCCCGACCGTCGCCGCCGTCATCGCGGTGCTGCCGCTGGACCGCATGGGCGCCGGGTCGGCGGTCAACAACACCGTCCGGCAGGTCGGCAGCGTGCTCGGCATCGCGCTGCTCGGGACGGTGCTCGCCGCGACGTACCGGGACCGGATCGAGCCCGCGCTGGCCGGCCTGCCCGCCGCCGCCCGGGACGCGGCCGCGCCGTCGGCCGAGCACACCCGGGCCGTCGCGGACGCGCTGCACCGGCCCGACCTCGCCGAGTCGGCCAACACCGCGTTCATCGCGGCCATGCACGTCACCGCGGCGTCCGCGGCGGTCGTCGCCTTCCTGGGAGCGGTACTACTGGTGCTCGCCTTCCGCGCCCGCCGCGCCCCGGCGCCGTCGACCCGGCAGGAGCCGGCGCTGGCCGCGCAGCGGTGAACGGATCGGCCGCCGGCTACCCGTCCTCCTCAGGACGCGGGCCGGCGCCCGCTCAGGCCGACCCGGGCGTCGGCGGCCGGTCGTGCAGGATCCGCTGGTAGAGCACGGCCTCCTGCCACTGCCCGTTGAGGTAGAGGTAGTTGCGGGCCCGGCCGAAGCGCTCGAAGCCGTTCTTGTCCAGCACCCGCTGCGAGGCGATGTTGTCCGGCAGCGTGCTGGCCTCCACCCGGTGCAGGCCGAGCTCGGCCTCGGCGACCGCGCAGGCCGCGCCGACGGCCGCGGACATCACGCCCCGGCCCTCCTCGGCCGCGTCGATCCAGTAGCCGATGCTCGCGTTGCAGAACGGGCCGCGCACGATCGAGCTCAGCGACACCATGCCCAGGATCGCCTCGCCGCGGACGATGACGCAGGTCCACGCCTCGCCCGCGGCGTTGCGGCGCACCGCGGTGTCCACCCGCCCGCGCTGCCCCTCGGGGGTCCAGTACGACTCCGGCTGAACCGGCGACGACCGGCGGAAACGCTCGCGGTTGCGCAGGCTCACCTCGCGCAGCGCCACGTCGTCGCCCGGCTCGATCGGGCGCAGCAGTGCCCCGGCGGGCAGCTCGGCGGGTCTCATCCCCGGCCCATCAACCTCTCCACGTCGGCCAGCTCGGCGGGCGTCAGCGGGCCGTGGTCCAGCGCGCCGGCGTTCTCCTCGACCTGCGCGACGGTCCGGCAGCCCGGGATCGGCACCGTCCGGGCATCGTACGCCCACAGCCAGGCCAGCGCGCCCTGCGCCAGCGTGCGCCCGCCCGAGGTCAGCACCTGGCGGATGCCGTCGATGCGGGCCAGGAACTCGGGCGTGGGGCGGCCGTCGGTGAAGTACGTCATCCACTCCGGACTGAGCCCGCGCACGTCATCGCGCGGCAGCTCCGACCCCGCCGTGTAGCGGCCGCCGAGCAGCCCCATGGCCAGCGGGCCGCGGACGATCACGGCCAGGTCGTGGCGCTCGGCGACGGGCAGCACCGCGTAGGAGCCCCGCAGCACCGACATGTCGGCCTGGATCGCGGCGCAGTGCACGCCGGCGGAGGCGAACGCGTCGGCCCGCTCGGGGAAGTCGGTGCTCCAGCCGTACGCCCGGATGTGCCCCTGCTCGATCAGCTCCTCCAGCACCGGCACGAGGTCCAGCGCCTGCGGGATCGGCAGGCCGTTGATGTGCAGCTGGTACAGGTCGATGCGGTCGGTGCCGAGCCGGCGCAGCGACTCGTGCACGGCCCGGCGCAGGCCCTCCGGGCTGCCGTCGTCCGGCCCGACCTGGCGGGTCACCTCGTCGAAGGTGCCGCCGAACTTGGTGGCGATCACCGCCTCGTCGCGGCGGCCCTCCAGCGCGCGGGCGAGGACCCGCTCGCTGTGCCCGGCCCCGTAGACGTTGGCGGTGTCGAAGAACGTGACACCGAGGTCGAGCGCGCGGCGGATGGCCCGGATCGACTCGTCGTCGTCCACCTCGCCCCAGCCGAGCGGCTGCTCGCCCGCCCAGAAGGGGCCGCCGATCGCCCAGCAGCCCACGCCGAGCGCGCTGACCTCGATGCCACTGCGTCCCAGGAATCGCGTCTTCGTCATGGCCCTCACGCTGCCACCTGGAGCGCGCTCCAGGTCAACAGCGCCGGCTCAACACGTGGTCTGGACGAGTTCGGCCTTCGCCGACGCGGCCCATTGATACGGAATCTGCCGGAACCAGTACAGCGGCGGCAAATGCGAGGTCGCCACATATACCTGCCCGGGGAAACAGCGGGTTACCCGCAGTCGAGCGCGCCATGCATGATCGGCTGTTGTCACAATGACGACGGATTTCCAGCCGTATTCACGCGCATATCGGGCAATCGCCTCCGCCTCGCCCCGGGTGGTGTCCGGGTCGGGGTGGAAACACAGCACCGTCACGCCCGGCGGGGCCGGCAGGCACCGGCCCGACTCGGCGTCGGACGACAGCGTGGACTGCACGAGATAGTCCGCGCGGTGCTCCCGGGCCAGCTGCGTGGCGAGCCGGTCCCGGTCGTCGTCGCCCGGCCCGGCCAGCTCGACGATCGCGTCGATGTGGGGCGGGAGCACGGGCAGGCGCGGCCACACGAAGTACCGCGCCGTCAATCCAAGAAATGCGCTGAGCGCGACCGCCAGGGCGATCAACAAACTTTTCCGCCACCTCCGGATCATTTTCCGAGTGTCGCGGGGGCAGCTGAAGAATTGCTGAACGCCCGGGCGAGTCGCGGGCGTGACCTAACTCACGAACGCAGTATTTCGCGCAATCTGTCGGCAAAACCGGGCGGATCAAGCACGAATGCGATATGCCCGCCCGGGAATGAAATCGGCGTTGTGCCCAGCAGCGCGGCCATCGCGTGGGACGTCCGGTCCAGCAACTGCCCGGCGGAGTCCTCGCCGAGCCCGATGAGGACCCGCACCGCCCGGAGCGCCTCGACGTCGGGCCGGAAGTAGGTCGTGCCGCGCATCTCGTGGCGGAACCAGTGCCGCTCGTCGGCGATCTGCTGCGCGTCCGGCGGGCCGGGCGGCGGACCTTGCTGCTCCGTCACGCCGGCGTTGACCATGAACTTCTTCCACGCGCCGGGCACGTCGCCGGCCTCGTAGGTGGCGATGATGTCCTCGATCGCCGCGTTGCGCTCGTCGCGGTCCGGCAGCACGTCGTTGATCGGCGGCTCGTGGGCGATCACCGTGTGCACCGCCGCCGGGTGCCGCTGCGCCAGGGCCAGGGCGGTGACCGCGCCGCCGCTGGTGCCGAAGACCGCGGCCGGGCCGCCGTCGACGCGCGCGATCAGCGCGGCCACGTCGTCGGCCCGCCGATCGGCGGTGGAGTCGGACTCCGGATCGTCGAGGACGCTCGCGCCGATCCCACGCGGATCCGTGGTGAGCACGGTATGGTCGGCGGCGAGCAGGTCGGCCAGGGGATTCAGGAACCGGGTGCCCATCGGCGCGCCGACCAGCACCAGCAGCGGCCCGCCGCCGCGCAGCTCGTAATGCAGCGTGGCGCCGGGGACGCGCAGGGTGTCACTCTTCACGTCAAGTACCTCCTTCTCGTGCGCTCAGATAGGAGACCGGCGCGATGGCCCAGACTCGTCGCCTTCTGGAGCCCGATTTCGCCGACGACCTCCAGCGGGCCCGCAAGGGTGACGACGACGCCTTCGCCCGGCTCGTCGCGCCGCTGCGCGGGCCGCTGCACGCGCACTGCTACCGGATGCTCGGCTCGGTCCACGACGCCGACGACGCACTGCAGGACGCGCTGGTGCGGGCGTGGCTCGGGCTGTCGGGCTTCCAGGGCCGCGGCTCCCTGCGCGGCTGGCTCTTCACCGTCGCCACCCGCACCTGCCTCGACCTCGCCGCGGCCCGCGGCCGCCGCGCGCTGCCGATGGACCTGGGCCCGTCCAGCGAGCACGCCGTGGTCGGCGACCGCCCCCGCGACGACGTGGCCTGGCTGAGCCCTTACCCCGACGTCGTGCTCGAGCGGCGGGAGAGCGTGGAGCTGGCCTTCGTCGCCGCGCTGCAGCACCTGCCGGGCAACCAGCGGGCCGCGCTGCTGCTGTTCGACGTGCTCGGCTTCGCCGCGGCCGAGATCGCCGCGATGATGGACACCACGGTCGGCTCGGTGAACTCCGCGCTGGCCCGGGCCCGCCGCACGCTGGCCGAAAAGGTCCCGCCGATGCCCCAGCAGCCGACCCTGCGCCGCATCGGCGACGAGCGCATCCGCAAGATCGTCGAGGCCTACGCCACCGCCCTGGAGCACGGCGACGCGGCCGGGCTGGTGGCGCTGCTGACCACCGACGTGACCTGGTCGATGCCGCCACAGCCGCACTGGTACCGCGGGCTGCCGGCCGTCACCGACTTCGCCGTCCGCCTGCCGCTCGGCACCTGCGGCAGCTGGCGCCACCTGGCCACGGCCGCCAACGCCCAGCCCGCCATCGCCTGTTACCGGCGCCCCGGCCCCGACGGGCCCTACGAGGCCTGGTCGCTCAACGTGCTGACCCTGCGCGAGGACCGGATCGCCGAGATCACGTCCTTCATCGACCCGGCCGTCTTCGCCCGCTTCGGCCTGCCGCCCCGCCTCTGACGACGACGCTCGCGCACTAGCCGAGCGTGACCGGGATTTCCTGGTAGCCGTGGAAGGTCATCAGGTCGAGCGTGCGCGGCGAGCCGGCCAGGGCCAGCCGCGGGAACCGGCGCAGCACCATCGGCAGGGCGAGCTGGATCTCGAGCTTGCTCAGCGCCGCGCCCAGGCAGTAGTGCGGCCCGACCGAGAAGGACATCGTGTGGTTGTCCGGCCGGTGCGGGTCGAACACGTCCGGGTCGCTGAAGCGCCGCGGGTCCCGGTTGGCCGCGCCGAGCAGCACCAGCGCCTCGCCACCCTCCGGCACCGGCACCCCCATGACCTCGGTGTCCTCGGTCGCGTAGCGGACCCCGAACTGCACCGGCGTCTTGTACCGCAGGATCTCCTCCACGTAGGCCGGCGCCACCTCGGGCTTGTCCCGCAGCTCGGCCCGGTGTGCCGGCCGCTCCATGAGCAGGATGAGCCCGTTGCCGATGGAGTGGACGCTGGTGAGGAAGCCGGCGTTGTACACCCCGATCAGGTTCGACACCAGCTCCTCGTCGCTGAACTCGGCGGCGCCGGACGCCCGCTGCTCCAGCAGCGTGCTGGTCAGGTCGTCGCGGGGCGCCGAGCGACGGGTCTCGACGAGCCTGGCGAAGTACGCCGCCAGCTCGGCCGCCGCCGCGTCGCCCGCCTGCAGGTACCGCCAGTTCTGCGGCCCCGGCTCCAGCACCAGCGAGAAGGGCTCCGACCGGGGCGGGAACCACGGGCGGTCCTCCTCCGGCACGCCGACCAGCTCGCCGATGACGTCGCTGGGCACCGGATAGGCGAAGAGCTTCATGAAGTCGACCGTCCGGCCGCCGGCCCCGGCCTCCTCGAGCTGGTCGAGCCGCCGGTCGACGAGCCGCACGATGGCCGGCTCCAGCCTGGCCATCCGCCGCGCCGTGAACGCCTGCGCCAAGGGCCGCCGCAGTCGCGCGTGATCCGGCGGATTGAGGAAGAACACCGTTTGCTGCAGCACCCGCAACGACCGCCGGCGTCGCCACAACGGCTCGTCCCGCCCGTCGAGCCGGTCCAGGTACGCCGCGTCGAGCATCTTGAACACCGGGTCGCGGGTGAGTTTCTCGATGGCCTCGTAGCCGTGCACGACGACCGAGTAGCGGTCCACCACCGGATCGAGCGGCGCGGCCTGGCCGACCTGGTGAAGCCCTGCGTAGAACGGGTACGGGTCGCGCCGGCCCTCGGCCGAGAACAGTTCCCTGAGCGCGATCGCGGTCTGCATGAAGCACGCCTCCCCAGGTGCCGGCCGATACCCTTCGACCGCCGTCGATCATAACCACGGCAACTGATCAACGTCGATGTTTACATCAAGTTTTCTTTCCCGAGCCATTTTCACAATCGCCAATGTGTATTCCGGGTGAATGCATCACGTCCCCGCGGCGACCCACCCTGACCAACGCTTCGAACCCGGCGCAGGGAACGTCGTCGTGCCACCTGGTTGCTTGCCCGCTACCGGCATCGGGTCAAACCTCGCGCCGGCCTCGGCCGGGGCCGGTCACCCGGCCAGCAGGCCCCAGTGGACGGCCAAGGGGAGGAACAGGGTGCCGGCGGTGACGAGCAGGCCCAGGCGGGCGCGCTCCGGGGCCGAGATCTCAGCGCGGTGGCGGCGCCAGGCGATCACGGTGGCCACCAGGGCGGCGACGGTTCCCAGGGCGAGCAGCTGCAGCAGCAGCCAGGGCAGCGGGCGGCCGAGCAGCGTGGGGCCGACGACCTGGGCCGCGATGGCCATCATGAACAACAGGTAGAGCGGGCCGCCGAGGGTGGCGGCCAGGCCGGCGCCGGCCAGCCAGCGGGCCGGGCGGCGCACCGTCGGGGCGAACCGGTGGCCGCGCAGCCGGCGAAAGGCGGCCGTCAGCGGGAACGCGGCGAAGCCCAGGACGAGAAGCGCGAACCCGGCGGCCTGCAGCCCGAAGGAGTCATACCAGCGCAGCGGCGCGACGGCCGGGATCGGGCCACCGCCGGCGGGCAGTTCGGCGGCGGTGGGCGCGGGGGCGTCGATCCAGGCCGACTCGTACCGCCCGTAGTCCGGCGGGACGGCGTCCAGGTGGTCGTAGCCGCCGTTGGCGGTCAGGTGGAGATTGTGCCGTACACCAGGAACGGTCCGAATCGTCGCGTGCGTGTTGCCGGCGTCGTGCAGGGCCTCGGCGATGAGGCGGGCGCTGAGCTCCGGCATGACGTCGTGGTCCATCTCGCCCCACTCGGCGAGGACGGGCTGGCGCACCTGTCGCCAGGCGGCGGACGGGTCGAAGCCGGCCTCGGCGAACAGCCCGGCGCCGACCACGGTGCGGAAGGCGGGGCCCTGCATCGTGCGGGTCAGCGAGCCGGAGACCCCGAAGTGCCGCAGGTACTCGCCCCACTCCCACCGCGCCTGGACGGCCGGCGCGACGCCGGCGGCGCCGACCGCGATCACGTACCGCACGTCGGCCGACCGGGCCGCGGCGAGTGGGGCGACGAACGCGCCCTCGGAGGCGCCCCACAGGCCGAGGCGGGCCGGGTCGACGTCGGGGCGGGCGGCCAGCAGGCGCAGGCCGGCCAGCGCGTCGTCGGCCAGCACCGAGTAGTCGCGATGGAACAGCGAGTAGCCGGCCGTGCGCTTGTCGTAGATGAGCACGACAAGGCCGAGCCGCGCGTAGGCCTCGGCGTCGGGCCGGATCACCTGCCGGCCGCGGTTGCCCGCCCCCTGCACCATCACCATCGCCGGTCGCCGGCCCGCCGCCGAGGCGCCGGCCAGGATCGTCCCGTGCAGGACCACGCCGCCGTTGCCCTCGAACGAGACCTCGGTCGCGGTCACGTCGTCCGGGGCCGCCGCCGCGGGAGCCGCGCCCAGCCCGGAGAACCCGGCCATCACCAGCATCACCATCAGCCATCGCTTCATGCCGAGAAGGCTCACCGACACGGGATGCCGGGCACCAAGGTGCAGACACCCGGATCCATTGGGGGGCCTGCCCGATCGACCCCGAGCGGCCCACCTCCCTAGGTTCATCGTCATGGTTCGAAACGTGACCCGCGATCTCGGGCGGCTGGCGCTCGGCGCCGCGATCGGGCTGCCCGCGCCGCTCCTGCTGGCCCTCGTCCTGCTGTCGGCGCCGGCCACGCTGCTCGGCGGCCTGGGCCTGGTCCTCTTCGCCGCGGCCGTCTGGCTGGTGCGCCGCCTGGCCGGCCTGCAGCGCGATCGGTTCGAGGTGCCCCGCCCCTATCGTTCGATGCCTTCAGGTGTACTGCCCAGGGCACGCGCCCTGCTCCAGGACCCGGCGACGTGGCGCGACCTGGCCTGGCTGCTGTCGCAGTTCGCGCTCGGTGTCGCCGGCGTGGCCGTGGGCTTCGGCCTGTGGCAGGCCGCCCTGCAGTGCCTGACCGCGCCGCTGCTCCGGGCGTTGCTGCCCGGCCGCACCGGCTTCGACCCGGCCGTGCTCGAGTTCACGCACCGCTCGGCCGCCCTGGCCTGGCTGCTCGTGCCGGTCGGGGTGGGGCTGGTCTTCCTGGCGTACCGTGCGCCGGGCCTTCTCCTCGAAACCCAGACCCGGCTGGCCCGCGCGCTGCTGGGCCCGACCGCGAAGGCGCGGCTGTCGGCCAGCGTCGAGCACCTGACCGCCACGCGCGCCGCCGCCGTGGACGCTTCGGCGGCCGAGCTGCGCCGGATCGAACGGGACCTGCACGACGGCGCGCAGGTGCGGCTGGTGGCGCTACGCATGAACATCGGCCTGGCGGAGCACGTGATCGACGCCGATCCGGACACCGCCAAGGCCCTCATGGCCGAGGCCAAGGCGAGCGCGGGCACCGCCCTGGCGGAGCTGCGCGACCTGGTGCGCGGCATCCATCCCCCGGTGCTGGCCGACCGCGGCCTGGCCGGCGCCGTGCAGGCCCTGGCCCTGTCCAGCGCCGTCCCGGTCGGCCTGGACCTACGCCTGGAGCGCCGGCTGAGCGCCCCGGTGGAGTCGGCCGCCTACTTCGCCCTGGCCGAGTCCCTGGCCAACGCCATCCGCCACAGCGGCGCCGGCACGATTCGGATCATCGTGATCGACGAGGTCCACCGCCTGACCATGACCGTCTGCGACGACGGCCGCGGCGGGGCCGACGCCGGCAAGGGCACCGGGCTGCAAGGCATCCGGCGACGGCTCTCCGCCTTCGACGGCACCCTGCGGATCGCCAGCCCCGCCGGCGGCCCCACCACGCTGACCATGCGGCTGCCGTGCGCGTCCTGATCGCCGAGGACCAGCCCCTGCTGCGCGACGGCCTCACCCGGATGCTGACCGCCTACGGCTTCGAGGTGGTCGCCGCCGTCGCCGAGGGCACCGAGCTGACCGAGGCCCTGCTGACCCACCGTCCCGACGTCTCCGTGATCGACGTACGGCTGCCCCCGACGTTCACCGACGAGGGCCTGCGCGCGGTCCTCGCCGCCCGCGCCGAGTCCCCCGCCCTGCCGGTGTTGATCCTTTCGCAGTACGTCGAGCAGCTCTACGCCCGCGAACTGCTCTCCGGGCGCACCGGCGCCGTGGGCTACCTGCTGAAGGACCGCATCGGCGACGTCCAGCAGTTCATCGACGCCGTCCGTCGGGTCGCCGCCGGCCACACGGTGATGGACCCGGAGGTCGTCTCCCAGCTGCTGCACCACCGCGGCAGCCTGGACGGGCTGACCCCGCGCGAGCGGGAGGTGCTCCGCCTGATGGCCGAGGGCCGCTCCAACGCCGCCATCGCCGACGCGCTGACCATCACGGAGAAGTCGGTGAGCAACCTCATCAATGCCCTCTTCGCCAAGCTGGGCCTTCCCCCGTCCACCACCGACCACCGCCGCGTCCTGGCTGTCCTGGCGTACCTCAACCAGTAACTGCTCGATCACCGGTGTACGGTGATGCGTCGCGGCTCACTTCGAGCTGCATCCATGAGGAGGCCGAGCAGGCTGTGGACCACCCCTGGTTCGTCCTCGGAGTACTCCTCGGCAATGGCATCGGGTCCCTGCTGGCCGTGTTCTGCCTGGTCCGGATGACCGACCAGCAGCGGTCGGTGCGCAACCGCCTCCTGCTGGTGCTGGTCGCCGCCTGGGCGCTGGTCGAGACCGCGCGCGACGACATGCTCTTCGTGGCCGCCACCACCATCCACATGAGCGACTACGAGGTCCACTTCTTCCTGGCCCCGAGCATGGGCCTGACCGCGATCGCCGTGCTGTTCACGATGGCCGTCTTCTGGTTCACCGCCGCGCACCCCCGCCCACTGTGGACGATCGGCGGCGGCATCGCGGCCGGCCTGCTGATGACCGCGATGAGCCTGCAGGCGGCTTTCTCCGGCCGTACCGACTCGGCCACCTCGATCGACATCGCCAACGCCGCGATGATCGCCGCCGGCCTCGGCGTGACGACCGGGATCGCCGTGTGGCTGGGAACCGGGGCCACCACCCGGCAGGCAAGGGCGACCGCCGTCACGCTGCTGACCGTCGGCCTGACGATCACGCAGTACCTCATCAGCGCCGAGGTGACGACCGATCCGTCCACCACGGTCAACAGCGACCTCGGCATCAACCCCGTCCAGCTGGCCGTGTTCACCGCCGTGGCCTTCGGCGTCCGGGCCATCGCCCTCACCTTCATGACCATGATCGAGGAGGGCCGCCCCGACCCCGCGGCGGACCAGTTCGACGCCCACGGCTTCCGCTAGCCCGACCGGCCCGGCGTGACCGCGTCACGTCGACCCCCTCGGGCGAGGTGGCGCACACGGTGTCCCCGTCCCGTAAGGCGACGCTGCGCGGCATCCCGGCAGCGCGGGTAGCCCGCGCCCGCCACCTCTTCACGGCGGAGCACGAGTCGACATGTCCCCGCTATGCCGACCGCACCACCTCGGCATAGCTAGTATCGATCCGACACGAACGTGAGGGGGTGGCTGGATCATGACCGTCGTATCAAGCCTGCCCGACCGGCCGCTGACGCTCGACGACGTCACGCGCATCGCCGAGGCCGACACCAACCACCGCTTCGAGCTCAGCGAAGGGAACCTCGTCGTCATGCCGCCGGGCACGTGGCGCCACCAGGAGATCAGCCTGCTCATGAGCGCCTGGCTTCTCAGCCACGGCTACCGCGGCCGCGTCAACGTCGCGCCCGGCGTGCGAACCGCAGCCGACGACCTCAACGGCCGCATCCCCGACCTGGTCGTCACCACCGGCTCGATCCCGGCCGACACCGTCTGGCTCGACCCGGCGCAGGTCGCCTTGGCGGTTGAGATCGTGTCCAAGGGCTCGGAGCGCATGGACCGCTGGCTCAAACCGGTCGAATACGCCGAGGCCGGCATCCCGCTCTTCTGGCGCGTCGAACCGGACGACACCGTCGTGCAGTTCCGTCTCGACGGCAACCGCTACGCAGAGTACGGCTCAGTCCCGCTTGACGATCTCCTTGCCGGCGACGTTCCCGACCTGAGCTGACCTCACCTAGCCCGAGCGCCGTCAACCGATCGCCGGCTTCCGCGAACACGGCGACCTCCGACGAGCCTGTGCCGTTGAGCCGAGCACACAGCGCGGCCTGTTCGCCCGGCTCGGACACCACCAGCGTGATCGACGAGTGCACGCCTCATGTCGAGCCCTGCAGGTAGCTGGCCACTGCCGACGAGAACACCCCGGCGGGCAGTGCCTGCGGCGGGCGCACCGATGGCAGCTCGGGCAGTGCGGCCAGCCCGGCGGTGAAAGTCCCACGGTGCGCCGCCGACGACTGGCCCGCCGCGGTCCGCCAGTACCGGTCGGCCGCGACGTCGAACTCGACCAGCCCTGCCGCAGCCAGTCGGCTGACCGCCGTGACGAACTCGTCCTCCAGGGGAATCGCATGGTTCAGGTAGTCCGCCGTGGCGATCACCTGACGCAACGACGACCCATGAACCGGGTCCACCCCGCCGATCGACCGCAGAATCCACACGTCAGAGAGCGTCCAGGCCTCTTCCAAGGCGGTCTCCATTCGTCTTACGGGCGGTGTACTTCATGGCTTTATGACATTCTGTACGCCGATCGGGTGCTATCGGGGGAGACCCATCCATGACGCGCTGGAACGACGACGGCCAGGTTCCCTACCAGTCCTATGACGTCACGCCGATCGGCAGGGATACCTACCCGGGACACCCCGGCACGCAGCCGTTCTCCGCGCCACCCCAGCCGGCGTACGGGCCGTATCAGCCGGCGCCCCCTGGTCCGCCGGCGCCGCGGCGCACTACGCGGGTCTTCGCGCTCATCGGCAGCCTCGTGGTGCTCGCCGTGGTAGCGGTCGGCATCGTGGTGGTGATCGCGATCCGGCGCCAGTCCGATGACAAGAACACCGCCGCTCCGTCCACGCCTTCCACGGCGGCGAGCACCGAGGCGCCACAGACCGGACCGATCGACATGTGCCTCGTCGGCAACTGGAAGCAGTCGGAGTACAAGTCGTCGTTCGACTTCACCGACCTCGTCGCCGACGGCAAGCCGCTCGGCAAGGTCAAGGTCACCGGCTCCGGCGTGAAGCAGGAGATCACCGCCGAAGGCGACTCCGTCTCGGACTACTCGGGGGTCACGTACACGGGCAAGGCTTCGGACGGACGCGCGGTCACGCTGTTGTTCAGCGGCCAGTACCGCCAGAGCCTGCGAACGACCAACCACCAGATCCTGTTCAGCGCCAAGACCAGCACAATGACGATGACCGTCATGGTCGACAACAAGCAGGTCCTCAAGACCAACCCCACCGGGACGAGCAACCCGCAGCCGTACACCTGCGGCGACAACCGATGGACAACCACATCCCTGGTCGACCCCGACGCCGCCACCACGTACGTCCGCAGCTACTAGCGCGCCGGCTGCTGTCAGCCCAGCGCCCCCATCCAGCCTGCGATCGCCTGCCCGATCTCGTCCGGCGAATCTTCCTGGACGAAGTGGATCCCCGCGACCGTCACCTCGGCCTGCGCCGGCCATCCGCGGACGGTGTCGAGCAACCAGTCGCTGGCGAGGACCGCACCGGGCTCGGCCTTCACGAACAGCTTGGGTACATCGCTCGTCCCCAGCCAGTCCGCATAGGCGGCCGCGATCGCAGTCACATCGGCAGGCTCGCCCTCGATGGGGATTTCCCGGGGCCACGTCAATGTCGGCCGTCGCCCCTCACCGGGCTCGCCGAACGGCCGTCGGTACTCCGCCATTTCCTCGCCGGACAGGGTGCGCAGGACAGCCTGCGGCAGTACCTGCTCGACGAAGACGTTGTCTCGCAGGACCAGCTCCTCGCCGGCCTCGGAGCGCAGTGCCTGCAAGAGCGAGCGCTGTCCCATCGTGTCCCAGTGGTCCCAGGCTTGCGGACGCACGATCGCCTCCATGTACGCAATACCCTTCACCGCCTCGCGATGGCGGTTGGCCCAGTCGAAGCCGAGGGCCGAGCCCCAATCGTGGACGACAAGGGTCACCCGCTCGCGCACGTCCAGCGCCTCGAGCAGGGCGTCGAGGTAGCGGCGGTGCTCGACGAAACGGTACGAGCCGGGGCCACTGTCCGGCAGCTTGTCGGAGTCGCCCATGCCGATCAGGTCGGGGGCGATGCAACGGCCGCGTGGCTGCAGGTGCGGCAACACGTTGCGCCAGAGGTAGGACGAGGTGGGATTGCCGTGCAGCAGCACGATGGGATCGCCCTCTCCAATCTCCACGTACGCCATCTCGATGCCGAGAACCCGCCGACGTTGCTTTTGGTACGGAAACGCCGCAGAGATCATGTTCGCCCCCCGCTAGTACTAGCCGAACATCACCGCTGCCCGCGTCGTGGACCTTTACGCGCCTCCAGTCCATCGTTCGTGGCGGCCGACGACCTACAAGCCCAGGTAGCAAGAGGCGGGGTCACCGATATCGGTGACCCCGCCTCTGATGGCGATCTCCTCCGCGCCGCTCTGGGCGGCGCGGGCTCGATTACGCCCTCCATGGTGGACCTGACGCTGACCTACTTGAACCCGACGTAGACGCCGCGCCGTTCTTCGGGGGGTGTGGGTGGGCGAAGCCCCCCACTGGGGAGCGAGCGAAGCGAGCGCGAGGAATCCGGAACCGCAACGGCAAGCGGCCCCTGCCGCGAAGCAGGGGCCGCTAGTGGTGGAGGTGCCGGGAATCGAACCCGGGTCCTTCGTCGCTTTGTTAGGGCTTCTCCGAGCGCAGCTCGCTGTGCCTCTACTCGGCCCTACCAATCACGCGAGCGAGTTGGTATGACGGGCCCAGTCACGATTAATCTCGCCGCGCGAGCCCCGTGACGAGACTCGGTTGGCCAGCCTTCTAGCTGATGCCGGTTACTGGGCCGAAGGCAATCCCAGACCGACAGAACTTCACCCTAGCTTAGGCAGCGAGAGCGAGTTCGGAGCGCTTGTAGTTGGCGCTTATAACTTTCCGACGACTGATTCGCGAGACAACGTCGGCTTCCTCGGCTCGCTTCCCCTATCGCCACAAACAAAGTCGAAACCAGTCACCCCCGCGCGGGTGGTGGTGGCTGTCGCACCCCATCGGTGCGACCGATCAAGCGTAACGCTTCCCGGCTCGAACTTCATCCCGGTATGCCAGTGCAAGCGTGGCCGTTGATCTGACAGGTGAACGGTCGGTTGCGGACGCCCAGGCCCGACACCTCGAAGCGGAAGGTGGCGGAGGCAGAGGGGGCGATCGTGCGGGTGGCGTCGACCGGGGTGAAGATCACGCGGAGGTCGGAGCGGGACATCACGGCGCCGTCGACGTTGCGAACGCTGAGGTCGAGCAGGGGCAGGACGATGACGACGGCCCAGTCGTCGGCCGCCGACGGGCCGGGGTTGGCGATGGTGATCGTGACGCGGTACGACGTCAGGGTCAGGTTTTCGGTTCTGTAAGTGGCGCTCAGCTGGGCCAGGCCGACCGTGTTGGGGGCGGACGGGCTCGGCGTGGCGGAAGCCACCGGGGCCGACGAGCGGCTCGCGGCGGGGACGACCGGCTGGGTGGTCGTGGTCGGGTTCGGCGGCGCAGCCGCGGCCGGGGCGCTGGCCTGCAGGGGTGGCGGTGTGTCGCCGCCGGTGTACGGAGGGTCCGCGGGGTGCAGCGCGGTGGTCTTGCCGATCAGGATGCCGGCCATGGCGAGCAGCAGCAGGGCGGCGGCGCCCGTCGCGACGGCCTGGCTGCGGCGGTCGGCCGACCAGTCGCGGGCGTCCGCCAGCCATCGCCATCCCCGGCGTACCGCGCTGCCGCCCCTCACCGCCATATCGCCCAACCAAGCCGTGCGCACCGCGGCGGGGCGTGAGGCGACGCGCTGGGCGGGCACGGGCACGGCGACAGCGGGGGCGGTCTCCTCGGACACCTTGGCCACGCCGGTCGTGTGGGCGCCCAGGACGGCGGCGGCGAAGCCGGGGACGGAGGTGGTCGGGCGCGGGCCCGCGGTCGAGCGGCGCTGCGAGCTCAGGCCCGGCGCGGAGCGGCTCGGCGAGTTGGCCTGGCGCGGCAGGCGGTTGAACGGCCCGCCGTCGTTGCGCCACTGGGACGTCGCCGCCGGGGGCTCGCCGGCGCCGGGTTCCTCCGCGGCGATCTTCGCCAGCGTGGCGCTCAGGGGGCCTTCCAAGAGGGAGGTGTACGTCGAGAGCAGCACCCTGCGCCGCATCGTCCCCTGCGGGCCGAGGAACCCGCTCTGGGTCAGCGTGAAGTGGCTGCCACCCGCCCGCTCGGTGATGGTCATCGCGACGACCGTGTGCAGGTTGGTGCCCTGGCAGCGCATCACCAGCCGGTGCGGCGCCTCGATCGTGACCAGCTCGCCCTCGATCGGGTCTTCCAGGCCCTCCAGGTCGTGGGCCTCGAAGGTGAACGTGCCGTCGCCCCGGACCATGAATCGGGACGTCGACAGCCAGTCGGTGACGAGGTGGGCCTCCGTGAGCGCGCGCCACACCAGCGACGGTGGCTGCTCGAGGTCAACTTCGACCCGGATCTCGGTCACGCACGGACTATATGACCTCGACGCATTGCTTGCAGAGTGCCCACGCCATACTCACGCGCGCGGGAACGCTTACTCAGCGTTGCCCTTGCCGCGACGGCCCATAACGCGAGCGATCTCGCGGTCGGCGTCGCGTTTGGCCAGCGTCTGGCGCTTGTCGTAGGCCTTCTTACCGCGCGCGAGGGCGATCTCGACCTTCGCCCATCCGTCGGAGAAGTACACCGACAGCGGCACCAAGGTCAGGCCGCTTTCCCGCACCTTGACCCCGATCCGCTCGATCTCCTGGCGCTTCAGCAGCAGCTTTCGGATCCTCCGCGGGGGGTGGTTGGTCCAGGTGCCCATGGTGTACTCCGGGACGTGCATCGCATGCAGGAAGACCTCGCCGTCGGAGATCTGCCCGAACGCGTCCACGAGGGAGCAGCGCCCGGCCCGCAGTGACTTGACCTCGGTCCCGGTCAGCGAGATGCCGGCCTCGTACGTATCGAGGATCTCGTAGTCGTGGCGCGCCTTCCGGTTGGACGCGACCAGCTTGCGTCCCTTTTCGCGCGGCATCGACCCCTCCAGCATTTTCTCGACCGGACTGAAGAGTATCGCGCCCGGCAAGACCATTTTCGCCGCCGCCGCGGCGAAGGGCTCACGGAGATCATCTCGATAAGTCGGGCGCTGGCGCGGCACGACTTATCCCATTTTTCGCCTGACGACCTTTAAATCCGACATATCGCGGCGCGCCAGCGCCCGACATGTCGGGTATCGGCGGAGACGGGCGGTTCCACGGAGACCGGCGGTTCCACAGAGACAGCCGGTTCAGCGGAGACGGGCGGGCTCCGCAGAGACAGCAGCTTCGCAGGGACGGCGCGTTCGGTCGAGGCGGGCAGGTCTAGCAGAGGCAGGCAGGGAGCCAGGTCAGGGGCTGGACCGGGGTGCCGTTCAGCCGTACCTCGAAGTGGAGGTGGTAGCCGGTCGACGCGCCCGTGGTGCCGACGCGGCCGATCAGCTCGCCGCGCTGGACGCGCTCGCCCACGTGGACCAGGATCGCCGACTGGTGGGCGTAGCAGGTGGCGAGGCCCTTGCCCTGGTACAGCCCGTGGGAGATGCAGGTGTAGTTGCCGTTGCCGCCGGACGGGCCCGCGCGCACCACCACGCCGTCGGCGGCGGCGACGATGGGCTGGCCGCCGCCCGCCGCGAGATCGACGCCGGCGTGGAGTTGGTAGACCTTGTACACCGGGTCGAAGCGCATCCCGAAGTTGCTCGACTTCCAGCCGTGCACCGGCATCAGGAAGAAGGCGCCGCCGGACGACGGGCCGACGGCCGTGGTCAGCGGGGCCGCGCTGCCGCCGCCGCGGGAGGAGGCCTTCGCCTTGCGGGCCTCGGCGTTGGCCTCAGCGCGCAGTTGTTCGGCCACGCGGTCGCTCTCCCGCTTCAGCTCCTGGTAGCGAGCCAGGACGGCGCTGCGCTCGGCGTTGGCCGTGGCCTCGGCGCGGGCGCTCAGGTCGAGCAGGTTCTGCACGTCGGCGGTGGCCTTCTCGGCGCCGGCCCGGGCTGCGCGGGCGTCGGCGAGGCTGCGCTCGGTGTCGGCTGCGGCCTGGCCGGCGCGCTGCTGGGCCATGACGGCCACGTTGCTGCGCTGCTTGGCCGACATCCGGGCGACGGTGAGCTCGTCGATGGCGTCCTGCTTGGCCTGGGCGACGTGGTCGAGGTACTCGATGCGCACCGCCAGGTCGGCCGGGTCCGAGGTGTCGAAGATCGAGTTGAACTGGGCGAAGCCCCCGCCCTTGTACGCGGCCGCCACGAACACAGACACGTCGGCCTTGGCCGCGTCGACCTGCTGCTGGGCGTCCCGGTAGGCGTCGTCGGCGGCGTCCACGGCGAGGTTGGCGGCATCGCGGTCGCGCTGGGCCTGCCGGGCCGCGGCGTCGGCGGCGATGACCTTGCCCTTGGCGTCGGCCAGGTTGGCCTGGGCTCCGGGCAGCGCGGCGGCGGCGCGGTCGTGGTCGGCGGCGGCCTGCTGGGCCTTGTCCGTGGCCGCCTCCAGGGTCGCCTGGGTCTCCTGCAACTGCTTGTCGAGACGGGCCTTGTCGTCGCTGGTATCGGCGTGCCCGGCCGTGCCCGGCCCGAGCAGCATGACGACCGCGCCGATGACGGCGAGGATCCGGATTCGGTTCACGGAAGCAACCCTCCAGTACCACTTGAGGGTCACCGTATGCTGATATAACCGGATAAGTCCGGATTTCCGAGGTAAAACACCGATAGTGGCGCGACGCTCACGCGAACGAGCACGCACACGGCGAACGCCACGAGCACGCGCACGGCGAACGAGCACGCGCACGCGCACGGCGAACGAGCACGCGCACGGCGAACGAGCACGCGCACGGCGAACGCCACGAGCACGAGCACGGCGAGCGCGTGGGAAACGCGAAGGGCGGGCCCCCGAGTGGGGACCCGCCCTTGCGAGAGCCGCAGCGTCAGACGCGCACGTAGAAGCGCAGCGTGACCCAGGCGGTGACGGCGCTCACGAGGCCGCCAGCACCGGCCAGGACCGGCAGCATCAGCCAGATGTTGCCCCAGTCGACCGGTAGCAGCACCGTTGCCAGCGCCTTGAGCGAGCCGTCAATGAAGAAGACCTTCGCGGCTATCAGCGCACCGAAGGCGAGGATCGCGCCGATCAGGCCGGCGAAGACCGCCTCCAGGACGAACGGCATCTGGATGAACCAGTTCGAGGCGCCGACGAGCTTCATGACGGCGACCTCGCGGCGCTTGCTGTACGCCGCCACCTGGATGGTGTTGGCGACCAGCAGCAGCGCGGCCGCGCCCTGGACCACGGCGACGGTCAGCGCCAGCGTCTGCAGCGCGCCGAGTAGGTCGAAGACCCGTTTCAGCAGCTGCTTCTGGTCGATGATGTCGCTGACGCCCTCTTGGGTGCGGAATTGGTCGGTGAACTCCTGGACCTTGTTCGGGTCCTTGAGCTTGATGCGGAACGACTCGGGCAGCGAGTCCTTCTTCACCGAGTTGATCAGGTCGGGGGCGTCCTTGAACTGCTCGTTGAAGCGCTCCCAGGCCTGGTCCTTGGTCTCGTGCGTGTAGGTGGAGACCAGGGTGTTGGACTTGATCGCGCTCTCGATGTTGCTGCGCTGGTCGTCGCTGACGTTGGCGTTGAGGAAGACCGAGACCTCTACCCGCTGGTAGAAGAAGTCTTCCATCTTGCCGACCTGGAAGAAGAGCAGCAGGCTCGCGCCCAGCATGGTCAGCGACACCGTCATCGTGATGATCATGGCGATCGTCATCGTGACGTTGCGCCAAAGCCCGGTCAGGACTTCGGACAGGACGTATCTCACGCGCATCGGGTGGGGGTTTCCTTCCCAGCGGACCCAGCAGGAGGACGGGGGCGGTGCGGACTAGGGCTGGGGATCAGCCGTAGACACCGCGCGGCTGGTCCCGCACGATCCGGCCACTTTCGATCTCGACGACCCGCCGTCGCATCTGGTTCACGATGTTGGAGTCGTGCGTCACCATGACGACCGTCGTGCCGGTGCGGTTGATCCGGTCCAGCAGACGCATGATCTCGATCGACGTGTCCGGGTCCAGGTTTCCGGTCGGCTCGTCGGCGAGAAGGATCAGCGGCCGGTTCACGAAGGCCCGCGCGACCGCGACGCGCTGCTGCTCGCCGCCGGACAGCTCGTGGGGATACCGGTGCTCCTTGCCGCCGAGACCGACGAGCTCGAGCACCTCGGGTACGACGCGGCGAGCGACGCCCTTCGACTTGCCGATGACCTCGAGGGCGAAGGCCACGTTCTCGTACGCCGTCCGGTTCGGCAGCAGCCGGAAGTCCTGGAAGACGCAGCCGATCTGACGGCGGAACGCCGGGATGCGCCACGAGCGCATCGACGTCACGTCGCGCTCGTTCACGACGACCTTGCCCCGGTTGGGGGTCACCTCGTGGAGCAGCAGCTTGATGATCGTGGACTTGCCTGAGCCGGAGGGACCGATGAAGAAGACGAACTCGCCCTTCTCGATGTTGACGGAAACATCGTCAAGGGAGGGGCGAGACGCCTTCGGATACGTCTTCGTCACGTGGTCAAGCCGAATCACGGGACGTGAGTCTACGCGGTGTGACAAGTGCGCCAAGTACACGGCGTGCGTCATGTGTGCTTTGCCGGGAATGCGAACCCGATGAGGGGACGCCAAGCCCAGGGCAGCGCTGGATTCCACACTGGAGTGTGACGTACATAACATTTTCGACGGCGGAATCAGCGCTACTTTGTGTGATTGACGGACTCCGCTGAGACGATCATTCGGCCGAGCCGAGCTCCCGCTGCTTGCGCCAGCGGATGCCGGCGTCGATGAAGCCGTCAAGGTCGCCGTCGAAGACCGCGGTGGGGTTGCCCGTCTCGTGCTCCGTGCGGAGGTCCTTGACCATCTGGTACGGGTGCAGGACGTACGAGCGCATCTGGTCGCCCCAGGAGCCGGCCACGTCGCCGCGCAGCGCGTCCATCTTCGCCGCCTCCTCGGCCCGCTTCAGCGCCAGCAGCTTGGCCTTCAGCACGCCCATGGCGGTGGCCTTGTTCTGGATCTGGGAGCGCTCGTTCTGGCAGGAGACCACGATGCCGGTCGGGATGTGGGTCAGGCGGACCGCCGAGTCGGTGGTGTTGACACCCTGGCCGCCGGGGCCGCTGGAGCGGTACACGTCCACGCGCAGGTCGTCGTCGGGGATCTCCACGTCGTCGGTCTGCTCGACCACGGGCACGACCTCCAGCGCCGCGAACGACGTCTGGCGGCGGCCCTGGTTGTCGAACGGGCTGATGCGCACCAGCCGGTGGGTGCCCGACTCCACGGAGAGCGTGCCGTAGGCATACGGCGCCTTCACCGCGAAGGTGGCCGACTTGATGCCGGCCTCCTCGGCGTAGGAGGTGTCGTAGACGTCGGTGCTGTAGCCGTGGCGCTCGGCCCAGCGCAGGTACATCCGCATGAGCATGTCGGCGAAGTCCGCCGCGTCCACGCCGCCGGCTCCTGCCCGGATCGTCACGAGGGCCTCCCGGGCGTCGTACTCCCCGGAGAGCAGCGTGCGGACTTCCAGCTCCTCGATCGACTTGCTCAGGCCGGAGATCTCTTCGCCGACCTCGTGCAGCGACGAGACGTCACCCTCGGTCTCGGCCAGCTCCAGCAGTACCTGGGCGTCGTCCAGCCGGGACCGCAGACGTTCGAGCTTGTTGATCTCGCCCTGCACGTACGACAGCCGAGACGTCACCTTCTGCGCGGCGGCCTGATCGTCCCACAGATTGGGAGCGGACGCCTGCTCCTCGAGATCGGCCTTCTCCTTGCGCAGGCGGTCGAGGTCGAGCACGGCCTCGATGTTGCGCAGGGTGTTGTCGAGGCTCTTGAGCGACTCGGCGTAGTCGGGAGCATTCACGCATCAAGACTACGCCGCGGGGCGCACGGTTATTTCTCCGGCGCGGCCAGCTACTTCCCCGGCGCGCTCTTGAGCCAGGTGAGCGCGGCCTTGTGGTAGCCGACCGCGAACTCAAGCGAGGCGGAGAAGAAGTCGTCGCCCGACTTCTTGGCCTCCTTGGCCATCTCCCGCGCCTCGGTGAGCGCCGCGGTGTGGTACTCCTGGGCCTGGGCGTAGACGTCCTGCAGCTGGGCCGAGGACTGCTGGGCGCCGAACGCGACCCGCAGCGCCACCGGGTTGCGCAGCGACTCCCGGCCGGCGGGCTCGGAAAGCCACCTGGCGAATGCCCGCTTGCCCGCCGGGGTGATCGCGTAGGGCTGGCTGGAGCGCGCGCCGGGCTTGCCGAGCTTGACGTAGCCGGCGTCGGCCAGCGCGGGCAGCTCGCGGTAGACCTGGCTGCGCGTCATCGACCAGTACGGCCCGAGCCGGCGCTGGGCGGCTGCCATCAGCTGCCCACCGGTCATCGGGCCGTCGTGCAGCAGGCCCAGTAGCGCCGCCGCGGTCGCGTTGACTCCAGAATCCGCCATGACCCTACGCTGCCATCTTTCAACGGCTCAGTCCAGGATTTCGGCAAATCCACTGTGAACTGTCGCGCTGCGACTGTCGAGTTAGGACATCTTCGGGAACGTCGGGAAAGCAGGCATCGACGGGAAGGTCGGCATCGGGTCGCCGATGCCGGGCAGCCCGGTCTTCGTCGGCGTCGGGGTCGGCCGCTTCGTCGGCGGCTTCTCCCCCGAGCCGCCGTTGCCGGAGTTGCCGCCGCCCGAGCCGTTGCCACCGCCCTCGGCGGTCTCACCCGGCGTCGCCGACGCTCCGGCCTCCGGCGTGACGCTGGGCGCCGGGGCGGCCCCCGCCGACCCGGAGGGGGCCGGCGCCGACGTGGTGGCGTTGACCTTCTTGTCCCCGCCGCCGTCCTTCTGCCCGTTGCCGGTCAGCAGGAGGAGACCGCCGGCGAGCAGGAGGATCAGGAGCAGGCTACCGCCGATCGCGGCCAGGACCAGCCGCTGCCGGCGCGGCGCGCCCGAACCGCCACCCGAAGGGGCGTACCGCTCGTCGTGCGCCTCGGCCGGCTCGTCGAACAGGTGATCGGGCAGCGCCGGCTCGCCCTCCTCGACCGCCGGCCGCGGGGGCGCGACCGCGAGCGGCGGGGCGGAGACGACCTGCGTGACCGGCTCGGCGTCCCCGATGGACGGGGCCGGCGGAGCCGAAGACTCGAAGCGCAGCTCGGTGGGCGGCTCGTCGGCCGAACCGTCCCGCTGCGCCGGGATCATCATCTCGACCGCGGGCGAGGGCTCGGCCCACAGCGGCTCCCCCGCCGCCACGGCAGGCATCGGCAGGACCGGAGCATCCGAAGAATCGGACACAGGAGCAGGATCCGGCCCGGCGACCGGCACCTCCGTGACCGCGTCGGCCACCGCGGGATCGGCCGCCGCGGAAAGCACGGTCGTGGCCTCATCGGAACCGTCCGGCGCGGCCAGGACCTCCGTCGGCAGATCGGACGAACCAGCCGAATCGAACAAAGCGTCCACAGAAGGCACGCCAGCTGCATCGGACGGCACACCGGGTGAACCGGCTGAATCGGACGCAGCGTCCACCGAAGGCACACCGGCGGAGTCGGACACAACGGTCGTCGGAGGCTCCTGCGGTACACCTGCCAGCACCTCGGTGGGGAGGTCCTCGATCGGCACCGCCATCATCAGCGCGGCCGACGCCGCCGCCGGCGAGGTCGGCGCCGTTGGCAGCGGCACCCAGTCCACCCGCCGCACCGGCGCCTGCATCGGCGCGGTCAGCTCGGCCGAGCGCTGCCAGAACGTGACCGCCTCCGCGGCCAGCCGGGGCAGCGGCTCGAACCCGTCGAGCGCCCCCTCGGCCGCGCGCAGCCGCCCCACGATCGACGCCGCCGTCGGGCGCATCCGCGGGTCGAGCTCCATGCACGCCTCGATCACCGGCCAGAGCGCGGCCGGCATGCCGGGCGGGGGCACCGGCACGCAGTCGGCGTGGCGGCGCAGGACGTCGTTGGGGGAGCCGCCGCGGTACGGGCTGCGGCCGCAGATCAGCTCGAAGAGCACGACGCCGAGGGCGTAGACGTCGGACGCCGGGCTCGGCGAGCCGCCCGCCACCACCTCCGGGGCGACGTACTCGGGCGTGGCGTGGGTCGGGCCGGCCGGCCGGTCCAGCCGCCGGGCCACGCCGAAGTCGGCGAGCCGGACGGGACCGCCGTCGGTGGGCACCAGGAGGTTGCCGGGCTTCACGTCGCCGTGGACGATCCCGTTGGCGTGCACGTAGGCGAGTGCGTCGGCGATCTGGGCCACCACCTCGGCGGCGACCGCGGGCGGCAGCGGCCCCTCGGCGCGCAGCCGGCGGCGCAGGTCGGGCCCGGCCACCAGCTCCATGGCGATGGCCAGCATGCTCTTGTCGGTGACGAGGTTCTTGACCCGGATCACGGACGGGTGCTCCAGGCCGGCCAGCAGCTCGGCCTCGCCGAGGAAGCCGTCCTTGAGCTCCGGCACCTCGGCCGCCTCGGGCCGCAGCACCTTGACCGCGACCCATTCGCTCGCCTGGGTGTCGTACGCCCGCCAGACCGCGCCGATGGCGCCCCGGGCAACCTCCGACTCCAGCCGGTAGCGGTTGCCCACAATCGTCTTCGCCGTGGCCGTCTTCATCGCCGTCCCTCCCCCTCCAGCCAAGACGGTAGGCGAGTGCCGCCAGGCCGGGCGGGATCGACAGGCCCGATGGCACGAACCGGGGAGTCCTTACATGACGTAGGTAAGGTCACGTGTCGTGAAGAGAGGCGCACTGGTCGGCTGGCTGGGCAGGCTCGACGCCACGGAGCTGGCGGAGATACTCCGCCGCCGCCCCGACGCGCTGTCCTCCCCCGCGCCGGCCGACCTCGAGGACCTCGCGGCCCGCCTGTCCGACCGCGCCGCGGTCGCCGGCGTGCTGGAGACGCTGCCGCTGCCGGCCCTGCAGGTGTTGAAGGCGCTGGGTGACGGGCCCATGCCGCAGGATCGGCTGGCCGCCGAGCTGGGCCGGGCGCCCGGCGACCCCGAGGTCGACGCGGTCCTGCAGGTGCTGACCCAGCGGGCCCTGGTCTGGTCCGACCGCGACGGCCTGATGCCGATCCTTCCGTACGCGCCGGACACCGGCGGGTCGTTCGAGCCGGTCCCGCCCGCACCGCGGCTCATCCCGGCGGACCGCCTGCAGATCATGAGGACCGCCACCGAGCGGCCGGTCCTCCAGCTCGTCAACTGGTGGTCGGGGCCGCCGCTGCGGCAGGTCGTGGTGCGGGTCCTGCACAGCCTCCCGCCCGACACCGCCGTGGCCGGCGACTCCCTGGCCCCGCTCGTGCACTGGACCGCACCACTGACGGCGGGCGGAGTGCCTGACTTGTCCGAGAAGGTGGGACAGGTCCTTGTGGACGCCGCCGAGCTGGGCATCTGTGCCGAGCCGCAGCCCGGGTACTTCGCGATCGGACCGGCGGGCAGGGCACTGGCCGACGGGCGGCCCCTGGTGCCGGCCCAGCGGCTGCAGGTCCGCCCGGCCGGCAGCGTGGTGGTCAGCGAGGACCCCGACCTGCTCGACGAGGTGGCGGCGGCGCTGGAGCTGGAGCGGTTCGCGCCCACGGTGGCCGGGTCGAGCGAGCCTCCCGCCGAGACGATCGCCGCCCTGCGGGCCGCCGGATATGCGCCGGAGGCCGAGGCGGGCAAGGTGACCCTGCGGCGCCGCGCGAACCCTGCCGAGCTGGCGCGGCATCTCGCCGTACCGCTGCAGCGCGATGCGTCACCGCTGGAGCAGATCCGCCGGCGGGCGCCCCGGCTCACCCCGGCGCAGGCCGAGCTGCTCGCCGAGGCGGTCGAGCGCGGCACGCCCGTGTGGATCAGGTACGTCGACGCCGGCGGGCGGGCGTCCGAGCGGGTGATCGAGCCCGCCGCGCTCGCCGGGTCGACGATCGAGGCCTTCTGCCGGCTGCGCCGCGACGATCGCGCCTTCGCGCTGGAGCGGATCGTCGCGGCGGCGGCGGTGCAGGACAGGGCCTAGCCCATGTGCGGGTAGCGGTGGTCCGTCGGCGGCACGAAGGTCTCCTTGATCGTGCGCGGCGAGGTCCAGCGCAGGAGGTTGTGCCAGGAGCCGGCCTTGTCGTTGGTGCCGGAGGCCCGCCCGCCGCCGAAGGGCTGCTGGCCGACGACGGCCCCGGTGGGCTTGTCGTTGACGTAGAAGTTGCCGGCCGCGAAGCGCAGGGCGTGGGCGGCCCGGTCGATCGCGGCCCGGTCGGTGGCGAAGATCGAGCCGGTCAGCGCGTACGGCGCGACCGACTCCGCCTGGGCCACCACGGCGTCGAACTCGGCGTCGGGGAAGACGTGCACGCCCAGGATCGGGCCGAAGTACTCGGTGGTGAAGACCTCGTGCTCCGGGTCGGTGCACTCCACGATCGTGGGCCGCACGAAGAAGCCCTCGGTGTCGTCGGCGGTGCCGCCGGCCACGACGGTGCAGGACGACGAGTTCTTGATCCGGTCCAGGGCGCCGGCCAGCCGGTCGAACGCGCGCCGGTCGATCACCGCCCCGCCGAAGTTGGTGAAGTCGGTGACGTCGCCGTAGGTGAGGCCCTCGGCGGTGGCGACCAGCTCGTCCTTGATCCGCGCCCACAGGCTCTGCGGGACGTAGGCGCGCGAGGCCGCCGAGCACTTCTGGCCCTGGAACTCGAACGCGCCCCGGATCAGGGCGGTGACCAGCGGCGCCGGGTCGGCCGACGGGTGCGCGATCACGAAGTCCTTGCCGCCCGTCTCGCCGACCACCCGCGGGTAGGAGCGGTAGACGTTCTCGGCGACGGTCCGGTTGAGGGTGCGGAACACCGCGGTCGAGCCGGTGAAGTGGATGCCGGCCAGGTCCGCGTCGGCCAGCGCGACCTCGGAGGCGGCCAGGCCGTCGCCGGTGACCAGGTTGATCACGCCCGCCGGCAGGCCGGCCGCCTCGAACAGCCGCATGGTGTAGTGCGCGGCCAGCTGCTGGGTCGGCGAGGGCTTCCACACCACCGTGTTGCCCATCAGGGCCGGGGCCGAGGGCAGGTTGCCGGCGATGGCGGTGAAGTTGAACGGCGTGATCGCGTAGACGAAGCCCTCCAGCGGGCGGTGGTCGAAGCGGTTCCACACCCCCGCCGACGAGCGCGGCTGGTCGGCCAGGATCTGCTGGCCGAAGTACACGTTGAAGCGCAGGAAGTCGATCAGCTCGCACGCCGCGTCGATCTCGGCCTGGGTCGCGGTCTTGGACTGGCCGAGCATGGTGGCGGCGTTCAGCGTGTCCCGCCACGGGCCGGAGAGCAGATCGGCGGCGCGCAGGAACACGGCGGCCCGCTCGGCGTAGGGCAGGTCGCGCCAGGCCGGGGCGGCCCGCTTGGCCGCGGCGACCGCGTCGGCCGCGTCGCCGGTGGTGGCGTTGTGTGTGACGCCCAGCACATGGGCGTGGCGGTGCGGCTCGACCACGTCGATCGGCGCGCCCGCGGCCATCCGCTCGGCGCCGTCGATGGTCATGGTCAGCTCGTGCCGCTCTCCGGCCAGTTCGCCAAGGCGGCGTTGCAGGCTCGCCCGCTCCGGGTTTCCGGGGGCATATCCGCGCACGGGCTCGTTGTTCGGCTCGGGCACGGTGATCAAGGCATCCATGAGGGTCTCCCACGTCGTCTCGGCAGCGTTGGCGAGGTCTCCTCCATCCTCGCACCTTCGCCGTCCGGGTCGAGGGCTCCGCGGGCGGTGGGCGGGTGCGGGGGCTCGCGTACGCTGCTTTCTCGTGGGTGCGAAGCGTGCTGAGGTGGTAGAGCCGACCGTGGAAGCCTGGCGGCCGGCGCGCGCCGTGTTCGTGGCGGCGTTCGCGCTCGTGCTGTTGTTCCTGACGCTCTTCTCGGCGTACGGCCACGTGCCGGGGGCCGCGGTCGCCGCGCTCGTGCTGCCGGCCGTGCTGACCCCGACCCTGATCGCCGGGGCGGCCGTCGGCGTGCTGGCGGTCGGCCGGTTCGCCCCCGACGCCGACGTGCGCGGCCGGCTGCTGTGGGCCGGCCTCGGCGGACTTCCCGTCGGGCTGCTCGCGATGGCGGGGATGCTCCTGGCGTACCACTCGGGGCCCTCGGTCGCCTATGTCGCCGTCACCGTGGTGGTCGCCGGGGTGCTCGGCGGGCTGCTGGCCGCGGCGCACCCGATCAGCGCGGTCGCGGCGGGCGCGGCGGCCGGCGTGGTGGCCTCCGGGATCGGGCTGCTGGTGGCGTACTTCCAGAACGACCTCGTCGACCTCTTCGGCAACCAGGAGACCGTCGGCAGCATGGCCGACGCCTCCTACCGGCTGCAGCTGACCGCCTCGATCGTCAGCGGCATCGCGGCCGGGGCCATGGCCTTCGCATACCTGCGCCGCACCGGGCTGGCGCTGCCGTGGCCGGCGTACCCGCTGGCCGGGGGCGTGCCCGGGCTGCTCACCCTCGGCGCCGCGCTGGTCGGCTGGCTCGGCGGGCTGCCGCTGTCGCACGCGGTGGCCAAGGAGAGCGAGTTCGACGCGGCGATCATCGCCAACCGGCTGCCGGAGCAGGTCAACCACGGCCTGATCCTGGTCTTCGCGGGCGCCTTCGTGGCCATGGTCCTGGTCGGCCGCACCCTCAAGCGAGCGAGCTGATCAGCTGACGAGCTGATCCAGTTCCGAAGGGTCGTACCACTCCAGCTCGTGGTCCTCGGCGCCGTCCACCGTGAACTGGGCGTCGGGGTCGCCCGCCTCCGCCTCCTCGACGACGTCCGCGGCCGCGGCGACGTCGGCCTCGGCGTCGTGCCCGTCGATGTGGATCGCGGCCACCGTGCGCAGGGCGATCCGCCCGCCGATCTCCACTTCGCTGGAGCCGAGCTCGAGCCCGTTCAGCTTCAGCACCGACCCCGGCAGGTCGACGGAGACCACGACCCGGCGGCGCGGGGCCTTCGCGTCGTGGCGCAGCAGCCGCAGGGCGCTCTGGGCGGCGCGGGTGAAGGCGACGTACTCCAGCTCCTCCTCGTCGCCCTCGGCGTACCACTCCCGCAGCGCCGGCGTGACCGCGTGCGCCTCGGTGGGCGGCGGCAGCTCGCCGCTCTCGCGCAGAACGGCGAGCTGGGCGAGGGTGGCGGGCAGGTACACGCGCGTGAGGTCCGTCGTCACGCTCCCTGTACTACACCCTTGCCCGGGTTTCGACACGCAAGCTGGGCGTGTCGGATGCCGGGTCAGCGGGCCTCGCCGTAACCAGCGGAAGGCAAACGGTGGCAAACTGAGGCGATGGAGCCGCGATTCCTGCTCATGGCCGACGTCGCCGAGCAGTTGAACGTGTCGACCTCGCAGGTGTACCACATGGTGCGCAGCGGGGAGCTGCCCGCGATCAAGGTGGGCGGGCGCGGCCAGTGGCGCATCGAGCGGAGCAAGCTCGAGGAGTACATCGAGCGCAAGTACGCCGAGACGGCGGAGTGGGTGCGCAGCAACCCGCTGGTCGAGCCGGACCTCGACTGACCGGCTGCCCCGCACAAACGACCTATCCGCGCGAACCGGGCGCGAGGCTTCTGACAGCTATATGGCCGCTGGTACAACCGATATGCGAGGCAAACGAAGGCAAACGTAAGAATCCGGGGGCCAACGTTGACGACGGTGACCGATGCGGTGGTCCTCCGCGTGCCGCCCGCCCTCGATCCGCCCTGGCCCTCGTCCGCCCCCGACGACCCGCTTCCCTTCGAGTGGCCGAAGGGCGGGCCGCCGCCGGCGCTGGCCGTGCCGCCGCCCCGCCGTCCCCCGCGGCCCGCGCCGCTGCCGCTGGCCCGCTCGACCGCGCACATGGCGGCCCAGCGGTTCGCGAGCCTGTGCGTGGAGATCCTCAACGGCTACCGGCCGCCGAGCCAGCTGCGGCCCATGACGCACCCGCAGCGGTTCACGGACGTGAGCGACCAGATCATGCGGCGTACCGTGCGCATCCGGATGTCGCCGGGGCAGGCCGCGCGGCACGGGAGCCTGGTGCGGGCCCGGCGCATGCTGCTGTCCGAGCCGCTCGCCGGCGTGGCCGAGGCCGTCGTCGTGCTGGAGCAGGGCGAGACGGCCTGGGCGATGGCGATCCGCTTCGAGCGCTCCGACCGCCCGGGCTTCGGCGCGTTCGGCTGGGTGTGCACGCTGGTCCAGGTCGTCTGAGCGACGCTGCTCCAGCAACGCCGCCGGCCCGGGTCCAACGGACCCGGGCCGGCGAAAAGAACGAGAACGGTCAGGACTCAGGCGTCAGGGGCACCGTGGCAGCGCTTGTACTTCTTGCCCGAGCCACAGGGGCAGGGCGCGTTGCGCGACGGCCCGTTCCCGCCCACCACCTGGCCCGGCGAGGGCTTGCGGGCTCCCGCGTTCGGCGCCGGCGGACCCGACCGCCGCCCGCTCGGGGACGGCCGCTGCCCGGCGGCCGAGCCGTTGCTGCCCAGCCCGAGGGCCGGGGCCTGCTCCTGCTCGATCACCACGCCGGACTCGCCGGCGGCGCCGTCGATGGTCGGGGCCGAGTACTGCAGCGCCCGCGGCGTCCGGTTGGCACCCAGACCCTTCGCGCGGATCTCGACCTGCGGCTCGGGCAGCGGCACCGAGGGGACGTCGCCGTCGATCTCGTCGTCCGACTCCGCCCCGACGGCCACCGGCTCCTCGGCCTGGACCTCTTCGACGTGGACCTCAAGGTTGAACAGGAAGCCGACGGCCTCCTCCTTGATGCCCTCCTGCATCTGCTGGAACATGTCGAAGCCCTCGCGCTGGTACTCCACGACCGGGTCGCGCTGCGCGTAGGCCCGCAGGGTGATGCCCTCCTGCAGGTAGTCCATCTCGTAGAGGTGCTCGCGCCACTTGCGGTCGATGACGTTGAGCAGCACCTGACGCTCCAGCTCGCGGACGGGCTCGGCGCCGAGCTCCTCCTCGCGGCGGTCGTAGGCGGCGTGGGCGTCCTCGATGAGCTGCACCCGCAGGAACTCCGGGTCCAGCTGGCCGCCGCCCTCCTCCTCGAGGTCCTCGATCGTGACGCCGACCGGGTAGAGCTGCTTGAGGTTGGTCCACAGCTGCTCGAGGTCCCAGTCCTCGGAGGTCTCGCCGAGCGAGGTGGCGCCGACCACGTAGGCCCCCACCACGTCGTCGATCATGTTGCGGACCTGCTCGCTGAGGTCCTCGCCGTCCAGCACGCGCTTGCGCTCGGCGTAGATGACCTTGCGCTGCTTGTTGAGCACCTCGTCGTACTTGAGGACGTTCTTGCGGATCTCCGCGTTCTGCGCCTCGATCTGGGTCTGCGCGCTCTTGATCTGGCGCGTGACCATCTTCGACTCGATCGGCACGTCCTCGGGGATGTTGAAGCGGTCCATCACGGCCTCGACCGCGCTGGCCCGGAAGCGGCGCATGAGCTCGTCCTGCAGCGACAGGTAGAAGCGGGACTCGCCGGGGTCGCCCTGGCGGCCGGAGCGGCCGCGCAGCTGGTTGTCGATGCGGCGCGACTCGTGCCGCTCGGTGCCGAGCACGTAGAGGCCGCCGGCGTCGGTGACCTCCTCGGACTCGTCCTCGACCAGCTTCTCGAACTTGGGCATGAGGTCCGTGAGGGCCTTCCCGTAGCCCTCCGGGTCCTCTTCCTCGGTGATCCCGCGCTGGCGCAGCTCGGCGTTGGCCAGGAACTCGGCGTTGCCGCCGAGCAGGATGTCGGTGCCGCGCCCTGCCATGTTGGTGGCGACCGTCACCGCGCCCTTGCGGCCGGCCTGCGCGACGATCTCCGCCTCCTTGGCGTGGAACTTCGCGTTGAGCACGGCGTGCGTGACGCCGCGGCGGCGCAGCAGCTGCGACAGCAGCTCCGACTTCTCGACCGAGACGGTGCCGACGAGGATCGGCTGGCCGAGGGCGTGGCGCTCGACGATGTCATCGACGACGGCGTTGTACTTCGCCTTCTCGGTCTTGTAGATGACGTCGGGGTGGTCGACGCGGATCATGGAGCGGTGCGTCGGGATGGAGACGACGCCCACGTTGTACACCTTGTTGAACTCCGCCGCCTCGGTCTGCGCCGTGCCGGTCATGCCGGAGAGCTTGGCGTAGAGCCGGAAGAAGTTCTGCAGCGTGATCGAGGCGAGGGTCTGGTTCTCCTGCTTGATCTCGACGCCCTCTTTGGCCTCGATGGCCTGGTGCATGCCCTCGTTGTAGCGCCGGCCGTGCAGGATGCGGCCGGTGAACTCGTCGACGATGAGGACCTCGCCGTCGTTGACGACGTAGTCCTTGTCGCGCTTGTAGAGCTCCTTGGCCTTGATCGCGTTGTTGAGGTACCCGACCAGGGGCGTGTTCACCGACTCGTACAGGTTGTCGATGCCCAGCTGGTCCTCGACCTTGGCCACGCCGCGCTCGGTGACGGAGATCGTGCGCTTGGACTCGTCGACGTCGTAGTCGGCCTCGCCCTCCTTGCCCCGCTTCAGGCGGTTCACCACGCGGGCGAACTCCTGGTACCACCGGGCGGACTGCTCGGCCGGGCCGGCGATGATCAGCGGGGTGCGGGCCTCGTCGATCAGGATCGAGTCGACCTCGTCGACGATCGCGAAGTTGTGGCCCCGCTGGACGAGCTCGTCCTTCGACCACGCCATGTTGTCGCGCAGGTAGTCGAAGCCGAACTCGTTGTTGGTGCCGTAGGTGATGTCGCACTCGTAGGCGGCCCGGTGCACGGCGGAGGGCTCGTTGGGGCCGACCACGCCGACGGTCAGGCCGAGGAAGCGGTGAATCCGGCCCATCCACTCGGCGTCGCGTCGTGCGAGGTAGTCGTTGGTGGTGACGACGTGCACGCCCTTGCCGGACAGCGCGTTGAGGTACGCCGGGAGCACGCAGGTGAGGGTCTTGCCCTCACCGGTCTTCATCTCGGCGATGTTGCCGTAGTGCAGGGCCGCGCCGCCCATGATCTGCACGTCGTAGTGCCGCTGGCCGAGCACCCGCGAGGCCGCCTCGCGGGCGACCGCGAAGGCCTCGGGCAGGATGTCGTCCAGCGTCTGACCGTCGGCGAGTCGTTCCTTGAACTGCTCGGTCATGCCGGCGAGCTCTTCGTCGGTCAGGTCGGCATACTCGTCCTCCAGCGAGTTGACGGCGTCGGCGACGGCCTTCAACTTGCGCACCATCCGGCCCTCGCCGGCGCGGAGGATCTTCTCGAAAATCGACACGGGTCAGCGCTCCCTCAAACGTCTGCGACCCATCGTAGGCGGCGTTCTGAGCAAACCGTCGCCCCCGCCCGCCTACTCTTCGGATATTGAGCACCAAATCGGGATAATTCTCCCGACGTACCGCAGAAATATCCGTCTCCCGACGGGGACCAATGCGGCAGGATCGGCGTTCATGGAGCCGATCGAACTCGCCACCGCCGACGGGCTCGTCCTGCGCGCGTGGCAGCCCGACGACGCCGAGGACGTGTTCCGCGCCTGCCAGGACCCGCTCATCCAGCGGTGGACCATGGTACCCGCCCCCTACCTGCGCGAACACGCCGAGGACTACACCGGGCCGATGACCCGCGCGGCGTGGGCGGCGCAGACCGCGGCGCCGCTGGGGGTCTTCGACGCCCGCTCGGGTGAACTGCTCGCCTCGGCCGGGCTGGTCGTCCTCGACCTGCCCAACCGCAGCGCGGAGCTGGGCACCTGGGTGGCGCCGTGGGCGCGGGGCCGGCGGGTCGCCGAGCGGGCCGGCCGGGCGGTCGCGCACTGGGCGTTCGAGGTGCTCGGGCTGAGCCGGCTCGTCTGGCGGGCCGAGGTCGGCAACCACGCCTCGAGGCTGAGCGCCGAGCGCATCGGGTTCACGTTCGACGGCATCGTGCGGGCCGGGCTGCCCGGCCGGGACGGCGGCTTCGTCGACTGCTGGCATGGCGTGCTGCTCCCCGGCGAGGTCTGCGACACCCCGCCGGCCTGGGTCGCCCCCGGCGGCCCCGGCGCGCGGCGGGCCTACGCGTTCAGCCACCCGCCGGCCCGCCTGCCGGCCGGCCCGTGCACGCTGCGGGCACTGCGCGAGACCGACCTCGACGACGTGGTGGCCACCTTCCGCGACCCCGAGACGGTGCAGTGGACCTCGATCCCGCTGGACTACCGGCCGATCCAGGGCCTGGACTTCATCCGGGTCGGCTACCCCGCCATGTGGCGGCGCGGCACGGGCGCCGGCTTCGCGTTCGCCGACAGCGACGACCGCTTCGCCGGCACGGCCGACGTGCGGATCCACCCGCTCGACCCGGTCACCGGCGAGGTCGGGTACTCCGCCGCGCCCTGGGCCCGCGGCAAGGGCTACACCACCGAGGCGGTGCGCGCGGTGTGCGCCTTCGGCTTCGAGCGCCTGGCGCTGGGCCGTATCGTGTGGCGCGCCCACCTCGGCAACGACGCGTCCCGCCGGGTGGCGGAGAAGGTGGGGTTCGTGGTGGAGGGCGTGCAGCGGGAGAGCTGCGTGCAGCGCGGCCGGCGGCTGGACGGCTGGATGGCCACCCTGCTGCCGGGGGACCTGAAATGAGCGTGACGCTCCGCCTGCTGCGCGAGGCCGACGCCGACGCCGTCGTGGACGGCTGCGGCGACTTCCTGACCCAGCGGTACCTCACGTTCCTGCCGCAGCCGTACACCCGCGCCGACGCGCTCGAGTTCATCGCCCGCAACGGCAACGACCGGGCGATCGCCGACGGCGACACGGACGAGCTGCTCGGCGTCGTCGGCTGGACGCCGGGCCGCGACGGCGTCGCCGAGGTCGGCTACTGGGTGCGCCCCGCCGCGCGCGGGCGAAGGGCGGCCACCACGGCGCTGGAGCTGCTCGGCGCCGAGCTGTTCAGGACCGAGTTCCAGCGGCTGTACCTGCGCACAGCGCCCACCAACACGGCCAGCCAGCGGGTGGCGATCGCGGCGGGGTTCGCCCGCGAGGGCATCGCGCGCGGGGCGGCGCGGCTGCGCGACGGCACCCGCGACGACCTGGTGGTCTGGGCGCGGCTCGCCGGCGATCCGCCCGGGCCGAGCCCGCGGGCGCTGCCGGATCTTCCCGGCGGCGAGCTCACCGACGGCGTCGTGGCCATCCGGCCGTTGCTGGCCGAGGATGCCGACGTGACGTACGAGCTGCGGATCCTGCCGGAGGTGAGCGGCCGATCCGTCGTGGCCACGCCGCCGAACCTCGCCGGCATCGCGCGCCAGTGCGCCGAGTCGCAGTCCAAATGGCTGGCCGGCCAGCGGGCCGAGATGACCATCTGGCGGGTCTCGGACGGCGCTTACCTCGGCGAGATCGCGGTGTACTACGCCGAGCCGGCGCTGCACGAGGCCATGATCGGGTACAGCCTGTCCCAGAAGGCCCGCGGCCACGGCTTCGCGGCCCGCGCGGCCCGGCTGGTCACCGACTGGGGCTTCGAGATCGGCATGGCCCGGATGATCGCCGGTACCGCGGTGGACAACGTCGCCTCCCAGCGTGTGCTGGAGGCGGCCGGCTACGCCCGCGAGGCGTTGCAGCTGCGCCGGCTGCCCGGCCCCGACGGTTCGCGAATCGACAACATCGCGTTCGCCAAGGTGCGTCCATCGGCCACCTGAGCGTCATGTGAGCGCTGGGCCAAGGCGCTGCAGCTGCGCCGGCTGCCCGCCCCCGACGGTTCGCGAATCGACAACATCGCGTTCGCCAAGGTGCGTCCATCGGCCACCTGAGCGTCATGTGACGTTGCGCTGCGCCAACGAGCGTATGGCCCATGCGTCGTCGTGCAGTGATCTCCGGCGTGGGCGTGGCCGCGGGCACCGCCGTCCTGCCCGCCGCCCTCGTCAGCCCCGCGGCCGCCGCCGCACACGACTCCGACCGCAACGGCCACCGCCCGTCCCACCCGGTGGTCATCGGCCACCGCGGGGCGAGCGGCCACCGGCCCGAGCACACGCTGGCCTCCTACACCCTGGCGGTCGAGCTCGGCGCCGACTTCATCGAGCCCGACCTGGTGCCGACCAAGGACGGCCAGCTAGTCGCGCGCCACGAGAACGAGATCGGCGCCACCACCGACGTCTCGGCCAAGCCGCAGTTCGCCGCGCGCAAGACCACCAAGACCATCGACGGCGCCTCCGTCACCGGCTGGTTCACCGAGGACTTCACGCTGGCCGAGCTCAAGACCCTCCGTGCGGTCGAGCGCCTCCCCGCGGTGCGCCCGCACAACACGATCTACAACGGGCTGTTCGAGATCCCGACGTTCCAGGAGGTCATCGACCTCGCCCGGGAGATGGGCCGCAAGGTCGGTCGCACCATCGGGGTGTACCCGGAGACCAAGCACCCCACGTACTTCCGCGGCATCGGCCTGGAGCTCGAGCCGCTGCTCGCCCGGGTCCTCAAGCGCAACGGCCTGGCCGGGCGCACCGCGCCGGTGTTCCTGCAGTCGTTCGAGCCGAGCAGCATCAAGAAGCTGCGCGGCCTGGTCGACACCCCGTCCGTCGTGCTGCTGGACCAGGTCGGCCAGCCCTTCGACTTCAAGACCAGCGGCGACCCGCGCACCTGGGCCGACCTCGCCACCCCGGCCGGCCTGGACTACCTCAAGGCGTTCACGGACGGCGTCGGCGCCACCAAGAACCTCGTCGTCGCCCGCGACGCGGCCGGCAACCTGCTGCAGCCGACGGCGCTCATCTCCGACGCGCACGCCCGCGGGCTGAAGGTGCACGCCTGGACGTTCCGCAACGAGAACCAGTTCCTGCCGCTCGACCTGCGCGTCGGCGCCGACCCCAACGCGTGGGGCAACGTCCTGCACGAGGTCGGGGTCTTCCTCGCGGCGGGCCTCGACGGCCTCTTCGCCGACTACGCGGACACGGCGGTGCTGGCCCGCGATCTGTACCTCACGTCTTGATGCATTGCGCTGTTGTGGGTGGGCCCTGGCACCGGGCCCACCCACACCTTGCTCTTGCTATTGCACGCCCAGGCTCATCACGCCGTAGTCGTAGGCCCGTCGGCGGTAGACCACGCTCGGGCGCCCGGACTCCTTGTCGTTGAACAGATAAAAATCGTGGCCGAGCAGTTCCATGTGGAACAGGGCGTCGTCCACCGTCATCGGCTCGCCGGGGTGCTCCTTCTCGCGGACGATGTGCCAGGGCTGGTTGTCGGCTTCCTCGGTGAGTTCGAATCCCTCACCGGCGATCGCGGCCTTCGGCACCGTGGCAAGCGCCGAGGCGCCATACCCCTCGGGTGGCGTGAACGCGAGTGACGCGGTAGCCGCGGCGACTGAGACCGGCGAGCGCCGGCCCCGGTGGACCCGTCTGCGATCGGCGGCCCGGCTGAGCCGGCTGTCCAGCTTGCCGATCGCAACGTCCAAGGCGCTGTAGAAGTCGGCGGCGCAAGCCTCCGCACGGATCACCGGGCCCCTCGAGTAACACGTGACCTCGACGCGCTGACAGTGATCGGATTGGCGCGGATTGCGCTCGTGAAACAGCTCGACGTCGACGCGGATGAGCTTGTGGTCGTATCGCTCGACCTTCTGCAGCTTGTCGGCGACATGCTGCCGGTAATGGTCGGGCACCTCGACGTTGCGGCCCTTGACGACGATGTCCACTCCTGACCTCCCCCACGGGTTCTTCCAGAGAAACGGGTTCGGGTTTTGATATTTCGAGGATCGGCCGAGACGCGCCTCCCCGGAGGCTGAGCCCGCGCGACACACGACCGAAACGATGGGTGTCAGGTCCTCCCTTCGCGGCCGTCTCGCCTCGGGGTCCGCACCATGGGCCCGGGGGCGAGCAGTGGTCGTCCCTCGACGTTAAACCGAGGACAGCCGCTAGTCACCCCTGGTTCAGAAGAACTGTCAGTTCCCATGCTCGAAACCCTCCCGCGGGATTACCCCACGCTACGTTTGAGGTAACTTTCGGTACAAATCGGGTATATTTCGTGTTGTACCCCTGACGGTCCGTAACGTCCTCCCCCGCTGGGGGGATACCGCGTTTGAGATCGTCTGGAAGTTCGTACGGTGCCCACCCACCCACGGCTCAAACGCCCCGGGCGCCGACCTTCCTCACGACCGGCGCCCCTTGGGGGCCGGGGCGTCGCCGTGACTCCTCAGGGCGATCAGGGACCCTCAGAGCCACCCATGGCCGCGGCTCAGGGCCGGCCGTCATCACGGGGCTTCGGGCCCATCTCGCCTCCACTGCGGGCACCACAGCGGCCCCCAGGGCCGGGCACCGCCGCGCCCACTCAGCACCCGGGCACCGCCGCGCCCGCTCAGCACCGGGCACCGCCGCGCCGCTCAGCACCGGGCACTGTCGCGAGGCTCAGCGCCGGGGGCCGTCGCGCCGTGGGGCCGCTCGAGGGCCGCCAGGACGCGACCCCGGTCCTCCCTGGCGCTGGGTGGCGGCCAGCACGACGGCCCGGTACACCGGGATGCCCGCCGAGGCCAGGCGGTCACTCGCCGCCGCCAGCGTGGCCCCCGTGGTGACGATGTCGTCGACCAGCACGACCGCGGCCCCGGCCCGCCGTGCCCGCTCCCCCAGCTCCGCGGCGCGCCCCCGATGCACCGCGAACGCCTGCCGCGCGGCCACCGCCCGCTGCGCCGCCGAGAGCTCGGCCGAGTCCCCGCCCTTGTCCAGCGCCCGCAACGGCCGCGCGATCGCGACCTCCGCGCCCGCCTGGCGCCGAAGCACCCGCGCCGCCGCCCGGACGAGCCGGAGCATGTGGTCACCGTGCCGCTTGCGCACCGCGGCCGCCGTCGCCGGCACCGCGACCAGCACTACCGGCCCGGCATGCCCGGCCAGCGCCCGCAGGACGACCCGGGCGAGCATGCCCCCGAGCGCCCCGGTCAACTCGTGCCGGTTCTCCTCCTTGTACTGCACGATCGCCCGCCCCAACGCCCCCGAGTACGCCGCCAGCGCAAACGTCGGCGGCATCCCCTCCGGCTCCGGGTCGGGCCGCGTACGCTCCGGCCGCACCCCCGCGAGGGCCGCCCGACACCGCTCGCACAGCACCCGAGCCGACGGCTCGTCGCACCCCGCACACGTCGCCGGCAGCACCAGATCGAGCAGCCCGTCAAGCAACCCCGCACCGATCCGTCGCACCGGCCCGACGGCAACCCGGCCCGGCCCCCTCGACCGCACCCCGGCAGCACCCGCGACGGACCGACGCCCGGCGGATGGGCGGCGCTCGTCGCGCGGGCGCACGGCGCGTGGGTGGGGTTCGGCGCACGGGCGCTCCGCGCGTCGACGGGCCTCGGCGCGCGGGCGCTCGACGTGCGGGCGCTCGACGTGCGGGCGCTCGACGTGCGGGCGCTCCGCGCGTGGGTGGGGCTCGGCGCTCGGGCGCTCGGCGCGTGGGCGGGGCTCGTGCATGCGGGCGCCGGGCGGGCGCGCGGCGCTTGGACGGGGCTCGGGCGGACGCGCGGCGGGTGGCACGGTCAGTCCGGGTAGAAGGGCGAGGTCGGGGCGGCCGGCTCGGCGCTCGGGGCCGCCGCCGGCGCCGGGCCGAGGTTCAGCTGGTCGATGGAGTCTCGGTAGATCACCCGGGCCACGTGGTTGGTCTCGACCATCACGAAGATCGGCATGTTGTCCCACTTGCGGGTCTGCGTTTCCAGCGGGCTGTTGAACCGGGCCACCACCGCGTTCACTTCCGGCTGGGACGCCGGGCGGGAGCCGGTCGGCAGTGGCGTCTCGTCGGCGCCGTCCATGGTGATCCCGACGACCGAGTACGGCGCCGGCGTGATGCCGGAGGAGTTCGGCTGGGGCGTGCTCGGCTTGCCGCCGACCACCAGCATCGTCTCGGTGAGCCAGGCGACGCCCTGGTTGTCACCCAGCGAGGTGGCGATCGGCCGAAGTTGCCCCATGGTCAGCTTGCTGTCGCTGGTGAGCTGGAGGGAGGCCACCATGACCGTGCCGCCGGCGATGAGCGCGATCCGGTGGCCCTCGGGCGCGACCGCGAAGGCGGTGATCGCCTGGGACGTCGGCAGCCCGCCCGTGGTGACCTTCTCCAGGGTGGTCGAGGTGCTGTCGGTCCCGGCCCAGAGATGCTGCCCGTCGGAGACCAGCAACCGCTGGACCGGGTAGGTCATCCACGCCGGACGGCTCAGGTGCGGCAGCCGCTGAAGGTTCGTGTCGTGGTACACCGGCGGGTTGGCCACCGGACCGGGCGCGCTGACGACGAGCGACTGCTCCGCCTTTCCCACCTGTCGCACGAGCGCGGCCCGGTTGAGCTGCCGGTTGATCGCCGCGGACACCACCTGCACGTTGGCCCCGCCGGGCGTGAACAGCGGCGTCTCGCCCTCCTGCGGTACGACGACCGCCCGCACTGAGCCGTTCGTCACACAGAACCTCTCGGGCACGGGGTTCGTGATGGCCTGCGTGTAGGCGACGTTGTCGTCGGTGAAGCCCGTCTGCGAGTCGGCGGGGTTGTCCTGGTTCTCGATCCTCAACTGGACCCGCGGGTGGTCCAGGAGTGACCAGCGGATCTGCCGCGCCAGGCGGCTGAGCTCATCGGTGTGGAGCCCGGCCGCCTTGCTGCTGAGGTTGACCTTCACGGTCTGGTTGTACTGGTCGGCGACCGGATTGTCCTTGCTCTCGACGTTGTCCGGCAGCCCCTTCACGACGCCGGTGAGCCCCTGGCCGGGCCCCAGCTTGAGCCAGCGCATCACCTCGCTGACCCGCTTGGCCGGCGAGAAGGTGTTCGGCATGTACCGCAGGTCCGGCACCAGCTTCGCGGGCGTGCCGTTGGCCTCCCAGAAGTAGATGGGCTGCCAGTCGTACCAACTCTTGAGCCCGGTCTCGGTCAGCAGCAGCTGCGGAGGCGCCTCCTTGAGCCGGAATTCGCCGTTGGTGGTGGGCTCGGCCACGAACCGCGCGATGTACGGGTCCGGCTTCTGCTGCGCGTCGAACTCCCCCCGCCCGCTCAGCGTCCCGATGGGGATGATCTGGACCTCGACCACGTACGCCCCGTTGACCACCTGCGTCTGCCGGACCGGGGTGTCGCGGACGACGACGAGCCCGTCGGCCGGCGCCGACCAGGACTGCGCCTCGGCCGGCGTCATGAACTGCCGCAGCCGGTCCCGCGTCTCCTTGTTCGGCGACGACTCCTCGTCGCTGTCGAGGTTCCCGCCGACGGAGGCCTTCAGGTACTGGGCGACCAGGTCGGGCGCGTTCGTCGCCGAGGCCGGCACCGGTGGCTTCTTCTCGTCCTGCATCGGCGCCGCGCTGTGGGCCGGCCCGGCGTACCTCGGATCGGTGTGCGCCGGCAGCCCGCACCCATTGAGCGTGAGCGCCGCGGCCAGCCCCGCGAAAACCGCGCCACGCCCGAGCAGCCCGCGCCGAGCCGGCCAACCGCCCGGCAGGGTCCACCGGTCCGATCCGGTCCGGTTCTCGCCCTGCCTGCGGCCGGTCCGGGCCTCGCTCCGGCCGACGGCGGCCCAGTTCTCGCCCCGGGCGACGGCGGTCCGGGCCTCGCCCTGGCCGCCGCCTGCGATGCGGAGCCAGGAGGCGATGCGGCCAGGTCGCGTCATGGTGTCTCCCCGATCAGGGCGGCCTCGTCGGCGCGGGCGTCGTCAGGGACCAGGCGCAGCGGCGAGGAGACCAGCCGGTCGCCACTGCGGGCCGGCAGCGTCAGCCGGAACTGGGCCCCCTTGCCCGGCGCGCCCCACGCCTCCAGCCAGCCGCCGTGCAGGCGGGCGTCCTCTAGGCTGATCGACAGGCCGAGGCCGGTGCCGCCGGTCTGCCGGGCGCGCGACGGGTCGGCGCGCCAGAACCGGTTGAACACCAGCTTCTCCTCTCCCGGCTTGAGGCCCACGCCGTGGTCGCGCACGGTGACGGCGACCGCCGAGCCGTCGGCGGCGAGCGTGACGACCACCGGCTTGGCCTCGCCGTGCTCGACGGCATTGCCGACCAGGTTACGCAGCACCCGCTCGACCCGGCGGGGGTCGACCTCGGCGATGACCTCCGTGTCGGGCACCACGATCTTGAGCTCGACCTTGCAGCGCTCGGCCAGCGACTCGAGCTGGTCGATGACGCGGCGCACCACCGGCACCAGGTCGGTCGGCTCGGCGTCGAGCGCGGCGAACCCGGCGTCGAACCGGCTGATCTCCAGCAGGTCGGTCAGCAGGCCCTCGAACCGGTCGAGCTCGGCCTGCAGCAGCTCGGCGCTGCGCGCGGCGGCCGGCTCGAACTCGTCGCGGGAGGCGAACAGCAGGTCGGCGGCCATCCGTACGGTGGTCAGCGGCGTGCGCAGCTCGTGCGAGACGTCGGAGGTGAAGCGCCGCTGGAGGCGGGACATCTCCTCCAGCCGCACGATCTGGCGCTGCAGGTTGGCGGCCATCTGGTTGAACGCGGCGGCGAGCCGCGCCAGATCGTCCTCCCCGCGCACCACCATCCGCTGGTCGAGCAGGCCGGCGGACAGCCGCTGGGCGGTGCGTGCCGCCACCCGCACCGGCGTCACCACCAGGCGGGTCATCATGGCCGCGATCAGGGCCAGCAGCGCGACGAGGGCGATGCCGGTGCCGGTGACCACGCCGCCGGTGAACTGGATGAGCTGGTCCTCGACGCGCAGGGGAATGATGTAGTACAGCTCCAATGGCTCGGTGCCGACGGCGACCGAGGTGCCCAGGACGAGGTACTTCTGCGGCCCGTTGCCGATGTCCAGCGTCGCTATCTGCTGGTACGTGCCCGGCTTGGGCCCGGTGACCAGCGACCGCATCCCGCTCACCTGCGGGTTGTCCATGACGTTGGACTGCTTGCCCGGCGGCCAGAAGACGTTCAGGTTGCCGGTGCGCCTGAGCATGATGATCTCGGCGTCCGAGTTGGCCAGCTGGCCGTGCAGCGTGGGGGCGATCTTCTTCATGGCCGCGGGCAGGCTGGGGTCGTCGTTCTGGGTGAAGCCGGTCAGCTCCTGCATCGCGTAGGCGGCGCCGGTGTCGACCGTGTTCCTGGACTGGGTGACCCGGTTCTGCAGCACGCTGTTACTGATCAGCGACGCGACCGTGTAGCTGAACGCCAGCACCAGCGCGGCGGACAACGACAGGGTGATGCCCACGACCCGGAACTGCAGCGAACGGCGCCACTGCCGCCGCAACACCGCCCAGAGCCGGCGAACGCGCCGGCTCACGGACTGCGGCACGATCCTCCGGAGCCGCAGGCGGCGGGCCCGGAGGATGAGCGGGTCGATACGCACCATGCTCGGCCTAACCGGTCCCGGCCTTGTACCCGACACCGCGCACGGTGAGGATGATCTCGGGCTTCTCGGGGTCGGGCTCGATCTTGGCGCGCAGGCGCTGCACGTGGACGTTGACCAGGCGGGTGTCGGCCGCGTGACGGTAGCCCCACACCTGCTCCAGCAGCACCTCGCGGGTGAACACCTGGCGCGGCTTGCGGGCGAGCGCAACCAGCAGGTCGAACTCGAGCGGGGTCAGCTTGACCTCGTCGCCATCGCGCATGACGGTGTGCGCCGGCACGTCGATGGTGATCTGGTTCCCCGGCGGCCCTATGGTCAGCAGCTCCGGGGCCACGTCCTCGCCCCGGCGCAGTCGGGCCCGCATGCGGGCGACGAGCTCCTTGGGCTTGAAGGGCTTCATGACGTAGTCATCGGCCCCCGACTCCAGGCCCAGCACCACGTCGACGGTGTCGCTCTTGGCGGTGAGCATCACGATGGGCACGCCCGACTCGGCCCGGATGGACCGGCACACGTCGATCCCGCTCATACCGGGCAGCATGAGGTCGAGCAGGACGATGTCGGGGCGAGTGTCCCGGAAAGCAGCGAGAGCGCGCTCACCGTCGGCAACGAAGGAGGGAAGGAAGCCCTCGCTGCGCAGGACGATGCCGAGCATCTCGGCGAGGGCGGGGTCGTCGTCGACCACCAGGACACGGGCTCTCATGCGGTCCAATATTTCACCTCCATCCCCCTCGGTGGGAACCCGACCGCGGATCTTGGATATTTCACGCCCTGTCGTGTTCGCGCAACAACTCTGTGTGACGGTCTGCGGCGGCGGCCCCCCGAAGTCGCCCGGGCCGACTACGGTGTCCCGCGTGGAGACCCGCGCCGTGATTCCGATGCGCCCCCTGACATTCGGGGAGCTGCTCGACGCCGCCGTCTCCCTGCTGCGCATCCAGGCCCCGCTGCTGCTCGGGGCCGCGTTGGTGCTGGCCGCCGGGGAGCAGGCGCTCCTCTATCCCCTGCGCGGCTGGGCCGACATGAACCTGCCCTGGTTCGCGCCGCACCCGTCCAAGGCGGGCGAGTCCTGGCTGGCCTTCTGCTTCGGCCTGAGCACCGAGGGCGCGATCCTCGCGCTGCTCGGCGGCCTGGCCGGGGCGGCCGCCGGTCCCGGCCTGCTCGGCGTCGCGGCCCGGCCCCGCGACCTGCTCCGCCAGGTGCTGCGCCGCACGCTGCCGCTGCTCGTCGTCGCTCTCGTGACCGCCGCGCTGATCCTCATCACCTCGCTGGTCCTGATGCTCCCGTGGCCACTGGTGTTCGGACTGCTCGGCCTCGCCTCGCCGTCGCTGGCGGTGGACCGGACGGGCCCGTTCGCGGCGGTCGGCCGCTCGTTCCGGCTGGCCGGGCGCAACCTGCGCGGCGCCGCGATCCGCCTCGGGGGGTACTTCAGCTGGGCCCTCATCCGGATCGTCCTCGGCCTCGGCGGCTCGTATGCGCTGGAGCTCTGGCTCGACCACGATCAGGCCGCCTACACGTTCGGCATGATCGCGATCTGGGCGGTGGTCGACGCCGTAGCCTATGCGTCGCTCGCGTGCATCGACGCGGTGCTGTACCTGGAGGTACGGATGCGGGTCGAGGGTCTCGACGTGGCCATCGGCCGGCTGCGCCGTCTGGGCCGCCCGGTCGACCTGGCGAACTCGGTCATCCTCGGGGCGGCCGTCCGATGAGCAGACGGCACCCCGGCAATCCGCGACGGCCCGTCGCGAGCGGGACGGCGGCGGCGCGATGACCAGGTGGTGGGAGGGCGCGCTGCAGTTGGTCGACGAGATGGTCGGCGTTGCGCTGGCCTGCGTCCTCCTGATCGCCGTGGCGATCGTGTTCGGCCTGCTGTACTACTTCTACCCCCGCTGGGTGCCGAAGCGCTTCCCACGGCTGCGGTTCGGCCGGCAGCGCGGTGACGAGGCCGACGAACAGCTCGACGTCGACCTCGGGCCGGAGGACGACGAGGAAGAGGAGCCCGAGACCGAGGCCGACGAGGTGCCGGAGCTGCCGGCCCACGTGTTCACGTCGCTGGCCGACCGGATGGCGGCCGAGGGACGGTACGCGGAGGCGGTCCGGGAGCGGCTCCGGGCGATCGTGCGCGGGCTGGTCGAGCGCGAGGTGCTGGAGCACCGGCCGGGCATGACGGTCACCGAGCTGGCCCGGGCGGCGGGGGTGGCCAAGCCGGCGATCGAGGCGCCCATGCGGGCCGCGACCGGGATCTTCTCCGACATTTGGTACGGGCAACGACCGGCCACCGCCGAGCACGACGACCACATGAAGGCGCTCGCCACGGAGGTCGGGCGATGACCGAGCCGACGAACGAACCGCTGACCGGAGCGGCGGCGACCGGGCCGGAGACCACTGCACCCACGGAAGCGGCCACCACCGGACGCGGGACCGCCAGGCCGGAGGGCGTCGCACCTGCGGGGCCGGGCACCGCCGGACGCTGGACGGCTGGGCCGGAGATCCCCACACCCGCCGGAGCGGGGGCCGCCGAGCCGGGAGCCGCCGGACCACAGCCCGCCGCACCTGCGGGGCCGGGCACCGCCGGACGCTGGACGGCCGGGCCGGAGATCCCCACACCCGCCGGAGCGGGGGCCGCCGAGCCAGGGGCCGCCGGACCACAGCCAGCCGAAGCAGCCACTGCAGGAGCCGGCATCGCAGGGGCGGGGACTGACGGGGCGGCGACTAACGGGCCGGTCGACCGGGTGTCCGCCGGGCCGACGATCAGGGCCGCGACCGAGCCACCGCAGCAGGCGGCGAGCCAGGCGACGGGACGGGCGGCGAGCCGGGCGGCGGGCAGGGCGGCGGGCAGGGCACGCGGCGGGCCGAGGAGCCGGCGGTGGCTGCGGCTCGTCGCGCCGGTCGTGGCCGCGATCGTGCTGATTCTGCTCGGGATCGCGGTGTACAAGGTCGGACAGCCCGGGCTCACCGACGACGACTACCTGTCGCCGGGCAGCCGGGCGGACATCGGGGCGGCCGAGCTGGCGGGGCGGGTGCGCGAGGCCGGGGTCACGATCATCCCGGAGCGCTCGAGCTCCGATGCGCTCGTCGCCGCGTTCAACGGCAATGCCACGCTGTTGATCACGACGCCGCAGTTGATGCACCCGCTGTACCTGCGGATGTTGAAGGTGCTGCCGGCCTCGACGCGGGTCGTGATCGTCGAGCCGGACGCGAACGCCGTGATCGAGGGGATGCTGCCGTTCCAGGCGCTGCACCGCAACTACGCGGCGAAGGCGCCCGAGCCCGGGTGCGGGTACGGGCCGGCGGCGCAGGCCGGGGCGGCCGGGGTGGGGCGGACCTTGTACGGCGAGCTCGACCCCATGCTGGGCCGCGAGACGCAGCGCTGCTACGGGGGGTCGCTGGTGGTGTACCAGCGCGAGGCCACCACCGTCACGGTCGTCGGGGCGGCGGATCCCTTCCGCAACGACCGGATCGGCGAGCGCGGGAACGCGCGGCTGGCCACCGGGCTGCTCACCGGCGCGCCGCGGCTCGTGTGGCTCGACCTGCACCACCGGGAGCCGCCGCCGATCGTGATCGACGACCCCGCGCTCAACGGGGCACCGGTCGCGCCGGCGTCGCTGCGGCCGGTCCAGCCTGGCGACCCGACCGAGCGGGACTTCCCGCGCGAACGGCGCACACCGATCAAACGGCCGCCGGTGGTCGGCACCCCGTCGTTCCAGGCGGCCCAGCACGACAGCGACGATCCGCCGAACCCGCTGTGGGTGGCGTTCCCGAAGTGGGTGTACCCCACGACGGCCCTGCTCATCGTCGGCGTGGCCCTGCTCGCCGTGGCCGCGGCGCGCAGGCTCGGGGCGCCGGTGGTGGAGCCGCTGCCGGTGGTGGTGCGCTCCAGCGAGACCGCGGCCGGACGGGGGCGGCTGTACCAGCGGGCCCGGGCCCGGCCCGAGGCGATACAGATCCTGCGCGAGGCGGCGCTGGGCCGGCTGGGCCGGCTGCTGCGGCTCGACCCGGACGGGGACCGTGCGGCGCTGGTCGAGACGGTCGCGGCGCGCAGCGGCTGGCCGGCGGCGGCCGTCGGGCACACCCTGTTCGGACCCGCCCCGGAAAACGACGCGGATCTGGTCGCGGCCGCCGCGGCCCTCGACCAGCTGGTCAGCGCCGTCACCACCGAGCAGGCGGCCGCCCCCGGTGAAGGATCGCCGGGCCCGGCCAGCACAGCCAGTAGCGATCAGGCCGTAACCGAAGGAGAGTCACGGTGACCGAAACCGCCACGCCGACGATGCATGGGTTGCCGGACGGGGACGCCCAGGTGGCGCGGGCCGCGCTCGGGCGGCTCCGGGCCGAGGTGGCCAAGGTGGTCGTCGGGCAGGACGCCATCGTCTCCGGGATGGTCATAGCGCTGCTGGCGCGCGGGCACGTGCTGCTCGAAGGCGTGCCGGGCGTGGCCAAGACGCTGCTCATCCGCACCATCGCGGCGGCGCTCGACCTCGACTCGAAGCGGGTGCAGTTCACGCCCGACCTGATGCCCGGCGATGTCACCGGGTCGCTGATCTTCGACGCCCGCAGCGCGGAGTTCGAGTTCCGGGAGGGGCCGGTGTTCACGAACCTGCTGCTCGCGGACGAGATCAACCGGACGCCGCCGAAGACGCAGGCCTCGTTGCTGGAGGTCATGGAGGAGCGGCAGGTCTCGGTCGAGGGGCGGGGGCGGCCGCTGCCGGAGCCGTTCCTGGTGGCGGCGACGCAGAACCCGATCGAGTACGAGGGGACGTATCCGCTGCCGGAGGCCCAGCTCGACCGGTTCCTGCTGAAGCTGACCGTGCCGCTGCCGACCCGGGACGAGGAACTCGGCGTGCTGCGGGCGCACCACCAGGGGTTCGACCCTCGGCGGCTGCGCGAGGCGGGGGTGCAGGCGGTGGCCTCGGCGGCCGACCTGGCGGCGGGGCGGGCGGCGGTACAGCGGGTCGCGGTCGCCGACGGCGTGCTCGCCTACATCGTGGACCTCTGCCGGGCGACCCGGGTCTCGCCGTCGCTGGAGCTGGGGGCGTCCCCGCGCGGCGCCACGGCGCTGCTGGGGGCCTCGAAGGCATGGGCCTGGCTGACCGGGCGGGAGTACGTCACGCCCGACGACGTCAAGGCGCTGGCCCGGCCGGCGCTGCGGCACCGGGTGCGGCTGCGGGCCGAGGCGGAGCTGGAGGGCGTCACGACCGACGCCGTGCTCGACTCGGTGCTGGCCACCGTCCCGACGCCGCGATGACCGGCGACCGGGGGCCGCGATGATCACCGCGCGGGCGGCGGGGCTGGTCGGGGTCGGGGCGGCGCTGCTGGCGCTGGCCGGCCTCGTGCTCGGCGACCGGATGTCGCCCGCCGTGCTGTGGACCACGGCCGGGGTGATCCTGCTGCTGGTGGCCGCCGCGTGCGTCGTCGACTACGTGGCCGCGGCGTCGCCGAAGCGGCTGAGGATGAGCCGCACCGGGGACCAGTCGGTGTGGCTGGGCGAGACCGGGCAGGTCACGCTGCTGCTGCAGAACCGGTCCGACCGGGTGCTCACCGGGCGGGTGCGCGACGCCTGGGTGCCCTCGGCCGGGGCCACGCCGGCGATGCAGGACGTGCGGATCGAGCCGGGGCGGGCGGTCGCGATCACGACCACGCTCACCCCGACGCGGCGCGGGGACCGGGCGGCGGTGCGGGTCATGGTGCGGTCGTTCGGGCCGTTCCGGCTGACGTACCGGCAGACGAGCCGGGCGGTGGCGGACCGTCTGACGCCGAAGTGGCGGCTCCGGGTGTACCCCAGGTTCAACTCCCGCCGCCTGCTGCCCGAGAAGCTGGCTCGCCTGCGGGTGCTGGACGGCTCGGTGGTGACCCGCGGGCGCGGGCAGGGCACGGAGTTCGACACGCTGCGGGAGTACGTGCTCGGCGACGACGTGCGCTCCATCGACTGGCGCGGCAGCGCGCGGCGGTCCGACGTCGTGGTGCGGACGTGGCGGCCCGAGCGCGACCGGCGGCTGGTGTGCGTGCTGGACACGGGGCGCACGTCGGCCGCCCGCATCGGCGACGAGCCGCGCCTGGACGCCGCCATGGACGCCGCGCTCCTGCTGGCCTCGGTGGCGGCCCGGGCGGACGACCGGGTGGACCTGCTCGCGGTCGACACGGCGGTGCGCGCCTCGGTGACCAACGTGGACAAGAAGACGCTGCTGTTCCGGCTGGTCACGGCGATGGCGCCGCTGGAGCCGGCGCTGGTCGAGACCGACTTCGGGCTGGTCGCCGGGGAGGTGCTGCGGCGGGAGCGCAAGCGGGCGCTGGTGGTGCTGTTCACGGCGCTCGAGCCGGGGGCGCTCGGGGAGGGCCTCCTGCCGGTGCTGCCGCAGCTGGCCGCCCGGCACAAGGTGATCGTGGCGTCCGCGCACGACCCCGAGCTGGCCCGGATGGCGCAGGTGGGCGCGGAGGCGGCAGCGGCCGACGTGTACGCCGCGGCGGCCGCCCAGCGAGCCCTGAGCGAGCGCGACCGGGTCGCCGCCGCGCTGCGCCACTACGGCGTGGAGGTGGTCGACGCCCCGGCCGACGAGCTGGCGTCCCGCCTGACCGACCACTACCTGGCGCTGAAGCACACCGGGCGGCTGTGAACCCGCACGGGGCTCAGGCCGCCGGGAGGGCGTCCGCGGCCTCGCCGGGGACGGTGGTGCTGTGGCCCTCCAGCTGCGCGCGGCGGCCGAGCACGAAGACGTACACCAGGAAGGCGGCCCACACCAGGAAGCCGATGAAGTCCTTGACGATGTAGGGCAGCGGGGACGGCGTCAGGAACCCCTCCAGCACCCCGCTGACCAGCAGCACCGCCACGAGCCCGAGGGCGACCAGCATGCCCTCCAGCGCCGTCTCGGCCAGGGCGCGGCCGCGGGTGCGCAGCGGGCCGGGGGCGACCCAGGACCAGCCGATGCGCAGGCCGACGCCGGCCCCGATGTACACGGCGGTGAGCTCGAGCAGGCCGTGCGGGACGATCAGGCCGAAGAACACGTCGGCGCGGCCGTAGGCGATCATCACGCCGCCGATGAGGCCGACGTTGAGGGCGTCCTGGAAGAGAAAGTAGAACACCGGCAGGAAGGCCACGCCAGAGGCCAGGCACACGCCGGTGATCAGCGCGTTGTGGGTCCACACGCGCAGGAACGAGTTCTGCGGCATGTACTCGCTGTAGTAGCCGGCGAAGTCCTGGTTGACCAGGCGGCCGATGTCGGCGTCGCTGACGAAGTACCCCGCGACCTGTGGGTTCGACACGATGTACGCCATCAGGCCGAACGTCAGCGCCGTGAACACCGTCGCGACGCCGCACCACCACGGCCAGGCCCGGTAGACGGCCAGCGGGAAGGTGTGCGTGAAGAAGCGGCCGACCCCGGCCAGGGAGAACGTCGGCGAGCCGGTGAGCGCGTTGCGACCGGCCAGCACGAGGCGGGACAGCCGCGCGACCAGGATCGGGTCGGGCGAGCGGCTGCGGATCAGCGACAGATGCGTGGCCGCGCGCTGGTAGAGGGCCACGAGCTCGTCGGCCTCGGCCGCGGACAGCTTGCGGCGCCGGGACAGCTCGTCGAGCCGCCGCCACTCGGCGCCGTGCTCGGCGACGTACGCGTCCAGGTCCACGCATGGCAGCGTAGACGGAACGGGCACGCCCGGGGGTGCCCGTCTGATGCACACTGTCTGCCATGAACGACACGGCGGCCGTGCCCGGCGAGCGCGTGATCAGCGGCGAGGCCGTCGAGCTCGAGGTGCGGGTCGCCCGGGCCGGGTCGCGGGTCCTCGCCCTGACGCTGGACCTGCTGTGCCAGGCCGTGCTGCTGGTCGCACTGCTCTTGATCACCATGGTGGCCCTCTTGCTGGCCGCCCGCATCGGCCTGTTCGACCTGGGCCTGGGCCAGGCGTTCATCGCCGTCGACACGGTGATCCTGCTGATCGGCTACCCGGTGTTCTGGGAGACGCTGCTGCGCGGTCGTACCCCGGGCAAGCTCGCGATGGGCCTGCGCGTGGTGCGCGACGACGGCGGCCCGATCCGCTTCCGCCAGGCGCTGACCCGCGCGCTGGTGGGCGTGGCGGTCGAGTGGCCCGGCCTGCTGTTCCCGGTGGCGTCCTGGGCGGTCGGCCTGGGCGTGCTCATGCTCAACCCGAACGGCAAGCGGATCGGCGACCTGGTGGCCGGCACGATCGTGATCCACGAGCGCACGCCCGCGGCCTGGGGTTGGGTGCCGGCCATGCCGCCGCCGCTGGCCGGCTGGGCCGCGCTGCTCGACCTGACCGGGCTGGACGACAGCCTGGCGCTGGCCGTGCGGCACTTCCTGGCCCGCAACCGGCAGATCGCCGAGCCGGCCCGCACGGCGCTGGGCCAGGCGCTGGCCCGCGACGTGGCCGCCTGCACCACCCCGCCGCCCCCGCCGGGCGTGCCGGGCTGGGCGTACCTGGCCGCGGTGCTGGCCGAGCGGCACCGCCGGGCCAGTCACCGCCTGGCAAAGGCCCGCGCGGCCTCGGCGAGCGTCTGGCCGGGCCTGTCCACGGCGCTGAGCCGCCGCGGCTAGGCGGCCGCGGCGGCACCCGCGCTAGGAGTTCTGCCGCCGGCCCCACTCCTGGATGTTGTACGTCGGCCCCCACACGGACGGGTTGTCGCGGATGTTGGCGTACTCCTGATAAGTGAACGTCAACGTGGGCCGCTGCATCAGCGGGAGGACGTAGGCGTCCTTGGTCATCAGGTCATCGGCTTGGTTGAGCAGGTCGGCGGCGTGCTTGGCGTCGATGTCGATGGCGGCCTGGTGCACCAGCCGATCCAGCTCCGCGTTGGAGTACCCGCCGAAGTTCCCCGGCGCGCCGGTCGCCCAGCGCCGCTCCGGCGCCGTCTGGAAGAGCGGCCCGTTCACCCAGTCGAACAGCACCAGGTCGAAGTCGGCGGCCGTGAGAGTCTGGCCCATCCCCTCGGTCGGCTCGGCCCGGGCGTCCAGGCCGATCTCCTTGAGCCCGGCGGCGACCTGCTCCGCGATCGCGGCCCGCACGGTGTTGCCCTTGTCGTAGCGCAGCCGCAGGGCCGGCACGACCTCGCCGGCCTTGGTCACCAGGTGGCCGTTGTCGATCTTGTAGCCGGCGTCGGTGAGGAGCTTCTTGGCCTTGCCGGCGTCGCCGGAGCCCTGGCCGGTGCCGGTGACCACGTCCTTGTAGCCGGAGTCGCCGGGCATGAGGTTGTGGCTGCCCAGCGGCTTGAGGTTCTTGTCGTAGGCGCCGTACGTCTTCTCGATGATCGTCTTGACGTTCACGGCGGTGAAGAGGGCGCGGCGCAGGATCGGGTCGGCGAGGTACTTGTTCTTGGTGTTGAGCGTCAGCTGCTCCCACGTGAAGCTCTCGCCGATCTCGTAGATCACCCCCGGCGTGCCGGCGACCCCGGTGACGAGGGCCTGGCTCGGCTGGGGGGCCATGCCGGTCAGCTCCTTGCTGCGCAGCGCGGGCAGCACGGCCGCCGGGTCCAGCACGAACTTGAAGGTGATCCGGTCCAGCGAGGGCTTCGTCTTGCCGTACCACTTGTCGTTCTTCTTGAGCACCAGCGTCTGGTCCTTCGCGAACGACTCGATCTGGTAGGGCCCGCCGGACCAGGTCGGCACGGTGTGGGCGAACCAGTTGGCGGCGCCGGCCACGCCCTCGGGCTTGGCCAGGTCGAAGCCCTGCTTGGTGGCCAGATGCGACGGGTACAGCCCGTCGTTGGAGAAGTCGCCCTTCCAGTCGCCGAAGGTCTTGCCGTCGGTGAAGGTCATGGTGACCGTCTTGCCGCCGTCGGAGCCCACGATGCTCTTGATCAGGTCGTAGCCGGCGGTGCTGGCCGGGGCGCAGGTGGTGCAGTGCGCGGGGTTCCCGGAGTTCTGCTTCCAGGTGAGGATGAAGTCGTCGGCGGTGATCGGGACGCCGTCGCTCCAGACCGCGTCCGGACGGATCTTGTAGACGATCGTCTCGGGGATCTGGTTCGTGATGTCGGCGGAGATCACGAGGTCCGCGTTGAGCTGCAGGCGGCCCTGCGGGTCGACCTTGAACACCTGGGGCAGCAGCCCGGACAGCGCCTGCCTGGTCGCCGGGGTGTTTCCCTCTTGCGTATTCACGTTCCAGTTGGTGACGGGCTGGTCCAGGCCGTACGTGTACGCCCCGCCCAGCTTGATGTCGCCACCGTTGCACGTGGTCGGGTTCTTCTGGCAGTCGGCGAACCCGATGGTGGCCGTGGGCGACGGCTTGGCCCCGTGGTCGCCGGTGCACGCGCCGAGCAGCAGCCCGGCCGCCGCGAGGACGGCGATCGAAGCCCGCATCTGCCTTCCAGTTACAAACGCCACCCGGCAACCATAGGGGGCGCGCCTAAGCGAAGAGGGCACGACCCCAGTAGTCCTCGGTACCGGAGATGCCCGCCGGGCAGGCGAACAAACCGCTGGAGACGTGGCGGATGTACTCGTTGAGCGCGTCCTGGCGCGACAGGCGGGTCTGGATCGGCACGAACTGCTTGCGCGGGTCGCGCTGGTAGGCGATGAAGAACAGCCCGGCGTCGAGGCGGCCGAGGCCGTCGGAGCCGTCGACGAAGTTGTACCCGCGGCGCAGCAGCCGGGCGCCGTCGTTCATCTCGGGGTGGGCCAGGCGCACGTGGGAGTTGGCGGGGATGAGCGGCCGGCCGTCGGACCCGTTGGTCGAGAAGACCGGCTCGTCGAACTCCTTGGCGCCGGACAACGGCGCGCCCTCGCCCTTGTTGCGCCCGATGATCGCCTCCTGCTCGCCCAGCGAGGTGCGGTCCCAGGTCTCGATCACCATCCGGATCTTGCGGGTGACCATGTAGGAGCCGCCGGCCATCCAGTCCGCGCCGTCGCCGGCCCGCGCCCAGAGGTGCTCGTCGAGCAGCGCGGTGTCCTCGGCCTTGAGGTTGGCGGTGCCGTCCTTGAAGCCGAAGAGGTTGCGCGCGGTCTGCTGGTTGCGCGAGGTCGAGGAGGTGCGCCCGAAGCCAAGCTGCGACCAGCGCACGCTGACCACGCCGAAGCCGATCCGGGCCAGGTTGCGCACCGCGTGCACGGCCACCTGCGGGTCGTGCGCGCAGGCCTGCACGCAGATGTCGCCGCCGGAGATCTCGGGCTTGAGCGCGTCCTTGGCGAACTTCGGCAGGTCGGCCAGGGCGTCGGGGCGCTTGCCCGCGATGCCGAAGCGGTCCTTGCCCTCCGCGGTACGGAAGAGGGTGGGCCCGAAGCCGATGGTGAGCGTGAGGCCGGACGGCGGCAGGCCGAGCGCCTCGCCGGTGTCGTCGGGGGCGGCCTCCGCGACGCCGTTGACCGCACCGATGGAGCCGGCGTCCTTGCCCGCCGTCATCCGGGCCGCCGCCGCGGTCCACTTCTGCAGCAGCGCGATCAGCTCGTCGCGCTTGTCGGTGATGACGTCGAAGGCGACGAAGTGCAGCCGGTCCTGGGCGGGTGTGACGATCCCGGCCTGGTGCGTGCCGTAGAAGGGCACGGCCGCGCCGGGATCGGACGCCCGGGCGGGTTCGGCACGATCGAAGAGCTGCGAGCCCACGACGCCCGCGGCCGCGGCCCCGAAGGCACCGGCGCCCGCGAGCCCGATCATCTTCCGGCGGTCCATGTCAAACCCTTCAAGATCCGGCTTCGGTACGGCGGGAAGGCGCGCCCGGCCCGGCCGGGCGCGCCTGATGGCGACTTACTTGCTGCCGACGAGCGGCGCGACCTTGCTGATCGGCTCGGCGAGCGCGTTGATCGCGTCGGCCAGCGACTTGAGCTGGGCCTCGGACAACTCGTTGTGCAGCTTCCAGCCGTCGCCGTTGCGGTGCTTGTCCAGCTCGGCCTGGGCGGCGGCGAACTTCTCGTCGAGGGTCTTGGCCAGGGCGGCGTCCTTCTCCTCGATCACCGGCCGCAGCGCGGCGATCGCGGCCCGGGAGCCCTCCAGGTTGGCCTGGAAGTCCCACAGGTCGGTGTGCGAGAAGGTGTCCTCCTCACCGGTGATCTTGCCGGTGGCCACCTCGTCGAGCAGCTCCTTGGCCCCGTTGGCCAGCTCCAGCGGGGACAGCTGGACGTTCTGCGCCTTGTCCACGATGGTCTTCACGTCGGCCAGCAGCTTGTCGGCGATCGGGCCGGACTTGCTGATGTCCTTGGTGACCCACAGGTCCTTCTCGAGCTTGTGGAAGCCGGTCCACTCCTGGCCCGCCTCCAGGTCGGCCTCGCGGGCGTCGATCGCCGGGTCGAGGTCGCCGAAGCTCTCGGCCACGGGCTCGATGCGCTCCCAGTAGGTGCGCGCGATCGGGAAGAGCTGCTTGGCCTTCTCCACGTCGCCGGCCTTGACCGCGTTGACGAACTCGGTGGTCTTGTCGATCAGGGCGCCGGTGTTGCTCTTGACGTACGTCTGGTAGTCCTTCGTCGCCTGCGCGAGCTTGGCGTCGTCGGTGAGCGGCTTGCTCTCGCCGGTGGCCTTGAACGCGCCGCGGATGCCGTTGCCGATCATGCCCGGCTTGCAGGCGGTCTCGTAGGTGCCGGCCGGCAGCTCGACGATGAGTTCCCGGGTCAGGCCCGGCGCCACGTTCTCCACCTCGCCGACGATCCGGTCGCCGGTGGCGTAGATGTAGAACTCGGTGACCTTGCCGCCCTTGTTGCTGACGGCGAAGGTGACCGGGCCCGAGTTCGTCTCCGTGCGCTCCAGCTTGCACTCGGTGTCGGTCGCGGTGACGGCGATCTTGCCGTTGCCGCTGGCCGCCGGGCCCGCCTTGTCGCCGGACTTGTCGTCGCCGCAGGCGGCCAGACCGAGCGCGAGAGCCGGGAGGGCGCCGAGAACGAGCAGGCGTGTATTACGCATGGTGCTCCTACGAAACTGGGGGACTGAGGCGCCGTCAGGCGTTGGTGCTGGCCGGGTTGGCTTCGGTGGGCTGAACAGCCGGAGCCGGGGCGGGCGCGGCCGGCTTGCGAAGCAGCGGCAGCAGGAAGATGACCAGGACGGGCACGCCGTACGCGACCCAGGCGATGGTCTCCAGGACAGACGGCTGGGGCGTGAAGTTGAACATGCCGCGCAGCAGCTCCGCGTACCAGGCGGTGGGCGGCAGCGCACCAGAGACGTCGAACGCGTGGCTGTTCAGGCCCGGCAGGACGTTGGCCTCCTGCAGGTCGTGCACCCCGTACTTGAAGATGCCGGCGGCGACGAGCACGAGCAGCGCGCCGGTCCAGGTGAAGAACTTGGTCAGGTTGATCCGGATGGCGCTGGCGTAGAGCAGGTAGCCCAGCACGATCGAGGTGGCCAGGCCGAGCGAGATGCCGATCAGCGGCTGCATGGTGTCGGAGCCCTGCGCGGCGGCGAAGAAGAGGATCGAGGTCTCCAGGCCCTCCCGGGCGACGGCCAGGAAGGCCATGGCGGCCACCGCGAAGGTGCCGACCTGGATCGCGTCCTCGAGCTTGCCGCGCAGCTCCTTGGCCATCTGGCGGGCCATGCGGCGCATCCAGAAGATCATGAAGGTGACGAACACGACGGCGACCAGCGAGGCGATCGCGTCGACCAGCTCCTGGCGCGGCCCGGAGAGGTACGTCGAGCCGGCCTGCAGCAGCGCGGCCACGCCGATCGAGAGCAGCGCGGCGGCCGCGACCCCGGCCCACACGAACTTCAGCAGGTGCCTGCGGTCGCTCTTGACCAGGAACGCGACGAGAATCGAGACCACGAGCGTAATCTCGAGGCCTTCGCGAAGGCCGATCAGGTAGATGGCGGTCATGCCGTGCTCCGCAGGTTAGCCGTACCTTACTTAGGTCAGCTTTACCTTAGACCCCACCTACTGCACCCTTCAAGCTCCGGAGGGGCGAGTGAATCTCGTCATGCTCGCGTCAGGCGGGTGAACGGCGAGGGGCCCCGCCGGTGTACTCCGGCGGGGCCCCTCGCATCGGCGCAGCTCAGTAGCGGTAGTGGTCCGCCTTGTACGGCCCCTCGACCGGCACGCCCAGGTACTCGGCCTGCTTCTTGGTCAGCTCGGTGAGCCTGACCCCGAGGGCGTCCAGGTGCAGCCGGGCGACCTTCTCGTCGAGGTGCTTGGGCAGCGTGTAGACCCCGATCGGGTACTGCTCGGTCTTCGTGAACAGCTCGATCTGCGCGATCGACTGGTTGGCGAAGCTGTTGGACATCACGAACGACGGGTGACCGGTCGCGTTGCCCAGGTTCAGCAGGCGCCCCTCGGACAGCACGATGATCGAGTGGCCGTCGTCGAACTTCCACTCGTCGACCTGCGGCTTGATGTTGATCCGGGTGACGTCGGAGCGACGGGCCAGGCCGGCCATGTCGATCTCGTTGTCGAAGTGCCCGATGTTGCCGACGATCGCCTGGTGCTTCATCCGCGCCATGTGCTCGGCGGTGATCACGTCGAGGCAGCCGGTCGCGGTGACGAAGATGTCCGCGGTCTCGACGACGTCGTCGATCGTGGCGACCTGGTAGCCGTCCATCGCCGCCTGCAGCGCGCAGATCGGGTCGACCTCGGTCACGATGACCCGGGCGCCCTGGCCGCGCAGCGACTCGGCGCAGCCCTTGCCCACGTCGCCGTAGCCGAACACGACCGCGACCTTGCCGCCGATGAGCACGTCGGTGGCCCGGTTGATGCCGTCGATGAGCGAGTGCCGGCAGCCGTACTTGTTGTCGAACTTCGACTTCGTCACCGAGTCGTTGACGTTGATCGCCGGGAAGAGCAGCGTGCCGGCCTGCTGCATCTCGTACAGCCGGTGCACGCCGGTGGTGGTCTCCTCGGTGACGCCCTTGATGCCGGCCGCCACGCGGGTCCAGCGGCGGTTGTCCTCGCCCAGCGAGCGCTGCAGCACCTGGAGGATGACCGCGTACTCCTCGGAGTCGGCGGTGTCGGGCGACGGCACCGCGCCGGCCCCCTCGAACTCGGCGCCCTTGTGCACCAGCAGCGTGGCGTCGCCGCCGTCGTCGAGGATCATGTTGGGGCCCTGCCCGTCGGGCCAGAGCAGCACCTGCTCGGTGCACCACCAGTACTCCTCGAGGGTCTCCCCCTTCCAGGCGTACACCGGGACACCGGCCGGCTTCTCGGGCGTCCCCTCGGGCCCGACCGCGATGGCCGCGGCCGCGTGGTCCTGGGTCGAGAAGATGTTGCAGCTGGCCCACCGCACCTGCGCCCCGAGCGCAACGAGCGTCTCGATCAGCACGGCCGTCTGGATCGTCATGTGCAGCGAGCCGGTGATCCGCGCGCCCTTCAGCGGCTGCGTAGCGGCGAACTCGCGCCGGATGGCCATCAGGCCCGGCATCTCGTGCTCGGCGAGCTGGATCTCCTTGCGCCCGAACGCGGCGAGGGAGAGATCGGCCACCTTGAAGTCACCGTCGGCGACGGTCCGCGGCGGCAGCGTGCTGGTCAATGCGGTCTCCTGGGTCTGCATAGGCGAACGGCGACCCTTCACGGTACGCGTCGGCGCCGCGACGCTTCAAACGCCTCGTCGGCGGGTCGGACCGCCTACTTCCGGACAGCGCGCGGGGCGGTGAGATCACTCCCACCGCCCCGCGCTTCCCCCCGGTTTGGTTCCCCCGCATGTGGCTCGGACCCCGTCTCGAACCCTGCGTAGCTAGAACACTACCCTCCGCAACCTACATGTCAAGCAAATCCACTAAATTCGGACACCGTCGAGGCGATATGCGCGCCCACGAGTCCGGCGGCTCGGACATACGCACCGAACGCGATAAGTCGGGCGCTGGCGCGCCACGACTTATCGGACTTATACCCTGTCAGGAGAAATCTCCGAAAAATCATGATGTCGCCAGGCATCGGGATTTTTCGCGAAAAGCGCCAGAAGCCGGGCATACAACAGCGCGATGCCCGGAGTTCGCCCAACGCACCGAGAGCGCCGGGGCCGCCGGCGGCGTACGCGGCCGAGGACCGGGTGAGTTTGTCGGCAAGCACGCAGGCCGCCGAAGCACCACGGCGGCCTGCGAACGCTTCACCGGACTACGGGGTGGCGGCCTGGAAAACCTCGCCGTTGCCGCTCACCGACAGCTCCGCCCGCGCGGCCGGCGCGAAGGCGGCCTGCCCCTGCGTCAGGGTGACGGGCACCACGCCGTCGTCAACGCGCACCGAGCCGCGCGTGCACAGCACGATCCGCGGCCCCCCGCCCGGCAGGCGGACCGCCTGCGTGTCCGTCGACAGGACCGCGTGGTGGAGCGTGAAGTCCGGGATCGGGATCGGGTACGCGGACAGCCCCGGGGACACGGCGGCCGACCGGGTGATCGGGTCGTCCAGTACCTCGAAGCGAAGGACCCGCAGGAGCTCCTCCACGTCCACGTGCTTCGGGGTCAGGCCGCCGCGCAGGACGTTGTCCGAGGCGGCCATGATCTCCACGCCCACGCCGCGCAGGTACGCGTGCAGGTTGCCGGCCGGCATCCAGACCGCCTCGGTGGGGCGCAGGCGGACCCGGTTGAGCAGCGTGGCGACGATGACGCCGGTGTCGCCCGGGTACTGCTCGGCGAGCGTCACCATCAGGGCGTAGGCGTCGCGCTCGGCGGCACGGGGGCGGGCGGCGGCGACCACCTCGGCCACCAGGTCGGCGTCCGGGGTGGCCAGCAGGCCGCGGACGGCGTCGTGCAGGGCGGTGGCCACGTCGGGGTGGGACAGGGCGTCGATCGTGGGCTTGAGCCGCTCGACGCCGAGGGCGGTCAGGTCGGCGGCGGCGGCCGACGGGGCGCGGAAGCCGCACAGGGCGTCGAAGTCGGTCAGGGCGACCAGCATCTCCGGCTTGTGCCAGGCGTCGACGTACGACGGGTGGCCGGCGGCGTGCGCGGCCCTCGCCTGGTCCAGCGTCGGGTGGGCCTGCAGGGAGAGCGGCTGGGCGGCGGCCAGGACCTTCAGCAGGAACGGCAGGCGGGTGCCGAAGCGCTCCACGTTCGCGGCGCCGAGCAGGGTCACGGGGTCGGCGGCGATCGCGTCGACCAGGGACGCGCCGCTCACCGCCAGGCGGGACGGGCTGGCCGGGTGGGCGCCCATCCACAGCTCGGCCTCGGGGTCCGGGGTCGGTGCGGGGCGGCCCTGCAGCGTGGCGATCGCGGTGTGCGACCCCCAGGCGTACTTGCGGATCGGGCTCTCCAGCATTTCCACGGTCGTGCGCCTCCGAGTCAGAACGATCAGGAAGTGAGCGGGGCCGGCACAATGGCCGGCCCCGGGAAAACTAGTGCGCCTCGGTGGTCAAGGCCGAATCGGCCGAGGCCTTGCTCGCGCGGTAGATATCTGGCTCCAGGTAGATCACCCGGGCGATGGGCACCGCGGCCCGGATGCGGGCCTCGGCGGCGTCGATGCCGCGGGCGATCTCGTCGGCGGTCTCGTTGTGCCGTACCGCGATCTTGGCCGCGACCAGCAGCTCGTCGGGGCCGAGGTGCACGGTGCGCATGTGGATCACGCGCTCGACCTCGGGGCCGGCGACGATGGCCTGCTCGATGGCCTCGACCTGCTCCGGGCGGGCGGCCTCACCGACGAGCAGGCTCTTCATCTCAACGGCCAGGATGGCGGCCACGCTGATCAGCAGGGCGCCGATCGCGGCCGTGCCGATGCCGTCCCAGACGCCGTTGCCGGTGATCAGGGTCAGGCCGACGCCGAAGAGCGCGAACACGAGGCCGACCAGGGCGGCGGCGTCCTCGAGCAGGATGACCGGCAGCTCCGGCTCCTTGGCCCGGCGGATGAACTGGACCCACGTCGCCTTGCCCTTGATCTTGCGGGTCTCGCCGATCGCGGTACGGAAGGAAAGCCCCTCCATCACGATCGCGGCCACGAGCACCACCACCGGCACCCACTGCCACGACTTGATCGGCTCCGGGTGCGCGATCTTGTGCCAGGCCTCGTAGATGGCGAAGACGCCACCGACGAAGAACAGCACGACGGCGACGATGAACGCGTAGATGTAGCGCTCGCGCCCGTAGCCGAAGGGGTGCCGGGCGGTGGGTCGCTTCTCCGCCTGCCGGCCGCCGAGCAGCAGCAGGCCCTGGTTGCCGGAGTCGGCGACCGAGTGGATCGCCTCGGCCAGCATCGACGAGGAGCCGGTCAGCAGGAACGCGACGAACTTGGTGACGGCGATGCCGAGGTTGGCGGCGAGGGCCGCCAAGATCGCCTTGGTGCCGCCTTCAGTGCTCACGGGTTAGCCAGCTCCTTCATCTCGCTCACGGCGGGGACGGCCATCGGGTCGAAGCCGTGGGCGAGACCAAGGTAGATCGAGGCGAAGTCCGGCACGGCGACGAGCGATGCCAATCGTTCCAGAGCGGAGCCACCCTCGGCGGTGATCAGGCTCACCCGCACGCCCCGCCGCTCGGCCAGCTCCTGCACGGCCTCGGCGCGGCGCTCTTCCACCGCGATCGGCTCGCCGTCGGTCTCCTCCTCGTCGGAGGCGAGGCCGCCGTCGCGCAGCAGCACCAGGCGCAGCCGGGTCGCCGGGCTGTCGGACTCCCCCGGGTCGGCGAAGATGTCGCGGTCGGCCTCGGCCAGGCCGCCGTACACCCCGTCGAGCAGGCCGACCCGGCCGCGGCCGGCCTCGCCGAGCGCGCCGACCACCGCGGGGTAGCGGGCGTTGGCCGACAGCGTGTCGCCGAAGCGCCGGGCGGCGACGGTGGCCAGCGGCGAGGAGCCCCAGACGATCGGCACCGAGTGGGCGAGGTCGAGGGCGAGGCTCTTGCCCGGGTTGACGAACGACTCGAGCGCGGTGCGGCACCGCTCGGCGTCGGCGTCGAGCCGGGAGGCGGTCTCGGCGAAGTCGGCCTCGTTGACCTTGACCAGGCCGAGCTGGCGGCCGGCCAGCAGGACCGGCACGGCCAGGCCCCACAGGCTGGCCCGGGCCGGCGCGCGGCGCGGCACGGGGATGAACGGGGCGCGGAAGCGGTCGGCCAGCGCGTGCAGCTGGGTGTCGGGCGCGCCGATGGCGACCAGCCGGGCCCCGCGGCGGCCGGCGGCCTCGGCGGCGGCCAGCGCCTCCGGGGAGCGGCCGGACGCGGAGACGGCGATGACCACGTCGGCCGCGCCGACCCAGCCGGGGATGCCGGCGCTGCGGTGGGCCAGGACCGGCACCGGGCAGCGCGGCCCGGCCACGGTCTCCAGGATGTCGCCGGTGCGCGCGGCGGTGCCGACGCCGGCGATGACGACGGCCCGCGGCCGCCCCTCGTCGCCCAGCTTGCTCAGGTCGGTCTCGGCGGCCAGCGCCGCCGACTCCCGGACCTGGGCGCCGGCCGACGCGGTGGCCCGCAGCATGCCGCCCGGGTCGTTCTTCTCCAGCGCCTCGGCGTTGTCCAGCAGCGCGTGGTCGATCTCGCGGTGCCCGCGGACGCCCGCGGTGCCCTCAAGCGGGTTCACTCGGCCCCCTCCTCGTCCGTGGCGTCCTTACCCGGAGCAGGCTGACGGGCCTCGTCGAGCAGCAGGACCGGGATGCCGTCGCGGATCTCGAAGATCCGCCGGCATTCGGTGCAGGTCAGAGTCTGCTCCTGCTCGTCGAGGATGAGCTCGGCGTGGTGCTCGTCGGGGCAGCGCAGGATCGAAAGCAGGGCGGGGTCCACGGACACGCGTTCCAACTCCTTCTCAGCGGCCGACCGTCAGCGGCGGATCACGGCCAGCATCTCATCGCGCAGGGCGGCCATCCGCTCCGCGGTCGGCGCCTCAACGTTAAGCCGCAGCAGCGGCTCGGTGTTGGACGGGCGGACGTTGGCCCAGCTGCCGTCGGGGAAGCTCAGCGTGATGCCGTCCAGCCGGTCGACCTCGGCGTCGAACGCCTGCTCGATCTCTGCCATCTTCGCCGCTTGATCGGTCACCGTCGAGTTGATCTCGCCCGAGGCCGCGTACCGCTCGTAGTCCTTGGCCAGCGCCGACAGCGGCGCGGCCTGCCCGCCGAGCAGGGCCAGCGTGTGCAGGGCGGCCAGCATGCCGGTGTCGGCGCCCCAGAAGTCGCGGAAGTAGTAGTGCGCCGAGTGCTCGCCGCCGAAGACGGCGCCGGTGCGGGCCATCTCGGCCTTGATGAACGAGTGCCCGACCCGGGTGCGCACCGGCACCCCGCCGTGCTCCTCGACGATCTCGGGCACCACCCGCGAGGTGATGAGGTTGTGGATGATCGTGGCGCCGGGCGCCTTGGCCAGCTCCCGGACCGCGACCATGGCGGTGATCACCGACGGGGAGACGGCCTCGCCGCGCTCGTCGACGACGAAGCAGCGGTCGGCGTCGCCGTCGAAGGCCAGGCCGAGGTCGGCGCCGGTCTCGCGGACGCGGGCCTGCAGGTCGACGAGGTTCTTCGGCTCCAGCGGGTTGGCCTCGTGGTTGGGGAAGGTGCCGTCGAGCTCGAAGTACATCGGGATGATGGTCAGCGGCAGCCCGGAGCCGAGCACGGCCGGCACGGTGTAGCCGCCCATGCCGTTGCCGGCGTCCACGACCACGGTCAGCGGCCGGATGTCGGAGAGGTCGACCAGCTTCAGCAGGTGGGTCGCGTAGCGCTCCAGGAGGCTGTACTGCTCCAGCCCGCCCTTCAGCTCGGCCTCGCGCACCCGCGGCGTCCCGGCGTCGAGCATCCGCTGGGCGCGCTCGCGGATCTCGGCCAGCCCGGTGTCCTGCCCGACCGGCTTGGCGCCCTGCTTGCAGAGCTTGATCCCGTTGTACTGCGCCGGATTGTGACTCGCCGTGAACATCGCCCCGGGCAGGTCGAGCGCGCCCGAGGCGTAGTAGAGCAGGTCGGTCGAGCCGAGGCCGGCGTCGATGATGTCGGCCCCCTCGGCGCGCGCACCGGCGGCGAAGGCGCCCGCCAGCGCCGGGCCGGAGGCCCGCATGTCGTGCGCGATCACGATCTTGTCGGCGAACTCGCCGCGGGCGCGCAGCGTCTGCACGAAGGCCCGCCCGAGCGCCTCGGCTACCGGCTCGTTGAGCTGGTCGGGCACGGTGCCCCGCACGTCGTACGCCTTGACGATCCGGCTCAGGTCGATCACAGTACGCACCCCTGTCGTGGTCGCTGTTCCTACGACGGAAGCCTAGTGCGGTCGCGTTCCGTGCACGTGTCAGTCCGCAGTTGCCGATGTGAGTTCGCGTAAAGCTTGTGGTACAGGATGAGGCATGGCCGAGGAAGGTAACTCCCTGCGGGCGATCGTCGCGGCACTGGCAGCCAACCTCGGCATCGCGCTCAGCAAGTTCGTGGCGTTCCTGTTCACGGGGTCGTCAGCGCTGCTCGCGGAGGCCGTGCACTCCGTGGCCGACACCGCCAACCAGGTGCTGCTGCTGATCGGCGGGCGCCGGGCCCAGCAACGGGCGAGCCAGCTGCACCCGTTCGGCTACGCCCGCTTCCGGTACTTCTACGGCTTCCTCGTCACCCTCGTGATCTTCCTGGTCGGCGGCGTGTTCGCGCTCTACGAGGGCTACCGGAAGCTGCGCGACCCGAGCCCGGTCGAGGACCCGGTCTGGGCGTTCGCGGTGCTCGGCGTCTCGGCCGCGCTGGAGTCGTTCTCGCTGCGCACCGCCGTGCACGAGGCCGAGCCGTCCCGCCGCGGCGCTCCCTGGCTGCGCTTCATCCGCACCACCCGCTCCCCCGAGCTGCCGGTCGTGCTGGCCGAGGACTTCGGCGCCTTGACCGGCCTGAGCTTCGCCCTGGTCGGGATCACCCTCGCCGTCATCACCGGCGACGGGCGATGGGACGCCGCCGGCACGCTCGCGATCGGGGCGCTGCTGGTGGTCATCTCGATCACACTGTCGCAGCGGATGCGCAGCCTGCTGATCGGCGAGTCGGCCGACAACGGCACGCTGCTGCTGATCGAGGCGGCCATCGAGCGGGAGCCGCTGATCGAGCGGATGATCCACCTGCGCACCATGCACCTCGGCCCCGACCAGCTGCTGATCGCGGCCAAGGTGGCGGTGCGGGGGAACGAGACGATGGCCCACGTGGCGGCCGCCATCAACCGGGCCGAGGCGCAGGTGCGCAAGGCGGTGACGTACCAGTGCTTCATCTTCTTGGAGCCCGACATCTTCGACCAGAGCCTCTTCGACTCGGCCGAGAAGCCGCCGGGCTCCTCGTCGACGGAGCCACGCCAGGCGTGGGAGTAGCTAGAGCTGGAGCCCGGTGAGGACCATGACCCGTTCCTCGGTGTAGTCGGCCATGGCGCTGGCCAGCCCTTCCCGCCCGACGCCGCTGGCCTTCGCGCCGCCGTACGGCATCTGGTCGGCCCGGTAGCTCGGCGCGTCGCCCACGATCACGCCGCCGACATCGAGGACGCGGTGCGCCTCGAAGGCCCGGTCGAGGCGGCGGGTGAAGACGCCGGCCTGCAGCCCGTACTGCGACGCGTTGACCGCGGCGAACCCGTCCGCGTCGCAGGCGACCCGGGCCAGCACGAGCACCGGCCCGAAGACCTCCTCGGTGACGACCTTCGACTCGGCCGGCGCCTCGGCGAGGACGGTCGGCGCGTAGGCGGCGCCGTCGCGCGCGCCCCCGGTGAGCAGCTTGGCCCCGGCCGCCACCGCCTCGCTCACCCACGCCTCGACCCGCTTGGCGGCGTCCTCGCTGATCAGCGGGCCGACGTCGGTGGCCTCGTCGCCGGGGTCGCCGGTGCGCTGGGCCTCCACGGCGGCCACCAGCCGGTCGGCCAGGGCGTCGTAGTGGCGCTCGTGGACGTACACCCGCTGCACCGCGATGCAGCTCTGCCCGGCCTGGTAGTTGGAGAACGTGGCGATGCGCGACGCGGCCCAGTCCAGGTCGTCCCAGTCCTCGCAGACCACCACGGCGGCGTTGCCGCCGAGCTCCAGGGTGACGTGCTTGCGCGGCACGGCGTCGCGGATCTGCCAGCCGACCGGGCCCGAGCCGGTGAACGACACCACCGGCAGCCGCGGGTCGGCGACCAGGGCGGGCGCGCGGTCGTTCGGAATGGGCACGATCGACCACATCCCGGCCGGCAGGTCGGTCTCGGCGAGGATCTCGCCCAGCAGCAAAGCGCTGAGCGGGGTGGCCGGGGCCGGCTTGAGCACGATCGGGGCGCCGACCGCGATGGCCGGGGCGACCTTGTGCGCGACCAGGTTGAGCGGGAAGTTGAACGGCGCGATGCCCAGCACCGGCCCCCGCGGCACCCGCTTGACCAGCGCGATGCGGCCGGTCGCGGCCGGGTCGGTGTCCAGGCGCTGCACGGCGCCGGAGAAGCGGCGGGCCTCCTCGGCGGCCCAGCGGAAGGTGGAGACGGCGCGGGAGACCTCGCCGCGGGCCCACTTCAGCGGCTTGCCGTTCTCCGCGGTGATGAGCCTGGCCACCTCGTCGGCCCGCTCCTTGAGCCGGGCGCTGACGTGGTCGAGCGCGGCCGCCCGGGCGCTGGCCGGCAGCGCCGCGGCCGCGGCGGCGACGGCGGCCGCGGCGGCGACCGCCTCCTCCACCTGCTCCGGAGTGGCATTGGACGTCGCACCGACCGGACGCCCGTCGTAGGGATGGCGGATCTCGACGGCGTCGTCACTGGAGGCCGGGCGCCCGGCGATGTAGAACGGGGTCACGATTCCACACTAACTCCCACGGAAACAGTTGCTCGAGGGCTTGTGCGCCACGGATTCGATGGAAAAATGTCCCTGCCGGCCCCAAGGGAGTGGACATGACCAAACAGCTGCAGAACTTCGTCGACGGCACCTACACCGACCCCGCCGACGGGCGTTACTCCGACCTCATCGATCCGTCCACCGGCGAGGTGTTCGCCGCCGCGCCGGTGTCCGGCGCCGAGGACGTCGACCGCGCCGTGCGGGCCGCCGCCCGGGCGTTCGAGACCTGGCGCGACGCCACACCGTCGGAGCGGCAGAAGGCCCTGCTCAAGCTGGCCGACGCGATGGAGGAGCGGGCGGAGGAGATCATCGACGCCGAGGTGCGCAACACGGGCAAGCCCCGCGCGCTCACGGCCAGCGAGGAGCTGCCGCCGTCGGTGGACCAGATCCGGTTCTTCGCCGGCGCGGCGCGGGTGCTCGAGGGCAAGTCCGCCGGCGAGTACATGAAGGGGCACACCAGCTACGTGCGGCGCGAGCCGATCGGCGTCTGCGCGCAGGTCACGCCCTGGAACTACCCGCTCATGATGGCGGTCTGGAAGATCGCGCCGGCCCTGGCCGCGGGCAACACCGTGGTGCTCAAGCCGTCCGACACCACGCCGGCGTCCTCGCTGCTGCTGGCCGAGCTGGCCGCCGAGTTCCTCCCGCCGGGCGTGCTCAACGTGGTCACCGGCGACCGGGAGACCGGCCGCGCGCTGGTCGCCCACCCGACGCCGCAGTTCGTGTCCATCACCGGCTCGGTGCGGGCCGGCCGCGAGGTGGCCGGCGCGGCCGCGCCGTCGCTCAAGCGCACCCACCTGGAGCTCGGCGGCAAGGCGCCCGTCGTGGTCTTCGACGACGCCGACCTGGCCGCCGCGGCCGAGGCGATCGCCGTGGCCGGGTACTTCAACGCCGGCCAGGACTGCACCGCGGCCACCCGCGTGCTCGCCGGCCCCGGCATCTACGACGACTTCGTGGCGGCGCTGGCCGAGCAGGCGGCGGCGACGAAGACCGGCGCACCGGACGACGAGGACATCCTCTACGGCCCGCTGAACAACGCCAACCAGCTGGCCCGGGTCGGCGGCTTCATCGACCGGCTGCCCGACCACGCGAAGCTCAACACCGGCGGCGCCCGGGTCGGCGAGCGCGGCTTCTTCTACGCCCCGACCGTGGTCTCCGGCCTGCGCCAGGAGGACGAGATCATCCAGGACGAGGTCTTCGGGCCGGTGATCACCGTGCAGCGCTTCACCGACGAGGACGAGGCGGTGCGCTGGGCCAACGGCGTGGAGTACGGCCTGTCCTCCTCGGTCTGGACCCGCGACCACGGCCGCGCGATGCGGATGACCCGCCGGCTGGACTTCGGCTGCGTGTGGGTCAACGCGCACATCCCGATCGTCGCCGAGATGCCGCACGGCGGGTTTAAGCAGTCCGGATACGGCAAGGACCTCTCGATGTACGGCCTGGAGGACTACACCCGGATCAAGCACGTCATGCACAACATCGAGCTCTGATGTCGCACAGCGAGGATCTCCACAAGCGCCGCACCGCCGCCGTCGCGCGGGGCGTGTCGAGCATGGTCCAGTCGTACGTCGACTACGCCGCCGGTGGCACGCTGACCGACGTGGACGGCCGGGAGTGGGTCGACATGGCCGCCGGGATCGCGGTCACGAGCGTGGGCAACGCGAGCCCCAAGGTCGTGGCGGCGGTCCAGCGGCAGGTCGAGCGGTTCACCCACACCTGCTTCATGATCGCGCCGTACGAGTCCTACGTCGCCGTCTGCGAGCAGCTCAACGCGCTCACCCCGGGCGCCTTCGAGAAGCGCTCGGCCCTGTTCAACTCGGGCGCCGAGGCGGTCGAGAACGCGGTGAAGATCGCCCGGCACGCCACCGGCCGCCGGGCGGTCGTCGTGTTCGACCACGCCTACCACGGCCGCACCAATCTCACGATGGCGCTGACGGCGAAGAACATGCCGTACAAGCAGGGCTTCGGCCCCTTCGCCGGCGAGATCTACCGGGTGCCGATGTCCTACCCCTTCCGCGACGGCCTGGCCGGCCCGGACGCCGCGGCGCTGGCCATCAACATGATCGAGAAGCAGGTCGGCGCCGACCAGGTGGCCGCGGTGCTGATCGAGCCGATCCAGGGCGAGGGCGGCTTCGTCGTACCGGCCCCCGGCTTCCTCTCCTCCCTGGCCGCCTGGTCGAAGGCGCACGGCGCCCTGTTCATCGCCGACGAGATCCAGACCGGCTTCTGCCGCACCGGCGACTGGTTCGCCTCGCCGCACGAGTCGGTCGAGCCCGACATCATCACCACGGCGAAGGGCATCGCCGGCGGCCTGCCCCTGGCCGGGGTGACCGGCCGGGCCGAGGTCATGGACGCCGTGCACCCCAGCGGGCTGGGCGGCACGTACGGCGGCAACCCGATCGCCTGCGCCGCCGCCCTGGCCACCATCGACACGATGCGCGAGCTGGACCTGAGCGCCGCGGCCCGGCGGATCGAGTCGGTGATGGTGCCGCGGCTGCGCGAGCTGCAGCAGTCGCACCCGTTCATCGGCGACGTGCGGGGCCGCGGCGCGATGCTGGCCATCGAGATCGTGGTGCCGGAGTCGGCCTCGCCGGGGACGATGACGGCGGAGCGCGGCTACGGCCGGGGCGCCCCGCTGGGCGCGACCCCGGACCCGGCCAGGACGTCGGAGATCCAGCGGCGGGCCCACGAGGCGGGGCTCCTGCTGCTCACCTGCGGGACCTACGGCAACGTCATCCGCTTCCTGCCCCCGCTCGTCATGGACGACCCGACCCTGCAGCGCGCCCTGACGATGCTGGAGTCCGCGCTCTGAGTAGCCCGGGCGCGCCCTGCCGACAGGGCGCGCCCCTTGGCGTTCTTGGGTGACGCGGGTCACTATGAGGCATGCACAATCCCTGGCTGGCCCTCCCCTCGGGGGCCGATGCGCGCGAGCGGATCGGACAGAACGGGCGCGCCTGGGACGCTTTCCTCAACAACCAACAGGTCGGCGACCAGGTGCGCGACGTCGTGGCCGACTCCTGGCGGCGCAGCGCCGCGGCCCATCTCGATCCCGACGCCACGGCCCCGGTCGACCTCGACGACGACGAGCTCGAGGACTACCGCGGGGCCCACCCGCTGCGCCACGTGCTGCCGCTGTTCCGCGACCTGCTCGGCAGCTTCGCCGACGACGGCGACCACCTGATGGCGGTCTGCGACGCGCAGGGGCGGCTGCTCTGGGTGGAGGGGCACCCGACCGTGGTACGCCGGGCGGAGGGCATGAACTTCGTCGCCGGGGCGCGCTGGGACGAGACGCACGCCGGCACCAACGCGCCCGGCACCGCGGTGGCCCTCGACCACGAGGTGCAGATCTTCGCCACCGAGCACTTCAGCCGCCGGGCGCAGCGCTGGACCTGCTCCGCCGCGCCGATCCACGATCCGCGCACCGGGCGGCTGCTCGGGGCGATCGACGTGACCGGCGGCGACCACCTCGCCAACCCGCATTCCCTGGCGCTGGTACTCGCGACCGCCCGCGCCGCCGAGACGTACCTGGCCACGCTGCCCTCGGCGGCCCCGGCCGGACCGTCGTTCGGCGCGCTGGGGCGCGACGCCGGGGTGCTGTCGGCCGGCGGGCGGGCGCTGCGGCTGAGCCCGAGACACAGCGAGATCGTCGCGCTGCTCTGCGCGCACCCGGCCGGCCTGACCGGGGACCAGCTGGCGGTCGAGCTCTACGGCGACGGGCTGGTCAACCCGGTGACCCTGCGGGCCGAGCTGTCCCGGCTGCGCCACGTGCTCGGGCCCCTGCTGCTCTCGCGCCCCTACCGGCTGCGCGAGCCGGTGCTGTCGGACTTCGCGGAGGTCCCGGCCCGGCTGGCCGAGGGCGACGTCGCCGGGGCGCTGCTGGCGTACCGCGGGCCGCTCCTGCCCCGCTCGGACGCCCCCGGCATCGTGCGCCTGCGCCGGCTCATCGAGGGGCAGCTACGCGCCGGCGTGCGGGCCAGCCGCGACGCCGAGCTGCTCGCGGCCTGGACCGCGGCCGGTTGGGGGGCCGAGGACCTGTGGATGTGGGAGGCGCTGGCGGCGGCGCTGCCGGCCGGTTCGCCCCGGCGGGCGCTCGCCCTGGAGCGGGTGGCCCGCCTGTCCGAGGAGTACGCGGCGCCGGCCGCAACGTGGTTGCAACGTTCCCGTAACTAGCTTCCGGGCATGACCCGCTACGCAGCTCCCGGCCAGGACGGTGCCCTGGTCCGATACGAGTCCCGCTACGACCACTGGATCGGCGGCGAGTACGTCAAGCCGGTCCGCGGCCAGTACTTCGAGAACCCCACGCCGGTCACCGGGCAGACCTTCTGCGAGATCGCCCGGGGCACGGCCGAGGACGTCGAGCTGGCCCTCGACGCCGCGCACGGCGCGGCGGACGCGTGGGGGCGCACGAGCGTCGCCGAGCGCGCGAACATCCTGAACAAGATCGCCGACCGGATCGAGGGCAACCTGGAGGCCCTCGCCGTCGCCGAGACGTGGGAGAACGGCAAGCCGGTGCGGGAGACCTTGGCGGCCGACCTGCCGCTGGCGGTGGATCACTTCCGGTACTTCGCCGGCGCCATCCGGGCCCAGGAGGGCAGCCTCGGCGAGCTCGACGACGACACCGTCGCGTACCACTTCCACGAGCCGCTCGGCGTCGTCGCCCAGATCATCCCGTGGAACTTCCCGCTGCTCATGGCGACGTGGAAGCTCGCGCCGGCGCTGGCCGCCGGCAACGCGGTCGTGCTCAAGCCCGCCGAGCAGACCCCGGCCTCGATCCACGTGCTCATGGGCCTGATCGCCGACCTGCTGCCGCCGGGCGTGGTGAACATCGTCAACGGCTTCGGGGTCGAGGCCGGCAAGCCGCTGGCCAGCAGCCCGCGGGTGGCCAAGGTCGCCTTCACCGGCGAGACCACGACGGGGCGGCTGATCATGCAGTACGCCAGCGAGAACATCAAGCCGGTGACGCTGGAGCTCGGGGGCAAGAGCCCGAACATCTTCTTCGACGACGTGTCGAGCGCGAAGGACGCCTTCTACGACAAGGCCCTCGAGGGCTTCGCGATGTTCGCGCTCAACCAGGGCGAGGTCTGCACCTGCCCGTCCCGCGCGCTCGTCCAGCAGGGCCACTACGGCGAGTTCCTGGACGCCGCCACCGAGCGCGTCCGCGCGATCAAGCAGGGCCACCCGCTGGACAGCGAGACGATGATCGGCGCGCAGGCGTCCAACGACCAGCTGGAGAAGATCCTGTCGTACCTCGAGATCGGCCGCCAGGAGGGCGCCAAGGTGCGCGTCGGCGGCGAGCGGGCCGACCTCGGCGGCGAGCTCTCGGGCGGCTACTACGTCCAGCCGACCGTCTTCGAGGGCGACAACGCCATGCGGATCTTCCAGGAGGAGATCTTCGGCCCGGTCGTCTCGGTGACCTCGTTCTCCGACTTCGCGGACGCCATCAAGATCGCCAACGACACCCTCTACGGCCTCGGCGCCGGCGTCTGGACCCGCGACACCAACACCGCCTACCGCGCCGGGCGGGCCATCCAGGCCGGACGGGTCTGGACCAACTGCTACCACGCCTACCCGGCCCACGCGGCCTTCGGCGGCTACAAGCAGTCCGGCATCGGCCGGGAGAACCACAAGATGATGCTGGAGCACTACCAGCAGACGAAGAACCTGCTGGTCAGCTACTCCCCCAACAAGCTCGGGTTCTTCTAGGCCATGCCGCGCGTGGCGGTGACCCCGCGGCGGCCGACCTGATCCGGTCGCTGCGGGGCACTCACGGACCCCTGATGTTCCACCAGTCCGGCGGCTGCTGCGACGGCAGCTCCCCGATGTGTTTCCCGGAGGGCGAGTTCCGCACCGGCGCCAGCGACGTCCTGCTGGAGTCGCTGGCGATCGACGGCGTCGGCGAGCCGGTGACCTTCTGGATGTCGCGGTCGCAGTTCGAGCTGTGGCGGCACACCCACCTGACGGTCGACGTGGTGCCGGGCCGCGGCTCGGGCTTCTCGCTGGAGGCGCCCGAGGGGGTGCGCTTCCTGATCAGGTCCCGGCTGCTCACCCCCGAGGAGCTGGCCGAGCTGGGCGAGCGCGAATAGGAGGAACCCCCGGGTCGTTGGCCACCGACCCGGGGGTTCCTCAGTTACGTCAGTTGTTCTCGACGACGACGTGCCCGCTCGAGGCGTAGTAGCCGACCTGGCACAGCACCTTGGACGTGCCGCTGATGGAGGCCCGCGGCCCGGTCACCCCGTACGACGAGCCGCTGCCCATCGGGATGCAGGTGGCGGCGGAGTGCAGGTGGAAGTAGGACGGGTACCCGGTGCACGGGCCGCCGAGGTAGCCGCGGCCCGAGTCGGTGTACGAGCCGCTGCAGCCGGACGCGAAGGCGGGCGTGCCGGTGACGGCGAGCGTGCCGGCGCCGACGGCGACGACCACGGCGGCGACTCGCATCGCCTTGCTGAGCTTGCGCATGATGGTTCCTCCCCGATTGAAGAAACGAGCGAGGGCCAAAGTAAGCGCTCTCTCGACACCCGGGCAAGGTTTATACACGTCTATGGAATTCTCCGCGATCCAGTCGACTGTCATTAATGTCGCCGGATCAGGCGTTGCAGCTCCGATGCTTATTGTGATACTTGAACTAAGTCGGGTCAGCGATCGAGGAGGGGCCGGCGGGGGTCCCACGGATCGCCGCGGCGACGCCTGGCGATGGCCGAGAGCGCTTCCAGGACCACGCGGTTGGCCAGGAAGGCGGTGATCTCCGCGTGGTCGTACGGCGGGCTCACCTCGACCACGTCCAGCCCCACGATCGGCAGCTCGTAGCAGCAGCGCCGCACGGCGTCGAGCAGCTGGCGGGAGGTGAGACCGCCGGGCTCCGGGGTGCCGGTGCCGGGGGCCATGCCGGGGTCGACCACGTCGACGTCGACCGACAGGAACACGCCGTCGCAGTCGTCGGTGGCGATGGCGAACGCCTCGGTCAGGCACTCGTCCAGGCCCCGGGCGACGATCTCGGTCATCTCGTAGGAGCGCATCCGCTGCTCGGCCATCCAGTCCAGCGTCTGCGGGTCGGGCCAGTAGCCGCGCAGGCCGATCTGCAGGAAGCGGTCGCCGCGCAGGGCGCCGGACTCGATCAGGCGGCGCATCGGCTGGCCGTGGCCGATCAACGAGCCGAACTCGACGTCGCCGGTGTCGGCGTGGGCGTCGAAGTGGACCATCGAGACGCGGCCGTAGCCGTGCTTGCGGGCCACGCCGGTCGCGTCGGGCCAGGCGATGGTGTGGTCGCCGCCGAGGATCAGCGGGATCGCGCCGGCGTCGGCCGCCGCGAAGACCGCGTCCTCCAGGGACTTGATCGCGCGGGCGGCGTCCCCGGAGTACATCTCGACGTCGCCGGCGTCGAGGACGCGCAGGTCCCGCAGGGCGTCCACGCGCAGGGCCAGCGACGGGCGGGAGCCGTCGTGCGGCAGGTAGCAGGCCTGCCGGATGGCCTGCGGGCCGAAGCGCGTGCCCGGGCGGTGCGAGGTGCCGCCGTCGAAGGGCGCCCCGATGACGACCACGTCGGCGCCCGCAAAGCTCTCGGGCGAGGACAGATCGCACGCCGGCACGCCCAGGAACGTGATGTCCGGGCCGAACATCGGGCCGTACCTGGTCATAGCTCCTGGATACCCCAGGGCGCGCCGTACTCGGTGAGCAGATCGAGGAACGGGCGGGGCGGCAGCGCCTCCGGGCCGAGCACGCCGGCGCCCGACCAGGTGCCGGCGGCCAGCAGCTCCAGCGCCACCACGGGGTTGACGGCGGTCTGCCAGACGACGGCCTGGCTGCCGTACTCGCGCATGGTCCAGGCGTTGTCGACCACGTGGTAGAGGTACGTGGCCCGGGGGCGGCCGTCGCGGCCCAGGCCGGTGACGTACGTGCCGGCGCAGGTGCGCCCGTGCATCCGGTCGCCGAGCGTGGCCGGGTCGGGCAGGCAGGCGGCCACCACGTCGCGCGGGGAGACGTCGACGCCGCCGACGCGGACCTTCTTGGTGGAGTCCATGCCCAGCTTGTGGATGGTCTTGAGGACCTCGATGAACTCGTTGCCCAGGCCGTACTTGAAGGTGACCCGCCGCACGTCGATCCAGCGCGGGATGAGCAGGACCTCCTCGTGCTCCACATTGACGCACTCGACCGGGCCGATGCCGGCCGGGAAGGTGAAGGTCTCGGGCTCGGAGAACGGCTTGGTGACGTACCAGCCCCGGTTCTTCTCGTAGACGACCGGCGGGTTGAGGCACTCCTCGATGGTGGTCCAGATGGAGAAGGACGGCGCGAACTCGTAGCCCTCCACCACCAGGTCGGAGCCGTCGCGGATGCCGACGTCGTGCACCTCGGCGAACAGGGTGTCGGCGGCGTAGCGGGCGAAGACGTCGGACAGGCCGGGCTCCACCCCGATGCCGCACAGGGCCAGGCGGCCGGCCGCCCGCCAGCGGTCCTCGGCGGCGAACTGCTCGTCGCCGAGCTTCACGCCGGTCTTCTCGTAGGGCCGCTCGGGGTGCGGCTGGGACAGCGACATCGCCATGTCGAGGTAGTGCGCGCCGGCCGCGAAGGCGCCGTTGAAGACCGGCATGACGAAGCGCGGGTCGACGGCGTTGAGCACGTGGGTGATCCGAAGCTCCCGGCACAGCGCCTCGACCGCGCCCGCGTCGGACGCGTCGAGGGCGGCCGCCGCGAACCGGGGATCGTCCGCCGAGGACACGGCGGCCTCGGCGCGGGCCAGGTCGCGGTCGGCCACGACGCAATGGTCGAAGAATGCGCGGCGCACGGCAATGCGCACGGCGGCAGCGCCGACGCCGCCGGCGCCGACAATGAGCAAACGCATGGGGTATCAGGCCTTCCGGCGCAGACGGGGCAACTGTCCGATGAGGACGATCAGGAACGAGATGGCGAACATCGCCGTGCCGATGACGTTGATCTGGGCCGGGATCCCGCGCTGGGACGCGCCCCAGACGAACATGGGGAAGGTGACCACCGTGCCGGAGTTGAAGTTCGTCACGATGAAGTCGTCGAAGGAGAGCGAGAACGACAGCAGGGCGGCGGCCACGATGCCCGGCATCACCAGCGGGAGGGTCACCCGCATGAAGGTCTGCCGCTCGTCGGCGTAGAGGTCCATGGCCGCCTCCTGCAGCCGCGGGTCCAGCCCGGCCAGGCGGGCCTTCACCGTCACCACCACGAACGACAGGCAGAACATGACGTGCGCGATGACGACGGTCCAGAAGCCCAGCGGCACCCCGGAGGCGACGAACAGCGCCAGCAGCGAGGAGCCCATCACGATCTCGGGCGTGGCCATCGGCAGGAAGATGAGCGTGTTGGTCGCGCCCCGGCCGCGGAAGGAGTGCCGGGCCAGGGCGAAGGACATGAGCGTGCCGAGGATCGTCGCGACCACGGTGGCGACCAGCGCGATGGTGATGCTCAGCAGGAACGCGTCCTGGATGCCGGCGACACCGAACGGGTGCTTCCAGTTGTCCAGGGTGAACTTGTAGTTGTCCAGCGTGTAGGGGGCGTTGTGCCCGGCCTCGCGGAAGGACATCGCGGCGACGACGCCGATCGGCACGAAGAGGTACAGCAGGACGATGATCCCGATCGCGAGGACCCAGTGATCGGCGGCGAACCGGCGCAGGCGGTGAAGCATCAGAGCACCTCGTCCGTTCCGGCGCGCTTGACGTAGATGAAGACCAGCACGAGGATCGCCGCCATCAGGGTGAACGACAGCGCCGCCGCGGCGGGGTAGTCGCCCACCTTGAGGAACTTCGACTGGATGACGTTGCCGATCATGTACTGCCGGCTCGTGCCCAGCAGCTCGGCGTTGATGTAGTCGCCCGCCGCCGGGATGAACGTGAGCAGCGTGCCGGCCACCACGCCCGGCATCGACAGCGGCAGCACCACGCGGGTGAACCGCGCGACCGGCCGCGCGTAGAGGTCGCCGGCCGCCTCGATCAGCCGGGGGTCGAGCTTCTCCAGGCTGGCGTAGAGCGGCAGGACCATGAAGGGCAGGAAGTTGTACACCAGGCCGGCGATCACCGCGGGGGTGGTGGCCAGCAGGCGGTCGTCGGGCAGCGGGACGTGGAGCGCGTTGAGCACCGACACGACCGTGCCGTTGTCGGACAGGATGACCTTCCAGGCCAGCGTGCGGATCAGGAAGCTGGTGAAGAAGGGCGCGATGACGCAGATGAGCAGGACGTTCTTCCAACGACCGGCCTTCTGCGCGATGGCGTAGGCCAGCGGGTAGCCCAGCAGCAGCGAGAAGGCGGTGGTCAGGGCGGCGTAGCCGATGGAGCGGCCGAACTGGGGCAGGTAGGCCGACACGGCGTCGCTGTAGTTGCTGAACTGCCAGGTCATCGCGTAGCCGTCCTCCAGCGACCCCGACGGGTCGTAGAGGCTCGTGGCGAGCAGCTGCACGCACGGCACGGCGAAGAACAGGATCAGCCAGAGGCCCCCGGGGAGCAGCAGGAGGTACGGCAGCCACTTCTTCTTCGGTTTCTCGAGCTTGACCGGGGTCTGCGCCCCGGCCGCCCCAACGTGCCCCAAAGCGCTCACGCCGTCGCCTCCGCTTCGCTCCGGCGCCGGCGCGAGCCAACCCTGTGCTCATTGTTCGCGGCCCCAACGCCAGGTCTGGCTCGACGAGGCTCCGCGGCGGTCGACCCAGACCAGGCGCCGCTTCGCTCCGGACCGCTCATGCCGCCACTTCCTCCGGGTCGACCACCGGCGCGTGGGTCTCCCCCGCGGGCCGCGGCAGCAGGAAGGCGTGCTCGGGGCGCCAGTGGACGGTGACCTCGGAGGCGACCGAGAGCGGCGCGGCCACCCCGGAGTTGGGCACGAACACGGTCAGCTCGTCGCCCCAGGGCGCGCGGACCAGGTACTGCGTGCTCACCCCCATGTAGGAGGAGTCGGTCACGAGCCCGGTGGCGCTCTGGTGGCCCGAGGGCACCTCCCCGGTGGTGAGGTGCAGCTTCTCCGGCCGCACGCCCAGCCAGACGGTGCCCTCGGCGGCCCGGGCCCGGGCGGCGGGCACGGTGTAGCGCGTGCCGTAGGCCTCGACGAGGAGGTCGTCGCCGCTGCGCCCGTGCACCTCGGCGGCGAGCAGGTTGGACTGGCCGAGGAAGTTGGCCACGAAGGCGGTGCCGGGGAAGTCGTACATCTCCACCGGCGCGCCGAGCTGCTCGATGCGCCCGGCGTTCATCACCGCGACGGTGTCGGCCATGGTCATGGCCTCCTCCTGGTCGTGCGTGACGTGCACGAAGGTGATGCCGACCTCGGTCTGGATGCGCTTGAGCTCGACCTGCATCTGCCGGCGCAGCTTGAGGTCAAGCGCGCCGAGCGGCTCGTCGAGCAGCAGCACCTGGGGCCGGTTGATGAGCGCTCGGGCCAGCGCGACGCGCTGCTGCTGGCCGCCGGAGAGCTGGGACGGCTTGCGCTTGCCGAAGCCGTCCATCTCGACCAGGTGGAGCATCTGCTCCACCTGGTCGGCGTACTGCTTCACGCCCCGCCGGCGCAGGCCGAACGCGACGTTGTCGGAGATGGAGAGGTGCGGGAAGAGCGCGTAGCTCTGGAACACCGTGTTCACCGGCCGCTTGTACGGGCGCAGGTTGGTTACGTCCTGATCGCCGAGCAGCACCTGGCCAGCCGTCGGCTCCTCGAGGCCGGCGATCATCCGCAGGGTGGTCGTCTTGCCGCACCCGGACGCGCCGAGCAGGGCGAAGAACGACCCCCGGGGCACGGTGAGGGTCAGGTCGTCGACCGCGGTGAAGGCGCCGAACCGCTTCGTCACGCCGATCAGCTGGAGATCGCCTTGCTGCTCGGTCATGTATCAGGCTCCCCGCACCGACTCGTACTTGGCGGCGTACTTCTTGTCCTCTTCCTCGCTCAGCGCGCGGAAGCCGTGCGCCTTGGCGAGGGTGGCGGCGTCCGGGAAGATCAGCGGGTTGCTGGCCATGTCCGGGTCGATCTTCTGCATCGCTTCCTGTGCGCCCTGCACCGGACAGATGTAGTTCACGGTCGCGGCCACCTGGGCGGCCACCGTGGGGTCGTAGAAGTAGTCGATGAGCTGCTCGGCGTTGGCCTTGTGGGTCGCCGGGGCCGGGACCATCATGTTGTCGGACCAGAGCATCAGGCCCTCTTCCGGCGTGACCCACTTGACCTGCGAGCCCTCCTCGGCGGCGAGCTGGATGACGTCGCCGGACCACGCGATGCAGGCCGCGAGGTCGCCCTTGGCGAGGTCCTCCTTGTAGTCGTTGCCGGTGAACTTGCGGATCTGGCCCGAGCTGACCGCCTTCTTGATCTTCTCCAGGGCGGCGTCGTAGTCGGCGTCGCTGACCGTCTGCGGGTCCTTGCCCATGGACAGCAGCACCAGGCCGACGGTGTCGCGCATCTCGCTGAGGACGGCGATCTTGCCCTTGAGGTCGGGGCGGGTCAGCAGCTCGTCGATCGTGCGGACCTCCTTGGTCACCTTGCCGTTGTAGGCGATGCCGGTGAGACCGGACTGCCACGGCGCGGCGTGGGTCATGTCCTTGTCCCACGGCCGGTTGCGCAGGTTGGCCAGCACGTTCTTGGTGAAGTTGGGGGTCTTGGCGTTGTCGAAGGGCTGCACCCAGCCGAGACCGACGACCCGCGAGGCCATCCAGTCGGTCAGGACCATGACGTCGCGGTCGATCGACTGGCACGCCTGCAGCTGGTTGCGGACCTTGCCGAAGAACTCGTTGTTGTCGTTGATGTCCTCGGTGTAGGTCACCGCGATGCCGGTCTTGGCTGTGAAGCCGTCCAGCGACGGGTGCTTCTTGTCGTCGTTGGCGTCGACGTCGATGTACAGCGGCCAGTTGGAGAAGTTGACCTTCTTCTCGGTCGCCGAGGCGTCCGCGCCGACGCAGGCGGCCTTCTCGGACTCTGTCTTCTTCGCGGGCTTCGTGCCACAGGCCGCGAGGGCCCCACCGGTCGCGGCGAAGGCGCCGCCGGCCAGGAGGCCACGCATGAGGGTCCGGCGCGACAGGCCGGTGACGTTGAGCACCGCCTGCGCTTCTGGCGAGAGCGGCGGGCGAGAGGGGTTTCGCACGAGGGCTCCTACGGATCTCGGTGCCGGCCTTGGGGGTGACCGACGACTGATCCTGACACGCAGTCCCATCACTCACAAGGGATTCCGTTGTCACGATCAAGCTGCACAACGAAAAGCGCTATGTGGTCAAGCCGGGGTTACAGTCGTCACCTCAGCGAAACAGGGAGCGACAGTCTGCCACGGTTTCGCGGCCGGCGGCACCCCTAACGAATCCGCAGATCTCTCGATGGCCAGCCATGGAATTAGTTGCCAACGCCCGGGTCCTGGGTAAGAATCCACACGTGACCGAGCCCGTCCTCGACGACGTCAACAAGCGCATCATCGAGCAACTGCAGCGTGATGGCCGTATGTCCTACGCCGCTCTGGCGAAGGTCGTGGGGCTGTCCGAGGCGGCGGTTCGCCAGCGGGTGCAACGCCTGCTGGACACCGGCGTCATGCAGATCGTGGCGGTCACCGATCCCCTCACGCTGGGCTTCGCCCGGCAGGTGATGATCGGGATCAAGGTGGAGGGGGACATCCGGCCGGTCGCGAAGGCCCTGGCCGAGGTGCCCGAGATCGACTACGTGGTCATCTGCGCCGGGGGGTACGACCTGCTCGCCGAGCTCGTCTGCACCGACGACGAGCACCTCCTCGACCTCATCAACGACACCGTGCGCAGCGTCCCGGGCGTCACCGCCACGGAGACCTTCGTCTACCTCAAGCTCGCCAAGCAGACCTATGCGTGGGGGACCCGATGACCATCGACCAGCAACCCGACGCCGCCACGCTCGACGCGGCGGCGCGCGAGCACCTCTGGATGCATTTCACCCGGCTGTCGGCGTACGCGGAGTCCCCGATCCCGGTGATCGTGCGCGGCGACGGGCCGTACATCTACGACAGCAACGGCCGCCGCTACCTCGACGGCCTGTCCGGCCTGTTCGTCGTGCAGACCGGCCACGGCCGCCAGGAGCTCGCCGACGCCGCCGCCAAGCAGGCGGCCGAGCTCGCCTACTTCCCGCTGTGGTCCTACGCCCACCCGAAGGCGATCGAGCTGGCCGACCGGCTGGCCGAGATCGCTCCCGGCGACCTCAACCGGGTCTTCTTCACCACCGGCGGGTCCGAGGCGGTGGAGAGCGCCTGGAAGCTCGCCCGCTCCTACTTCAAGCGCACCGGCAAGCCGCTCAAGACCAAGGTGCTGTCCCGCTCGATCGCCTACCACGGCACGTCGATGGGCGCACTGTCGATCACCGGCATCCCCGTGCTCAAGCAGGACTTCGAGCCGCTGGTGCCGGGCGCCTTCCGGGTGCCCAACACCAACTACTACCGCCGCCCGGACGAGTCGATGACGCCGGAGCAGTTCGGCCGGTGGGCCGCCGACCGCATCGGCGAGGCGATCGAGTTCGAGGGCCCGGACACGGTGGCCGCGGTGTACCTCGAGCCGGTGCAGAACGCCGGCGGCTGCTTCCCGCCCCCGCCCGGGTACTTCGAGCGGGTCCGCGAGATCTGCGACCGCTACGACGTGCTGCTCGTCTCCGACGAGGTGATCTGCGCGTTCGGGCGCCTCGGGGAGTACTTCGGATCCCAGCGGTACGGCTTCCAGCCCGACATCATCACCTGCGCCAAGGGCCTGACCAGCGGCTACGTCCCCCTCGGGGCGATGCTCGCCTCCGAGCGGCTGGCCGAGCCGTTCCTCGACGGGAGGAACTGGTTCGCGCACGGCATCACCTACGGCGGGCACCCGGTCGGCTCCGCGGTGGCCCTGGCCAACCTCGACATCTTCGAGCGCGAGGGCCTCAACGCGCACGTGCGCGACAACTCGGCGCTGTTCCGGTCGTACCTCGAGCGCCTCCACGACCTGCCGATCGTCGGCGACGTGCGGGGCGACGGCTACTTCTTCGGCATCGAGATGGTCAAGGACAAGGCGACGAAGGAGACCTTCAACGAGGCCGAGTCCGAGGCGCTGCTGCGCGGGTTCCTGTCCAAGGCGCTCTTCGACGCCGGCCTGTACTGCCGGGCCGACGACCGCGGCGACCCGGTGATCCAGCTGGCCCCGCCGCTGATCTGCGACGAGAGCCACTTCATCGAGATGGAGCAGATCCTGCGGTCCGTGCTGACCGAGGCATGGGCGCGCCTGTAGAGCGCACGCGGGTCCGCCGCCTGCCCGACAAGCAGGTCCGCGACCGCGCCGCGCTGCACGGCGTGCTCGACGCGGGCCTGGTCGCCCACGTCGCGTTCGTCCACGATGGACACCCGTTCGCGATCCCGGTCGCCTACGCCCGCGACGCCGACACGGTGCTCTTCCACGGCTCGACGGGCAGCCGCCTCTTCCGGCTGCTCGCCGAGGGCGCCCCGTGCTGCCTGTCGGTGACCCTGCTCGACGGGCTGATCCTGGCCCGCAGCGCCTTCGAGGCCTCGATGCGGTACCGCTCGGCCATGGTCCTCGGCGCCTGCTCGGTGGTCGAGGACCAGGTGCCGGCGCTGCGCACGATCAGCGAGCACCTCACGCCGGGCCGGTGGGAGCAGATCCGGCCGCCGTCGAGGAAGGAGCTCGCCGCCACCCTCGTCCTGGCGCTGCCGCTCGAGGAGTGGTCGCTCAAGGTCAGCGACGGCTGGCCGGAGACGTCCGACGAGGACGCCGGCTGGTCCCCGCCCACCGGCGTCATTCCCATCCGCACGGTGCGCGACGAGTTCATCGAGGGCGAGTCTTCATGAGCTTCTGGATGTCGGTACTGCCGGAAGCGCCCGCCCGGCCGGCGCTCCCCGGCGACGCCGACGCCGACGTGTGCATCGTCGGCGCGGGCTACACGGGCCTGTGGACGGCCTACTACCTGGCGGTCGCCGACCCGTCGCTGCGCATCGTCGTGCTGGAGGCCCAGACCGCCGGCTTCGGGGCCAGCGGCCGCAACGGCGGCTGGTGCTCGGCGCTGTTCCCCAAGTCCGTGGCCGCGCTGGAGCGCTCGTACGGCCGCGAGCGCGCGCTCGCCCTCAACGCCGCCATGGAGGCGAGCGTCGACGAGGTCGGCCGGGTCGCCGCCGCCGAGGGCATCGACTGCGACTACGCCAAGGGCGGCACCGTCGTGCTGGCCCGCACCCCGGTGCAGCTGGAGCGAGCCCGGCACGAGGCCGAGGAGGCCGCCGGCTACGGCATCGACCTGCGCCTGCTCTCCGCGGCCGAGGCGACGGAGCGGGTGGGCGCCACCGGCGTCCTCGGCGCCACGTTCACCCCGCACTGCGCCGCCATCCAGCCGGCCAAGCTGGTCCGCGGCCTGGCCGCCGCCTGCGAGCGCCGGGGCGTGCGCATCTTCGAGCGGACCCCGGTCACCCGCCTCACCCGCCGCCGCGCCGAGACGCCGCACGGCACCGTGCGGGCGCCGATCGTCGTGCGCGCGACCGAGGGCTTCACCCCTCGGCTGCCGGGCCTGCGCCGGGCCATCGCTCCGGTGTACTCCCTGATGATCGCCACCGACCCCCTGCCCGCCTCCTTCTGGGCCGCCGCGGGGCTGGCCGGCCGCGAGACGTTCTCCGACCACCGCCACCTGATCATCTACGGCCAGCGCACGGCCGACGACCGGCTGGCCTTCGGCGGGCGCGGGGCGCCGTACCACTACGGCTCGGCCGTCGACCCCTCCTTCGACCTGGAGCCGCGGGTCTTCGCCGAGCTGCGGCGGGTCCTGGGCGAGCTCTTCCCCTCGCTGGGCGACGTGCCGGTCGCGCACACCTGGGGCGGGCCGCTCGGCATCGCCCGCGACTGGATGGCGTCCGTGGGGCTGGACGCCGCCACCGGGCTGGCCTGGGCGGGCGGCTACGTGGGCGACGGGGTCGGCACGGCCAACCTCGCCGGGCGGACGCTGGCCCACCTGATCCGCGGGATCGACAGCGATCTGGTCGGGCTGCCGTGGGTCGGGCACCGGTCGCCACCCTGGGAGCCGGAGCCGCTTCGCTGGCTGGGCGTGAACGCGAGCCTGCGGTTGATGACGGCGGCGGATGCCACCGAGGCGCGGACCGGCCGGCCCTCGAAGCGGGCGGCGCTGATGTCGCGGGTCCTCGGCGCCTGACGGACCGGTGGCCGCGGATGCGGCCGCTCAGCCCTCGAGCTCGTCCGGGGACACGCCCAGCAGGTTGGCGACCTGCTCGATGATCACGTCGTGGACGAGGTCGGCCAGGTCGTCGTGGTCGGCCGCGCGGAACTCCAGCGGTCGCCGGTAGAGCACGATCCGCGGCGGCACGCCGTGCCGGCCCGGGCGGCCGGGCAGGAGCCTGGCCAGGGGTACCTCGCCGTCCTCGAGCACGTCGGAGTCGTACACGTTGAGGTCCGGCGGCACGTCCTCGACCGCGAACTCCACGCCCGCGAGCTCCTGGGAGAAGCGCTGCTCCAGCTGTTCGACGGAGTCGAGGACCAGGTCATCGAACATCTCGGCGCGCGTGCGGGACATCGGCAGCGACGCGGGCACCAGCCGGCCGCGCAGGCCTCGGCCGTGCCGGTCGCGGCCGCGCCTTCCCGGTCCACTGCGTCGTCGGTCTGGGCTCGCCACGGTGCCAGCGTAGCGCCAGCCAACCCTATCGCCCTCGCGAGCGTGTCGCCGTGGTCACCCCGGCGTGTCGCGAGCCTTCCGGAAGGGCGTGAGGGCCTGCGAGAGATACGGTTCCGCGGTGAGGACCCCACGTCGATGCTCGCGCAACGGTTGCCCCCGACCCCCCGTTGCGACGTTGACGTACGTTTATGCCGAATCGACCGCAGTTGTCGGTCCGCTGGCCGCATTCGCCGAGCCGCACTCCTACGACCTGTGCGAATCACACGCCCGCGGGCTCACCGCGCCGCGGGGTTGGGACCTGGTACGGCACGAGGGCGAGTACGGCCCGCCCCCGCCGACGAACGACGATCTGGTCGCGCTCGCCGAGGCCGTGCGCGAGGCGGCCCGGCCCGCCCCGCATCGCGACGAGCCCGATCAGCAGCATCCACTCGGGCGGCGAGGCCACCTGCGAGTCATTCCTCCGGACGCATAATTATCGAAAGAATGTCAACGAAAAGGGCGCCGACCCCATTTCGGGTGTCGGCGCCCAAATTCGGAAATCCGATCTGCTAAGCGGCCCGTCGTTTGAGCTTGCGGCGCTCGCGTTCCGAGAGCCCGCCCCAAATCCCGAAGCGCTCGTCGTGCCCCAGCGCATACTCCAGGCAGTCCGCCCGCACCTCACAGCGCGAGCAGATGCGCTTGGCCTCGCGCGTCGACCCGCCCTTCTCCGGGAAAAAAGCCTCCGGATCGGTCTGCGAACACAGGGCGCGCTCTTGCCACTCCGGAGCGTTACCCAGCAGGTCGGCCACGACTGGTCGGCCGTCCATCAGCGTGCCTCCTTCTTGCGCACCGGCGTCAATGCCGGCGCAACCCCCCACGCGGAAGGCGCATGTCCTACAAGGTTGCTGTACCTCGGCGCGGTGTTCCTAATGTCCACTTGGTGGCGTTGTCTTACCCCACCAGGCGAACATCCCCCGTGAAATTACACGCGTGTTATACGTGCGTCGTCAAGCCGAACCTGCTAAATAGGCCCGCTCGGGCGATCGCTCGCACCCCGTGCCGTACCCATACCGACGAAGCCCCGCCGAAGGTAACGGGCGACACGCCGGACGCGCCGAGAAAGTCTGCGCGACTTTGCTCAACCGGCCCCTGACCCGGCCGAACTGCGCCGATGTGCGGCAGAAGCTGAGACCCAACCTCACGGCCCACCCATGATCAACCGTCTGCTCCTGGGCGCGGCCGTCTCCGTGATCATGTTCTCCGTCGGCGTCGCCGGCCTGGGCTGGAAGCCCTACGTCGTGATGTCCGAGTCCATGGCGCCGTCGATCCACGCCGGCGACCTCATCTTCGTCGATCCCCATGCCACCTCTGTGTCGGTCTACGAGACCGTGACCTACACCGATCCGCGCGGCCCAATCACCCACCGGGTGATTTCTCAGGCCGCCGACGGCGCCCTGACGGTGAAGGGTGATGCCAACGCCCAGCCGGACCCGGCGGCCGTCGACCGCAAGCACATCGTCGGCCCGGTCCGCCTGATCCTGCCCCACGCGGGCTGGCCCGTGATGCAGGTCCGCACCCACCCGGTCCGCATCGCCGGCGGCGCCCTGCTCCTGGCGCTGCTCTTCCCGGGCCGGCGGATCCTGGGCCTGCTCCTGCTGGGCGGCCTGGTCGCCGTGGTGGCGATGGTGCCGACGACGGGCGCGACGCTGCTGTCGGCCTACACGATGACGCGGCCCTGAGGCGCGCCCCGCCGGTTCACGCGCGGCCGCACCCCGCCGGTTCAGGCGCGCCCACCACCCCGCCGGTTCAGGCGCGCCCACCACCCCGCCGGTTCAGGCGCGCCCACCACCCCGCCGGTTCAGGCGCGCCCGCCACCCCGCCGGTTCAGGCGCGCCCACCACCCCGCCGGTTCAGGCGCGGGCCGGGAGTGAGCCGTAGACCGTGCTCCGCTGGCGAACCGGCCGGCCCGCCGCGCGCCCGATGGACTCCAGCTCCTCGCGCGTGCGGGCCGAGCCGTGCTCCGAGCCGGCCATGCGCGAGATGGTCTCCTCCATCAGCGTCCCGCCGAGGTCGTTGGCCCCGCCGCGCAGCATCGCCACCGTGCCCTCGTCGCCGAGCTTCACCCACGAGCACTGGATGTTGGCGATCCGGCCGTGCAGCAGCACCCGGGCCATCGCGTGCACGGCCCGGTTGTCGCGCCAGGTCGGGCCCGGGCGGGCGATGCCGGCGAGGTAGATGGGCGCGCTGTGGTGCACGAAGGGCAGGGCGACGAACTCCGTGAAGCCGCCCGTGCGGTCCTGGATGCCGGCGAGCACCCGGAAGTGGCCGAGCCAGTGGCCGGGGTGGTCGACGTGGCCGTACATCATCGTCGAGCTCGACCGGATGCCCAGCTCGTGCGCCGTCGTCACCACCTCGACCCACGCCGACGTCGGGAGCTTGCCCTTGGTCAGCACCCAGCGGACCTCGTCGTCGAGGATCTCGGCGGCGGTGCCGGGGATGGTGTCCAGGCCGGCCTCCTTGAGCTGGGTCAGCCAGTCGCGGATGGACACGCCGGCCTTGGAGGCGGCGGTGACGACCTCCATCGGGCTGAAGGCGTGCACGTGCATCTCCGGGACGCGGGCCTTGACCGCGCGGACCAGCTCCGCGTAGGCGCCGACCGGGAGCTTCGGGTCGATGCCGCCCTGCATGCAGACCTCGGTGGCGCCGACCCGCCAGGCCTCCTCGGCCCGGTCGGCGACCTCCTCGTAGGACAGACGGTAGGCGTCGGCGTCGCGCTCGCGCTGGGCGAAGGCGCAGAAGCGGCAGCCCACGTAGCAGACGTTGGAGAAGTTGATGTTGCGGTTGATCACGTAGGTGATGTCGTCGCCGGCGGCCTCGCGGCGCAGGTCGTCGGCGATGCGGACGAGCTCGTCCAGGGCCGGGCCGTCGGCGTTGAACAGGGCCAGGGCGGCGGCCTCGTTGGCCGGGTCCAGCAGGCTCGCCGGGTCGCTCGCGGCCAGCGAAAGTCCACTGTGGACGTCACCGTCCAGGCGCTCGGGTGCGGCCTGCGGGACCCTCGTGGCGACCTCGCTCCAGTCGCCGTAGACCGTGTCGAAGTCCCCGCGCCGGTCCGCGCTGCGCCCCTCGGTGTCGATCGCGGCGAAGAGGTCGGTGCGGCCGCTGTCCTCCAGCCCGCCGTCCGGCTCCTGCCATGGCCGGCCCGCCGGGCGGGCGGCCTCGTCGGCCAGGCCGGAGTCGCGCTCCATGAGCGCCTCGACGTGCGCGGCCAGCCGGGCGTCGAGCCACGGCACGCCGCGGCGGGCGTACTCCGGGTAGATGGTCAGGCGCTCGCGCAGTACGAAACCGGCGGCTTTCGTCCTTTCCGCGAGCTCGTCGAGGGCGGGCCAGGGCCGCTCCGGGTTCACGTGATCCGGCGTCACCGGGCTCACGCCGCCCCAGTCGTCGATGCCGGCCCGGATGAGCAGCGCGTACTCCTCGTCGATGAGGTTCGGCGGGGCCTGGATGCGGGCCTTCGGGCCCAGCACCAGCCGGGCCACGGCGATGGTGGCCGCGAGGTCGTGCAGCTCGGCGTCGGGCATGCCGCGCATGGCGGTGTCGGGCTTGGCGCGGAAGTTCTGGACGATGACCTCTTGGATGTGGCCGTACTCCTTCATCGTCCGGCGAATCGCGAAGAGGGACTCGGCGCGCTCGTCGAGGGTCTCGCCGATGCCGATGAGGATGCCGGTGGTGAACGGCACGCCGACCCGTCCGGCGTCCTCCAGCACCCGCAGGCGCACGGCCGGCTCCTTGTCCGGCGAGCCGAAGTGCGGGCCGCCCGGCTCCGACCACAGGCGGGTGGCGGTGGTCTCCAGCATCATGCCCATGCTGGGCGCGACCGGCTTGAGCCGCTGCAGCTCTGCCCAGGACAGCACGCCCGGGTTGAGGTGGGGCAGCAGGCCGGTCTCCTCGAGCACGGCGATCGCGCAGGCCCGCAGGTACGCCAGGGTGGAGTCGTAGCCGCGCTCGTCCAGCCAGCGGCGGGCCTGGGGCCAGCGCTCCTCCGGGCGGTCGCCTAGCGTGAACAGGGCCTCCTTGCAGCCCTGCTGCGCGCCTTCGCGGGCGATCTGCAGCACCTCTTCGATCTCGAGGTACTCGGCCGGCAGCCGATGCGGGACGGTCGCGAAGGTGCAGTAGTGGCACCGGTCCCGGCACAGCCGGGTGAGCGGGATGAACACCTTCTTCGAGAAGGTGATGACGCCCGGGCGGCCGGCGTCGGCCAGGCCGGCGTCGCGCACCGCCGCCGCGGTGGCGAGCAGATCGTCGAGCGAGGAGCCGCGGGCGGTCAGGAGCACGGCCGCCTCGGTCGCGTCGAGCGCGCGGCCGTCGGCCGCCCGCCGCAGCGCCCGCCGCATGGCGTTGTTTTCGGTACCTCTGCCTTCAGACGTCACGGACTGAAGCCTAGGCCGCCGCCGGGCGGATTCACGCGAGCCGGACGTGTGACTTGTCCCGTGGCCGCGACCGGCGGCAGCGGCCACGGGAAAGCGAGGTCTACCCTCAGTTGCTCGGCGGAATCGCCTGGGTGCTCTGCGTCGCCTCGCCGTCGTCGCCCTTCTTCTCCTCCGGCTTCAGCACCGAGGTGGCGTCGGGGTCGACGACCGGCGCCTGCTGGGTGGCGTCGGGGTCGGCGGTGGGCGCCGGGGACAGGACCGCCGTGCCCTCCTCGCTGGGCGCGGGGTGCGTCGAGGTGCCGCCCGGCCAGCCGGCCGAGGCGAACCCGCCGCCCTGCGTCGGCTGCTCCGATGCAGGCTGCCCGGAGGCGGGCTGCGCGGAGACCGGCTGCGCGGCGAACGGCTGTGCGGAGACCGGCTGTGCGGCGAACGGCTGCGCGGAGACCGGCTCGTCGGCCACCGGGGTCGGGGCCGGCGCGGTGTACGCGGCGAACGGCGAGCTGAGCGGCGACGCGGAGACGGGCTGGGCCGCCTCGGCCGCGGCCGGCGGGGTCGCCGGGGCGCCGTAGCTGGGCGCGGCCGCGGCCGGCGCGGTGTACCCGGGGGTCGCCCCGGGAGCCGCGTAGCCGGGTGCGGCGTACCCGCCGGAGGTCGGCGCGGCCGCCGGAGCGCCCGTGGTCGGGGCGGCCGGGGTCGCGTAGCCGGGGGTCGTCGGCACGGCGCCGGTCTGCTGCGCGGCGGGGTAGCCCGCGGCCGCGCCGGCGATGACGCCCGGGTTCACGGCGGACTGGGTCCCGGTCTGCTGGGACCAGCCGGCGGTGGCCGGCTGCTGCTGGCCGTACGCGGCCGGGTACCCGGCGGGGGCGGCCGGCTGCGCGCCGGTCACGTAGCCGGTCTGCGGCTGGGCGTACTGCTGCTGCGGGTATCCGTAGGCCTGCGGGTACTGCCCGTAGCCCGGCTGCCCGTACTGCGGGGCGACCGGCTTCGGCGCGCTGTAGGCGCCCAGGAAGACCCGCGAGGTGAGGAACAGCCCGAGGGCGATCAGGCCCAGGCCGGCGAGGTGCTCGAGGAAGTTGGCGAAGGCGTAGCCGAGCGCGAGGTACTCGCTCTGCATGTCGCCGATGAGCCCGGCCAGCAGCAGGACCAGGCCGAGGACGGCGGCCACCGCGTACTCGATCAGGGCCCCAAGGACGATCATCTTCGACCGAGGCGTGACCGGGTCGATCTGCGTGACCAGCACGACGGCGAGGATCGGCATGAGGATGACCTGGAAGCCCACCACGTTGCCGAACGACGTCGTGGCCATGGTCAGGAACGAGTTGGCCACGCCGGTGAACAGCTCGAGCAGGCCCGCCAGCAGGAAGACGCCGGCCGCGCCGATCAGCGCGAAGGCGGCCAGCTCGCGGTAGGGGTCGAGCAGGCCCCGCACCTTCTTGGCGTCCGGCAGCGGCAGGGCCGGCGCCGCCTGGGGCTGGTGGACCGCGCCGGGCAGCGCCTGGGCAGGGGTCTGGTACTGGGCCGCGGCCGGGGTCGGCGAGTACGCCCCGGTGGGGGTCGGATCGGGTGGCTGGGTGCTCACTGGCTCTCCCGAAGTGAACGGTCCGAGTTGCTGTCCGGTTCGGTGCATTCGATGGAACGGAAACGGTCGCGAGCAGCGTAGCTCCCGCGGGCGATTCCCGCGTGTGCGGAAGACCCCGCATATCGACGTAACACCGGTGGGGCAGGATTGGACCCATGCGGATCGTGGTGCTGGCCGGCGGGATCGGTGGCGCGCGCTTCCTCCTCGGGGTGCGCGCGGTGGGCAGGGAACTCGGTGCGGACGTGACGGCGGTGATCAACGTCGGCGACGACGTGACCCTGCACGGCCTGCGCATCTGCCCCGACCTCGACAGCGTGATGTATACGCTCGGCGGCGGCGCCGACCCGGAGCGCGGGTGGGGCCGCGTCGGGGAGAGCTGGACGGTCAAGGAGGAGCTGGCCGCGTACGGCGCCGAGCCCACCTGGTTCGGCCTGGGCGACAAGGACGTGGCGACCCACCTGGTGCGCACCCGGATGCTGGACGCCGGCTACCCGCTCTCCGCGGTCACCGAGGCGCTGTGCGACCGGTGGAAGCCCGGCATCCGCATGCTGCCGGCCAGCGACGACCGGGTGGAGACGCACGCCGTGGTGGAGGTGGACGGGGCGACCCGGGCGATCCACTTCCAGGAGTGGTGGATCCGCCACCGCGCCGGCGTCCCGACCCAGCGCTTCGTGTTCGTGGGGGCCGAGACGGCCAAGCCCGCGGCGGGGGTGCTGGACGCGATTTCCGAGGCCGATGTCGTACTGCTGGCGCCGAGCAACCCCGTGGTCTCCATCGCCCCGATCCTCGCCGTGCCGGCCATCCGCGACGCGGTGGCCACGGGCCGGGCGCCGGTCGTCGGCGTGTCCCCGATCATCGGCAGCGCGCCGGTGCGCGGCATGGCCGACAAGTGCCTGGCGGTCATGGGCGTGCCGTGCACCCCGGCCGGCGTCGGCGGCCTGCTGGGCGCCCGCGCGAACGGCGGCGTGCTCGACGCCTGGCTGGTCGACGAGACCGACGCCGGCGTCGAGGTCCCGGGCCTGACTGTCCGCGCCGTGCCGCTGTGGATGACCGACGAGGCCGCGACCGCCACGATGGTCCGCGACGCGCTGTCCACGGTGGGGGTCTCATGACGGGCCTGGAGATCCTGCCGGTCAACGGGATCGGCGACGTGCGGCCCGGCGACGACCTGGCCGCGCTGATCACGGCCGCGGCGCCGTGGCTGGCCGACGGCGACGTCCTCGTGGTGACCAGCAAGATCGTGAGCAAGTCCGAGGGGCGGCTGGTCGAGATCCCGCTCGACGAGCCGGCCCGGGAGGCCGCCCGCGAGGCCGCGCTGCGCGCCGAGACGGTCCGCGTGGTCGCCCGCCGCGGCGCGACCCGGATCGTGCAGACCCACCACGGCTTCGTGCTCGCCGCCGCCGGCATCGACGCGTCCAACGTCGACCCCACGCACCTGGTGCTGCTGCCGAAAGACCCGGACGCGTCGGCCCGGTGGCTGCGCGAGGAGCTGCGCGAGCGCTTCGGCCTGGACGTGGCCGTGGTCGTCACCGACACCATGGGCCGCCCGTGGCGCATGGGCCTGACCGACGTGGCGATCGGCGCCGCCGGCGTGGATGCGCTGGATGACTACCGGGGCCGCCTCGACGCGTACGGCAACGAGCTCCACCTCACCCAGACGGCCGTCATCGACGAGCTGGCCGCCGCCGCCGACCTGGTCAAGGGCAAGGTCGACCAGGTGCCGGTGGCGGTCGTGCGGGGCCTGCCGATCCCGGCGGGCGCCCCGCACGGCCGCGGGGCGGCCGAGCTGATCCGCGGCGCCGACGCCGACCTCTTCTCGCTGGGCACGGCCGAGGCCGTGGCCCGCGGACTGCGCGCGGCCGGATCGCTGCCCGACGCCGTGTCGTTCGGCCCCGCGGACGAGCCCGTGCAGCTGCCGGAGCTGCCGTTTCCGCGGACACGCAGCGTAACGACGCCGCCCGGCACCGTGGCCGCACTGCTGGTGTGGGCGCCGGCCGGCGACGCGCGGGCCGCCGCCGAGGCCGGCCGCCGGGCCGAGCGCCTGCGGGCCGTTCTCGCAGCTGACGGCCTCGCCAGCGCCTGGCTGGAGGTCGCGGCGGGCGACACGTTCGGCGACGAGCTGCCGGAGGGCGGCGTGCCCCTGGGCGTGCTCGCGATCGGGCGCGGTAGCCTGCCGTCACTATGACGCTGCACGAGGACGCTCTCGCGGTACTGTCGGCATGGTCGGCCCCCACGGCGGAGGCGGAGGCCACCCGTCAGCGCTTCCTGGACTTCGTCCGGTCCGACCCCACCACGGTCTGGCGCGAGCACGCCGGCGGCCACGTGACGGCGAGCGCCCTGGTGGTGGACGCCGCCGCCGAGCGGGTGCTGCTGTGCCTGCACGGGCGGATCAAGCGCTGGGTGCAGATGGGCGGGCACTGCGAGCCCGGCGACGCCACCGTCGCGGGAGCGGCCCTTCGCGAGGCCACCGAGGAGTCGGGAATCCTGGGGCTGCGCATCAGCGAGGCGCCGATCGGGCTCGACGTGCACCACGTCGTCTGCTCGGGTGGGCCGTCGCTGCACTACGACGTGCGGTATGCGGCGATCGCCCCGCCCGGCGCGGTCGAGATGGTGAGCCCGGAGTCGGCGGCGCTGGCCTGGTTCGCGCCGGACCAGCTGCCCGAGCCGCTGGCCGGCGCCACCGAGTCGCTGATGGCCCCGGCCCTGGCGTGGGCGAAGCGCTCCTAGCCGGCTTTCGCTTTCAGTTCTTCGCCTTCAGTTCTTCGCCTTCGGCTTCCGGCTTCCGGCTTTCGCTTCCGGCTTTCGCTTCCGGCTTTTCGCTTTCGCCTCAGAGCAACTCGCTCGAGCCGCGCTCCTTCAGCGAGTCGACCAGCTTCTTGACGTCCTGGGCGCGGGCCCGCGGGCAGATCAGCAGCGCGTCCGGCGTGTCCACGATGATCAGGTCGCTGACGCCCACCGCGGCCACCAGGCGGCCCGAGCGCGGCACCACCACGACGCGCTCCGCGTCCTGCATGAGCACCGTGGGCTTGGCCGGCGAGGACGGGTCGAGCTCCACCACCACGTTGCCGGCCGTGTCGGTCTCCAGCAGCTCGCCGAGCGTGTGGAAGTCACCCACGTCGTTCCAGCCGAAGTTGCCCGGGACGGTGCCGACCAGCCCGGCGCGGCCGGCCCCCTCCATCACCCCGAAGTCGACCGAGATCTTGGTCAGCCCGGGCCAGATCTCGGCCAGGACCTCCTCGCGGTCGCGGGTGTCCCAGGCCTCGGCGATGCGGCGCAGGCCGTCGTGCAGGGCCGGCTGCTGGCGGGCCAGCTCGTCGAGGAACACGTCGACCCGCCACACGAACATGCCGGCGTTCCAGAGGTACTCCCCCGAGTCCACGTACCGCTGCGCGACGTCGATGGCGGGCTTCTCGGCGAACTCGGCGACCTTGCACACGTCCCCCGCGCCGACGCGCTCGCCGACGTGCAGGTAGCCGTAGCCCGTCTCCGGGTGGGTCGGCGTGATGCCGATGGTCATCAGCAGGCCGTCCTCGGCGCCCTGGATCGCCCGCTGCAGCGTGTCGGTGAACGCCGGCACGTCGCGGACCAGCTGGTCGGCGGCGAAGGCGCCCATCACGGCGTGCGGGTCGCGGCGGGCGATGACCGCGGCGGCGAGGCCGATCGCGGCGCACGAGTCGCGCGGGGTGGGTTCGACGAGGATGTTGCCCTCCGGCAGCCCCGGCAGCTGGCGGGCGACCGCGGCCGCGTGCGCCACCCCGGTCACCACGAAGGTGCACTCGGGCGTCGCCAGGCCTTCCAGCCGCCCGTACGTCGCCTGGAGCAGCGACAACGGGGTGCCGGTCAGGGCGTGGAGGAACTTCGGATGGCCTGCTCGCGACAGCGGCCAGAGCCGCGTGCCGCTGCCGCCTGCTGGGATCACCGCGTAGAACACGGCCTCATCATGCCCAGTGCGGGCCACCTTTCCACAACTTGAGGGTATCGCATTCATTACCAGAATCGCCTGAACTGACTTCGGAGGGTGATTATCCGGGTCACCCGGCGAGGCCGCGCGGGCTCGCCGCCCGGGCCCAGGCGGCGAGGTGCACCTCGGCGCTGGACTCCCAGGTGAACTCCTTGGCCCGCGCCGCGCCGGCCTTGGCCAGCGCCGTGCGCCGCTCGGTGTCGTCGAGCAGCGCCGCGAGGTCGCGGGCGATCTCGTCGGGGCTCGGGCCGGTGTAGGCGACCGCGTCGCCGCCGACCTCGGGCAGGGACAGCCGGGGCGTGGTGAGCACCGGCGCGCCGCACGCCATGGCCTCCAGGATCGGCAGGCCGAAGCCCTCGCCGTAGGAGGGGTAGGCGGCCACGACCGCGCCGCCCAGGAAGCCGGGCAGGTCGGCGTAGCGCAGGTAACCCGGCCGCAGCAGCCGCAGGTGGCTCGGCACCTCGGCGATGGCCGCGTCGATCTCGTCGTCGTGGCCCTGGCCGCCGGCGACCACCAGCGCGGGCGGGTGCTCGCGGTCGCGCACCGCGGAGATCCAGCCGCGGATCAGGCTGGGCACGTTCTTGCGGGGCTCCTTGGCGCCGAGGAACGCGATGTACTCCTGCGCGCCGAGCCCCAGCCGGGCCCGCACGCGCGCCTTCTCGTCGTCGCTGGGCGCGTGGAAGGCCTCGGGGTCCACCCCGTGGTAGGCCACGTCGATCCGCGTCGGGTCGGCGTCGAGCAGCCGGATCAGCTCGTCGCGGGTCGCCTTGCTGGGCACGATCACCCGGTTGGCGCGCCGCAGCGACGTCTTGATGGCCGAGCGGAAGAACGTGCGGCGGGACTTGTCGTAGTGCTCCGGCTCGGTGAAGAAGGTGGCGTCGTGGACGGTCACCGTGACCGGGCAGCCGGCCCGCAGCGGGCACGTGTAGAAGGGCGAGTGCAGCACCTGCGCGCCGACCTGCTGGGCGAGGATCGGCAGGCCGGTCTGCTCCCACGCGAGACGGGCCGGGCGGTGGGCCGCCGCGGCGGGCGCGGACATGATCCGCGCGTTGGGCACGAGCCGGCCGTAGCGCTCGGCGTCAGTGCGCTGGCAGACGACCGCGAGATCGGCTTCGAGCGCGCCGAGCGCGCCTAAGAGGCCGTCGACGTAGCGCCCTACACCGCCTCGGTCGGCTGGGACACTCGTGGCGTCAACAAGCACGCGGGGCGGGCGGCCGGGGGTCACTTGGCGACTCCTTCTGGACTCGATGCACGTCTCGGTCAGAGACTACGCCCGTTCCGCCGATGATCGATGTCCACGACGCGACTAGCGACGTGAGTTCCACCCAGGATTCAGCCTGAATCAACTCACGTGTTCAGTTCATCGCGGGGCGTGAACACTACTTCTCAGTACAACGGTTCTCAGTACAACGGCATGGCTACGTCGCCGGGCGCGCCCACTTCGTATTTGCCCACGCCGCGCACATCGAACCGCCCGTCGTGGTAAACGGCGGCATCCGCCCGGCCGTCACCGTCGTACTGCCCGGGCACCGGCGTGTCGCCCGGGTCGCCGAGCTTCACCGACGCCTGGCCGTCGATGGTGAACTGCTGGGTCATCGGGGACCAGACGGCCGGCTCCATGACGCCGTCGCCGTTGAAGTCGGCCGGCACCGCGATCGCGCCGGGCTCGCCGAACTGCCACTCGCGGATCGCCCGGATGGCCCACAGCCCGGTGGACGGACGCCAGATCGCCGGCTCGGCCCGCCCGTCGCCGGTGTAGTCGCCGGGCACGGGCTGGTCGCCGGGCTGGCCGAGCTGCAGCTCGCCGACGCCCTTGATGTACCAGACCCCGTTGGCCGGCCGGAACACCGCGAGGTCGGCCTTGCCGTCGCCGTCGTAGTCGGCCGGGGCCGGCACGTCGCCGGGCAGCCCCCACTGGACGGTCGTGCGGCCCGAGCCGCTCAGCAGGATGGTCCAGTTGCCGGTGGTCGGCGACCACGTGGCGATGTCCGACTGGCCGTCGCCGTCGTAGTCGGCCGGCACCGCGATCTCGTTCGGCCCCGAAGTGAATATCGGGTCGGGCGACCCCGCCACGCGCACGGTCCCGTCGGCCGGCCGGTAGGCGGCCAGCCGGGCGCGCACCGTGCCCGGCTTGACCAGGTCGCCGAGCAGCGCGGCGGCGCGGTCGCGGATGGCCGGCAGCGCGTCCATCCCCTTCGCGCCCGGGCACTCGGTCGGGTTGGTCTGGCGGTGGGGGAAGACCCGGGGCACGGTGACCGTGGTGCCGCTCGGGTACTTCGACGTCGACCCGCCCCCCGTGAGCGTCACGCTGCCGCGCGGGTCGATGGCCTGGCTCAGTGAAAGTTTCCAGGCCGTGTACTGCGCGGCGGCCTCCACCACGGCCGGCGGGACGGGCGTGGTGCGGTAGTCGCCGATCATCGCGATGCCCGCGGTGCCGGTGTTGAAGCCGCCCGCCTGGGCGCCCACCACCGGACGGCTCAGCCCGCCGGAGCGGCCCTCCCAGAGCCGGCCGAAGCGGTCCACGAGCACGTTGTAGCCGATGTCGCCCCAGCCGCGGCTGACCGTCTGGTACTCGTAGATCGAGCGCAGGATCTTCGGCACGTCCGACTCGGCGTAGTCGTTGCCGGTCGCGGTGTGGTGCAGGGCGACGGCCTTGACCAGCGGGGCGTACTGCGGCCGCCAGCCCATGATCTGCTCGTTCGCGCCCCAGGAGGCCCGGGAGTTGATCGCCGGCATGGACGGGCGCGGCGCGGTCGAGGCGTCCTCCGGGCTCGCCGCGGCGGCGTCCCCGGGCGAGTCGGTCGGGTCGATGAGGTCGGCGGCGACGTCGTGCGGCGCGGGCGCGCCGGTCGTGCTCACCGCGATCTGCACGCCGTCGCTGCGGCCCACCCACACCAGGTCGGCCCCGCCGCGCTCGGCCGTTCCGGCGCCCGGCGACGGGCTCGGCCGCGCGCCGGGCCGCCCGCTGGAGGGCACCGTCACCGGGTCGCGGTCGGCCTCGCCGGCGCCGACGGCCTGCCACGGGCCCCAGTCGCCGCCGGGGGCGTGGGCCCGGACCGCGACGCTCACGCCGGCGACCCGCCCGGTCTCGCGCCAGGTGACGCCGACGGCGCTGAACGGGGCGGTGGCAGACCGGGTGATCGTGAGGGTGCGGCTGCGGGTGGTCCGGTGGTACCCCTCGGCCAGCGGGGCGCCGGCGAGCGGGCTGTGCGACGCGATCGCGCCGGCCGCCGGGCGGTCGAAGTCGCCGAGCTCCACGCGGGTCATGTGCGTCGGCACGCCGGCGCCGCCGGGGGCCTTGGCGGCCGGGTTGGCCCACTCGATCGGCGCGGTCAGGCCGTCGGAGGCGACCGGCGGGTCGGACGGGCGGGCCGTGGCGCCGCCGGCGGTCAGGCCGCCGAGCAGGGCCAGGGCGCAGCCGGAGGCGGCGAGCACCCTGCCGCGCCGGTATCGTCGCGTTGCCCAGACGCCCATCCCGCTCCCATCCTCTCGTGGCTCGAGCGGAATGCTATGGAAGGGAATTTTCGGACATATGGGTAATACAATTCCTTCACTCTTTGCGGCAGTTGTCGGTAAGGACCCGTCACTTCCGTTCCTGACGTTCTACGACGACTCGACCGGCGAGCGGACCGAGCTGTCCGGTGCCACGCTGGCCAACTGGGTCGCCAAGACGGCCAACCTGCTGGTCGACGGCTGCGGCCTGGGCCCGGGCGACGTGGCCGCGGTGCGCCTGCCCGCGCACTGGCAGACCGCCGCGATCCTGCTGGGGGCCTGGACGGCCGGCCTGAGCGTCGCCTACGGCGAGCCGACCGCGGCGGGCGCCGACGTCGAGTTCGCCTCGCTGGCCGCGGCCGAGACCGGCGCGCCCGGCCCCGCCGACCGGTACGTGCTGGGCCTGGCCCCCATGGGCCTGCCGATGCGCGGCGGCGTGCCGACGGGCTGGGCCGACTACGTGGCCGAGGTGCGGCAGTTCGGCGACCACTTCTCCGGGCCCGCCGACCCTGGCGGCACCGAGGACCTCGTCGCCAGGGGCCGCGCGCTGGCCCTGCCGGGCGGGCGGGTGCTCATCGACGCGGTCGCCCACCCGGACCCGGTCGAGTGGCTGATCGCACCGCTCGCGGCCGGCGCCAGCATCGTGCTCAGCGTCAACAGCGACCCGGAGAAGCTGGCCGCCCGGGCCGCGACCGAGCAGGCCGAGCGGTTCTAGACGCCGTCGGCCACCCGCTTGGCGCGGATCTCGGCGAAGTAGCGCAGCGACTCGGGGTTGACCAGCGCGCCCTTGGCCGCCGCCGACTCGATGGGGGTGCCGGTGAGGATTCGCTTCACCGGTACCTCGAGCTTCTTGCCCGACAGCGTCCGCGGTACGGCATCCACCTGGAAAGCCTGATCGGGAACGTGGCGCGGGGAGAGCGCGGTGCGCAGCTCCCGCGCGATGCGCGCCTTCAGCGCGTCGTCCAGCGCCACGCCCGGGGCCAGCACCACGAACAGCAGCAGCTCACCGGCGCCGCCCTCGGGGTCTTCCAGGTGTACCACCACGGAGTCCACGACCTCGTCCAGCCCTTCGACGACCGAGTAGAACTCGCTCGTGCCCAGGCGCACGCCGCCCCGGTTGAGGGTGGCATCGGAGCGGCCGGTGATCACGCAGGCGCCGGTGGGGTCGATGGTGATCCAGTCGCCGTGCCGCCAGACGCCCGGGTAGGTGCCGAAGTAGGCGTCGGCGTAGCGGGAGCCGTCCTCGTCGCCCCAGAAGCCGACCGGCATGCTCGGCATGGGCGCGGTGATCACGAGCTCGCCCAGCTCGCCGACCACGGGCGTGCCGTCGGCGGCGTAGGCCTCGACCCGCGCCCCGAGGGCCCGGCAGGCGATCTCGCCGGCCCGCACCGGCAGCAGCGGCACCCCGCCGACGAAGGCGGTGCAGACATCGGTACCGCCCGAGGCCGACGCCAGCAGCACCTTGTCGGACACGGCCTCGTAGACCCACTCGAAGCCCTCGGGCGGCAGCGGCGCGCCGGTCGAGCCGACCCCGCGCAGCCGGCTCAGGTCGGCGAAGTCCTTCGGCACCAGGCCGGTCTTGCGGCAGGAGAGCAGGAACGGGGCGGACGTGCCGAAGTACGTCATCCCGCTCTCTTCGGCGACCCGCCACAGCCAGCCGAGGTCGGGGTGGGCCGGATTGCCGTCGACCAGCACCACGGCGGCGCCCACGGCCGGGCCGGAGACGAGGTAGTTCCACATCATCCAGCCGGTCGTGGTGAACCAGAAGAACCGGTCGCCGGGGCCGAGGTCGTGGTGCAGGGCGAGCATCTTGAGGTGCTCGAGCAGGATGCCGCCGTGCCCGTGCACGATCGGCTTCGGCAGGCCCGTGGTGCCGGAGGAGTAGAGGACGTACAGCGGCTGCCCGAACGGCACCGCGGCGAACTCGAGCGGCTCGTCGGTCTCCGCGACCAGGTCGGCCCAGTTCCCGGCGGACGGGTCCAGGTACCCGATGCGCACGACGTGCTCCAGGGAGGGCAGCGCCTGCCGGATGGCCGCCACCTCGGGGTCGCGGTCGATGGGCTTGTCGCCGTAGCGGTACCCGTCGACCGCCACCAGCACCTTCGGCTCGATCTGCAGCCAGCGGTCGACCACCGAGCGGGTGCCGAACTCCGGCGCGCAGCTGGAGAAGATCGCCCCCAGGCTGGCCGTCGCCAGCATCAGCACGAACGTCTCGGGGATGTTCGGCGCGTAGGCGGCCACCCGGTCGCCCGGCCCCACCCCCAGCCGCCGCAGCCCGGCCCGGGCCCGGCGCACCTGCTCGCGCAGCTGCGCGGCGGTGAGGGTGACCGGCTCCCGGGTCTGCGACCAGGCGAGAACCATCGGCTCGTCGTCGGCGACGCCGGGCATGCGCAGCACGTGCTCGGCGTAGTTGAGCCGCGCGCCGGGGAACCACTTCGCGCCCGGCATGTGGGCGTCGGCCAGCGCCGCGGTCGGCGGCTCGTGGGCGATGACCTCGAAGTAGTCCCAGATCGCCTGCCAGAACTCGCCCGGGTGGTCCACGGACCACTGCCACAGCGCCTGGTAGTCGCCTTCGGGGAAGCTGCGGCCGTGCTCCGCCAGCCACCGCACGAAGGCGCCGATCCGGGTGCGATCGAGCACGTCCGCCGGGGGCTGCCAGAGCATCTTCGCCATGAGACCATCTTGCGGCACGCCAAAACGTTCGCTCAGTGTGGACGCCCCCTATGCGAGCCCTCGCTTCGGTGTGGCGCCCACACGTGCGACTTGCCTTATTTCACTTCTTCGGCTTCGGCGCGTGGCTGCCCTGAAGGCTCGGGTCCACGGTGGGCTTGACCCCGGGGGCCGGTCGCGGCTGGGTGCCGTAGTCGACCAGGTCGACCGTGGCCGCGGTCAGCGCCATGCCGGTGCCCGCGGTCGCGTCGCCCGCGAAGCGCCCGGTGGCCGACTCGAACAGGAGGCAGTCGGCCTGGTCGCCCGGGCCGACGTCGGTGCGCACCATGCAGACCAGGTCGTACCCGGTGCCCGCGATCGTCGCCGTGGTCGCCTTGACGTCGGGCATCGCGCCCAGCGCCTTGTAGATCGCGGCGCGCTGCTGCGGGGTCCAGAACGGCTCCGAGTAGTGGATCAGCTCGTAGGCGTCCTTCCAGATCATGCTGTCCGCGGGGCGGTCGGGGTATGTGTCATGGACCCACTGCCGCAGGTAGGTCAGCAGCTGCTGCGGGTCCGCCGGCAGGCTCGCCAGGAAGACCGGCGTCGGGCGGTACATGCTCGCCGGCTCGGCCGCCTCCTTGTCGATCTCGGCCTGGGCCGCCGCGTCGTCGATGTTGGTGCTCCCGCCGTCCACACCTCTTCTTGTCCGGTGTGCGGCGGCGTGTTCCCGGCTATTTCTCTCTCTGCCGCTGCTCTTCCCGGTGGCGCTGGATGGCCTCGCGGCGCGCCAGGCGGTGCTCGCGTCGGATTTCTGCCTCTCGCCAGCGGCCCTCGTTCTTCGGGGAGTCGGGCACCACGGCGGGCAGGGGCCGCGGCTTGCCGTCCGCGTCGACCGCGACGAACACGAGGTACGCGGTGGCCACCACGACCGGCTCCCCCTCGCTCACCTCGTCCCACCGCTCGGCCTCCAGCCGCACGCCGATCTCCATGGACGTCGTGCCGGTCCAGTTGACCTGCGCATACGCGTGCACGAGGTCGCCGACGCGCAGCGGCTCGAGGAAGGCGATCTCGTCGATCGAGGCGGTGACGGCCGTCCCTCCGCTGTGCCGCGCCGCCGCCGCACCGGCAACGTCGTCGATGAATTTCATGATCACGCCGCCGTGGACCGTGCCGTACAGATTCACGTCGACTGCGGTCATGATCCGGCTCAGCGTGACCCGCGAGTAACCAGTGGGACGGCTGGGCGGTCGGCCGGTGTGCTCGGTCATGCCAAAGACGGTACGGTGCGACCCATGCGACACGTCGGAAGCCTGATCGCGGGGATGTTGATCGCCCCGATTGCGTGGCTGCTGATCGCCATCGGTCAACCCAAATCCACGGGCACCGTGGACAAGTGGCTGAGTCGCGGCGCCTTCGACTCCGTCGACCTGCTCGTGCCCGCCGCGTACCTGCTCGGCGCCGGCCTCCTCATCGGCCTGATCGCCACCCTGCGCATCTCCCCCGTCGGCCCGATCGTCGCCGGCTTGGCCCTCCTGGCCACATATGTCAGCCTCTTCATCGACCCGCTGTCGGCGATGAAGAGCCTGCCGAAGGACCTCGACCTCGGCTTCGTGACGGCCGACCTCACCGGCCCCATCCGCAACGGCACGACGGCCGTGCTGGGCGTGGCCCTGCTGGTCGCCGCGGCGAGCGTGAAGCGTTGGCGGGCCTGGCCGCGGACGGTGCCCCTGGCGCCGGAGTCCGCGGTCGACTCGCCCGACGTGCACGAGTACCGGCTGGGCCAGGGGCCGGCCGCCGCCCCGCCCGTCGCCCGGCCCGCCTATGCCGGCTCGCCCACTACGGCGTTCCCGGCCGCCTCGACCACGGTGCTGCCCTCGGCCGCGGCGGGTTACCGGGCCAGCGACGACACGCAACCCGTGCCGCCGGCCGGGTTCCCGACGTCCGGTCCCCCGGTGCCCCCGGTGGTCTCCGGGCCGCCCGTCGTCTCCGGCCCGCCTGTTGTCTCCGGGCCGCCTGCTGCCGTTTCCGGCCCGCCTGTTGTTTCCGGGCCGCCTGCTTTTGGTGCGGCTGCGGCCGGTCATGGCGCTCCGGCCTTCCCGGGCCCGGCTCCGGTTGCCGGGCCTCCCGCGTTCCCCGGCGCGGCTCCGGTTGCCGGGCCTCCCGCGTTCCCCGGCGCGGCTCCGGTTTCCCGGCCTCCCGCGTTCGCCGGTCCCGCCGGTGGGCCGGGCGCTGGTGGGCCGGGCGCTGGTGGGGCGCCGGTTTCCGGGCCTGGGCCTGCGGCCGGGTCGCCGCCGGGGCCTTTCCCGCCGGTGCCGCCCGGGGGCTCGCCACAGGCCGTGCCGCCGAGCCGGTTCGATCCGGCCGGGCCGCCGCGCCCGGTCGCCGCGCCGTTCGCGCCCGC